>JBBRZP010000054.1:0-20991 GCA_038236565.1 Burkholderiales bacterium | reverse complement strand
GAAGGCCTCGCGGATGCGCCGCCCCTCGGCCGTGCGGACCGGGATGTTCTGCAGGTTCGGATCGTTGCTCGACAGTCTTCCGGTGACCGCGACGGCCTGCGCGTAGTTGGTGTGCACCCGCCCGGTCTTCGGGTTGACCATCGCCGGCAGCTTGTCGGTGTAGGTGCCCTTCAGCTTCGAGAGGCTGCGGTGCTCGAGGAGCTTGCCGGGCAGCGGGTAGTCGGCGGCGAGCTCCTGCAGCACGTCCTCGTCGGTCGACGGCGCGCCGCTCGCGGTCTTCCTGCCCACCGGCAGGCCGAGCTTGACGAACAGGATCTCGCCGATCTGCTTCGGACTGCCGAGGTTGAACGGCTGGCCGGCGATCGCGAACGCTTCCCGCTCGAGCGTCGAAATGCGCTCGGCGAGCTCCTGGCTCTGCACCGCGAGCCGCGCCGAGTCGATCAGCACGCCGACGCGCTCGATCCGGCCAAGCACGTCCGAGGTCGGCATCTCGATCCGGCGATAGACGTCGAGCAGCCCCGCATCGCTCTCGATGCGCGGCCAGAGCGCCTGGTGCACGTGCAGCGCCATGTCGGCGTCCTCGCACGCGTAGGTCGCGGCGCGGCCGATCTCGACCTGCGCGAAGGGGATCTGGTTGACACCCTTGCCGCACACCTCCTCGTAGGTCAGCGCGGTGCGGCCGAGATGGCGAAAGGCGAGGCTCTCGAGCGTGTGCGACTTGTGCGCCTCGTACACGTAGCTCTCGAGCATCGTGTCGTGCGCGTAGCCGGCGACGGCGACGCCCGCGCCCGCCAGCACGTGCGCGTCGTACTTCGTGTTGTGGCCGACCTTGGCCGCGGCCGCGTTCTCGAGCCACGGCCGCAGCCGCGCGATCACCGTCTCGAGCGGCAGCTGGTCGGGCGCGCCGGCATAGTCGTGCGCGACCGGGATGTAGCAGGCCTCGCCGACCGCGACCGAAAGCGACAGGCCGATCGCACGCGCCCGGATCGGATCGAGCGAATCGGTCTCGAGATCGAGCGCCGTCAGCTCGGCCGCCTCGACGCGCGCGACCCAGGCGTCGAGCGCTTCGAGCGTCGTCACGGTCTCGTAGTTCCTGACGATGTCTTCCGACGGCACTGCGTCTGGCACGTCGACCATCGCCGACGTCGACGACGCGGCACGCGCCGCAGGCGCCGCGGCCGTCGGCGCGCGGCCGAGCGAGACCTCGAGGTCCTTCCGCATCGACGCGAAGCCGAAACGGTCGTAGAGCGCGAGCAGCGGCTCGACCTCGATCTCGCGCAGCGTCAGCGCGTCGAACTCGGGCCAGCCCATGACGTGGCCCGACAGGTCGCAGTCGGTGACGACGGTGACGAGCCTTCGCCCCTGCGGCAGCCAGTCGAGCGCCTTCCTCAGGTTCTCGCCGACGACGCCCTTCATCGTCGGCGCCGCCGCCATCACGCCTTCGAGCGAGCCGTGCTCGACCAGCCACTTGGCCGCCGTCTTCGGGCCGACCTTCTCGACGCCCGGAACGTTGTCGACCGCATCGCCGATGAGCGCGAGGTAGTCGACGATGCGCTCCGGCGGCACGCCGAACTTGGCGGCAACCCCCTCGACGTCGAGCCTTTCCTGGCTCATCGTGTTGATGAGCGTGACGTTCGGGCCGACGAGTTGCGCCAGGTCCTTGTCGCCGGTCGAGATCACGACCTGGAAGCCGCCCTTGGCGGCCATGCACGAGATCGTGCCGATCGCGTCGTCGGCCTCGATGCCGGGAACGGTCAGCACCGGCCAGCCGAGCAGCTTGACAGCTTCGTGGATGGGCTCGATCTGCAGCGCGAGGTCGTCCGGCATCGCCGTGCGCGTCGCCTTGTACTCGGGGTAAAGATCGTCGCGAAATGTCCTGCCCTTGTCGTCGAAGACGCAGGCGCCGTGCGCGGCCGGATATTGCTCGCGCAGGAGCTTCATCATCGAGACCACGCCGCGGATCGCGCCGGTCGGCACGCCGCCGGGGCCGCGCAGGTCGGGCAGCGCGTGGTAGGCGCGATAGAGGTAGCTCGAGCCGTCGACGAGCAGCAGGGTCCTGTCCACCATGCAGCCCATTGTGATGGAAGGGCCACGCTCGCCGCCCCGGAGCGCGGCCTAGAATCGGGCCATGAACACGCGCGCCGCCACTCTCGTTGCCGCCTGTGCGGTCGTGCTCGCGGCCACCGTCGCGCGCGCCGCCGACGCGGTGCCGCCGCCGCCCGCGGCGCCGGCCGCGATCACAGTGCGGGCCCCGGCCGCGCCGCTCGCCGAGAGCGCCGACGTCGATCGACTGCGCGCCGGCGAGCCGGCGATCCAGCGGACCGTGATCGACGAGCGCCTCTCCAAGGTGGAGGAGTTGCGCGTGCGCGGCCAGCTGCAGAAAATCATCGTCGACAACAAGGGCCGTGCGCCGAACTACGAGGTGCTGACCCACGACGGCTCGCGCGACGTCGCCGACGGCGGCATCGTCGGCCTGGGCGGCGCTGCGGGCAAGCGGGTCTGGAACGTCCTGCGTTTCTGACTTCTTGCGGATGGCGGTCTACACCGAGGTGTCGTTCGACGAAGCGGCGACATTGATCGATCGCCTGGCGCTCGGCCCGCTCCAGAGCTTCGCGCCGTGCGCCGGCGGCATCGAGAACACCAACTACTTCGCCGATACCCCGACCGGCCGCTACGTGCTGACGCTGTTCGAGCGGCTGAGCGCCGAGGAGCTGCCGTTCTACCTGCAGCTCATGAAGCACCTGGCCGACCACGGCCTGCCGGTTCCCGGGCCGCACGCCGACGCGAGCGGATCCCTCGTCCATGCGCTGCGGGCCAAGCCCGCAGCGGTCGTCGACCGGCTGCCCGGCGAGCATCACCTCGCGCCCGACGCCGCCGATTGCGCCGGCGTCGGCCGCCTCCTCGCGCGCATGCACCTGGCCGCACGCGACTTCACGCCGTCGCAGCCGAACCTGCGCGGCCTCGACTGGTGGATCGAGACGGTTCCCGTCGTCGTTTCCTACCTCGACGCGGCCCGGGCGGACATGATGCTCGACGAGCTCGCGTACCAGCGCCACCTGGCCGCCTCGTCGGCGTACGGCACGCTGCCGCGCGCCGCGATCCACGGCGATCTGTTCCGCGACAACGTGATGTTCGACGGCGCGACCCTCGCCGGCGTCTTCGACTTCTACTTTGCCGGCGTCGACACGCTGCTCTACGACATCGCCGTGGCGCTGAACGACTGGTGCATCGATCTCGACACCGGCCGGCTCGACGAGGAGCGCGCCGCCGCCTTCGTCGCCGCCTACGAATCGGTGCGCGCGCTCGAAAGCGCCGAAGTCCGGCTGATGCCGGCCTTGATGCGTGCTGCCGCGTTCCGCTTCTGGCTCTCGCGCGTCTGGGACGCGCACCTGCCGCGCGACGCGGTGATGCTGAAGGCGCACGACCCGGCACACTTCGAGCGCGTCCTGGCGCAGCGGCGCGAGACGCCGTGGCATCCGGTCCGGCCGGCCGCGGCGGCCAGCACATGAAGCTGCAGATCGTCGCGCCGCGCCGCGGCCTCGACTGGGTGCGCCGCGCCTTCCAGGTCTTCATGCGCCAGCCGCTCGGCTTCGCCTCGCTCTTCGTCGCGTGCCTCTTCGTCTTCCTGCTGCTCGGGCTCATCCCCGTCGTCGGCACGGTCGCGCTGCTCGTCCTGCCGCCGACGGGGTCGCTGCTGTTCATGATCGCGAGCCGCCTCGCTGCCGCCGGCACCGGGCCGATGCCGGCGGCGCTGATCGAGCTCGGCCGCGCCGGCCGGCCGCGCCTGGTCGCGCTGCTCAAGCTCGGCCTGGTCTACGCCGCGGCGACCTTCTTCGTCTTCTGGCTCGCCGGCGTCTTCGACGGCGGCGCGCTCGAGGCGTTCTTCGACACCCTGCCCGACGCGAAGACGACTCCGGAGTCGGCGGCCGCGCGCGTCGGCGATCCGCGCCTGCAGCTCGGACTGCTGCTGCGTCTCGTCTTCGCGGGCGCGCTCTCGGTGCCGTTCTGGCATGCGCCGGCGCTCATCTACTGGGGCGGGCAGAGCTGGGCCAAGTCGCTCTTCTTCAGCACCGTCGCGCTCTGGCGCAACAAGGGCGCGTTCCTCGTCTACGGCCTGGCGTGGATGGCGCTCTGGCTGCTGCTGCTCGCGATCGTGAGCCTCGGCGTCGGCCTGTTTGGCGCGCAGCGCTTCACGCTCGTCGCGACGCCGCTCACGCTGGTGTTCTCGACCATCTTCTACGCCAGCCTCTGGTTCACCTTCGCCGACTGCTTCGCCACCACCGACATCGCGGCGAGCGGGGACCCAGACCCCGACCCGTTCACGAAAGGTTCGCCATGAAGAAAGTCGCCCTCGTCACCGGTGCCGGCAGCGGCATCGGCCGCGCCTCCGCGCTCGCCCTGCTCGCCGCGGGCTTTCACGTCGTCCTCGCCGGACGCCGCGCCGACGCGCTCGAAGCGACGCGCGCCGCCGCCACCGGCGACGGCGTCGACCGCGCGCTTGCCGTGCCGACCGACGTCACCGATCCCGCTGCGGTGAAGGCGCTGTTCGCGAAGACCAAGGACGCCTTCGGCCGCCTCGACGTGCTCTTCAACAACGCCGGCATGGGCGCGCCGCCGGTGCCGCTCGAGGAACTCACGGTCGAGCAGTGGCAGAACGTCGTCGCGATCAACCTCACGGCGCCCTTCCTCTGCACGCAGCAGGCATTTGTCCTGATGAAGAGTCAGTCGCCGCGCGGCGGCAGGATCATCAACAACGGCTCGATCTCGGCGCACACGCCGCGGCCGTTCAGCTCGCCGTACACCGCGACCAAGCATGGCATCACCGGCCTGACCAAGGCGACCTCTCTCGACGGCCGCGCCTTCGACATCGCCTGCAGCCAGATCGACATCGGCAACGCGGCGACCGAGATGACCGAGCGCATGAAGAAGGGCGTGCCGCAGGCCGACGGCACGATGGCAGTCGAGCCGACCATGAACGTCAGGCACGTCGCCGACGCCGTCGTCCACATGGCCAACCTGCCGCTCGACGCCAACGTCCAGTTCATGACCATCATGGCGACGCGCATGCCCTTCATCGGCCGCGGCTGAGCGCATGCCACGTGACAGATTGCCGATGCTCGGGCGCGACGGAGGGTTGCAAAGTCGGGGCCGCGGCGCGGAGCTTGGTCCACAATCTTTGCCATGGCCTCGACCCTTCGCCCGCGTCGGCATGAGCGTGCCGTCCTTGTCGCGACGCTGCTCGTCGGCGTGCTCGCCAGCCCGGGCTGCGCGGTGGTGAGCGTCGCCGGTGCGGCGGCAGGCGCGGCGATCTCGGTCGGCGGCGCCGTCGTCGGCACGACCGTGAAGGTCGCCGGCAAGGTCGTCGAGAAGACGATCGACCTCGCAGTGCCCGGCAGCCCGCCGGCGCCTGCCAAGTAACGATTCCATCGATGACCACCAACATCCATTTCATCGGCGGCGAGAAGGGCGGCGTCGGCAAGTCGCTGATGGCCCGCGTCCTCGCCCAGTACCTGATCGACAAGGAGCTGCCCTTCCTCGGTTTCGACACCGACCGCTCGCACGGCGCGCTGATGCGCTTCTACTCGGCGTTCGCGTCGCCGGTGGCGATCGACAGGATCGAGTCGCTCGACGCGATCGTCGAGGCCGCAGTCGACCAGCCCGGCCGGCGCATCCTCGTCGACCTCGCGGCGCAGACCCACGACCCGCTCGCCACCTGGATGGAAGACGCCGGCGTCATCGGCCTCGCCGACGAGCTCGGCATGAAGCTCTTCTACTGGCACGTGATGGACACCGGCAAGGACTCGGTCGACCTGCTCAGGCGCGTGCTCGACCGCTTCGGCACTGGCATGAACTACGTCCTCGTCCGCAACCAGGTGCGCGGCTCCGACTTCAGCGGCCTCGAGCAATCGGGCGAGCAGGCGCGTGCGATCGGCATGGGCGCGCACGTCGTCACCGTGAAGAAGCTCAACGAGCACGCGATCCAGAAGATCGACAGCGCGAGCAGCACCTTCTGGAAGGCCAAGGCCTCCGACAAGGACGCGAGCGGCCTCGGCCTGATGGACCGCCAGCGCGTCAAGATGTGGCTGCGCGACGTCTACCGCGAGATCGACGAAGTCGGGGTGTGAGCATGAGCCGCGTCGTGCCGAGCGCGCCGCGTCGTCTTCTTCTTCGCGGCGCCGCAGCGCTCGTCGCGTCCCCGCGGCTCGCAAGCGCGCCGCGCGCTGCCGACACCGATCGATTCACCCTCGGCATCGCCTCCGGTCAGCCGCGCGCCGACGGCATGGTCCTCTGGACGCGGCTCCTGGGCAGCGAACTGCCCGACAGTGTCGACGTGCGCTGGGAACTCGCCGCCGACGAGCAGTTCCAGCGCATCGTCGCGAAGGGCGAGGAGCGCGCCGAGGCAGCGTGGGCGCACAGCGTCCATGCCGAGCCGGCCGGGCTCGAGGCGGGGCGCTGGTACTGGTACCGCTTCACGGCGCTCGGCCAGCAGAGTCCCGTCGGCCGGACGCGCACGGCGCCGGCCGCCGACGCCGCGGCGACGCTGCGCTTCGCGATCGCGAGCTGCCAGCGCTACGACGTCGGCCACTACGCGGCGTGGCGCCACGTCGCCGAGGAGCAGCACGACCTCGTCATGTTCCTCGGCGACTACATCTACGAGTACGCGACGCGCAAGGACCCGGTGCGCCGCGTCGAAGGCGGCGTCGCGCTGACGCTCGATCAGTACCGCGCCCGCTACGCGACGCACAAGAGCGATCCGCACCTGCAGGCCGCGCACGCGGCGGCGCCGTGGCTCCTGGTCTGGGACGACCACGAGGTCTCGAACGACTACGCCAACGTGCAGGGCGAGAGCCTCGCCATCGACACGCGCGCCCGGCGCGCCGCCGCGTACCGCGCCTACTGGGAGCACATGCCGTTCGCGAAGGCATCGCGGCCGGTCGACGCCGACATGCGCATCGTCGGCCGGCTGGACTGGGGCAGGCTGGCGCGCATCCACCTGCTCGACGATCGCCAGTACCGCGACGTGCAGGCCTGCCCGAAGCCCGGCCGCGGCGGCTCGAACACGGCGGTGCTGGCGCAGTGCGCGGCCCTCGTCGATCCCGTACGCAGCCTCCTCGGCCGCGAGCAGGAGCGCTGGCTCGCCGACGGCTGGGACCTGTCGCGGCCCTGGAACCTGGTGGCGCAGCAGACGCTGATGGCGCGCTTCGCCTGGACCGATTCCGCCATCGGCGGTGGCGTCTACTGGACCGACGGCTGGGACGGCTACGCGGCATCGCGCAACCGCCTGCTCGGGACGGTCGCGGCGAAGAGGGTGCCCGGCGTCGTCGTCCTCGGCGGCGACGTCCACAGCCACTACGTCGCGGACCTCAAGCCAGACTACGACGATCCGAAGTCGCCGGTCGTCGCGAGCGAGTTCTGCGGCACGTCGATCACCAGCCTGTCGCTGCCGCAGTCGCAGATCGACGCGGCGCGCGAGTTCAACCCGCACATCCGCTATGCGCGCGGCGACCAGCGCGGCTACATGAGCTTCGACCTCGGCCCGAAGCAGATGACCGCGCGCCTGCAGGCGGTCGTCCGTCCTGTGGATCCGGCGAGCGAAGTCGTCACGGTCGCGCGCTTCGTCGTCGACGCCGGCAAGCCGGGCCCCGCCGCCGCCTGAGTCCCGAGATTGACAAGCCACGGACGCCGGCGCACATTGCCCGGCTCCAGCTTCAAGACGAGGTCGCCATGCTCAAGCTCGCCATCGCCCTGGCCTGTTCCATCTGCGCTGCCAGCGCATCCGCCGTCACCTTCCTGACCGCGACGATCACCAACGCCGCCGAAAACCCCGGCACCCATCCGACGACCTCCGCCGGAGCGCCGCGAGCGTCGTCGGGCATCGCGAGCTTCGTCATCAACGACGCGATGACCTCGATGACGTTCAGCGCGACGATCTTCGGCATCGACGTCAACGGGACGCAGAGCGCGGACCTGAACGACAACCTCGCCGCCGCGCACATCCACGCCGGCCCGGCCGTCATTCCGACGACCAACGGCCCGGTCGTCTGGGGCTTCTTCGGCGCACCGCTCAACGACAACAACCCGAACGATGCGGTCTTCACGCCGTTCGCGAGCGGCGTCGGCGGCACGTTCAGCGGCAAGTGGGACGCGCCGGAGGGCAACAACACGACCTTCGCGGCCCAACTCGACAACATCCTCAACGGCCGCGCCTACATCAACTTCCACACCGCGCAGTTCGGCGGCGGCGAGATCCGCGGCAACATCCTCGTCTCGGCCGTGCCCGAGCCCGAGACATATGCGCTGCTGCTGGGCGGCCTGGCCGTTGTCGCCGCGGCGCGTCGCCGGCAGCGCGGCGTCGGCGCGCGCTGAGACGTCGCCGACGCAGTCGTCAGAACAGGCCGGCCTTGTCGGCGGCGCCGAGCACAGCCTTCGACAGATCGCCCATCTGCGCGTTGACGTCGCTCGACGGCGACGACGTCGCCTTCGCGGTCCAGAAGAGGCGTCCGCTCGCGACGTCGGTGACGCGGCTGTTCGCGGAATAGCCAGACGTGACCTTGCCGCCGCCGATCGGCGCCGAGACGCCGACGCCGCCGCCGGTGTGGCCACCGAAGCCGAAGCCGCCGATGCCGATCGAAAAACCCGGACTGACGTCGTTGACCGCGACCGCGACTGTCATGACCATGATCGCCTTCGCCCCCGCGGCGCGCGCTGCCGGCAGGAGCTGGCCGTCGATGGCGCGATCGGTCGCGATCGCGACGCTGGGCGCCGCGAACACCGGCGACGCGCCGCGTGCGACGACCTCGCCGGCGAGCTGGTCCTGGCAGATCTGGCGCACGACGATCTCGGCCGCGTCGCAGGCGACGAGCACGCGCGCGCCGCGCAGGTAGCCGACGCCGAGCTGCGGGTCGCTCCACTGCGCGTCGAGCTGCGGTCCGGACGCGCAGCCGGCCAGCGCGAGCGCCGCCAGGACGAAGAAGGGTCGATTGGTGTGCATGGGATGTCTCCTGTGATGTCGCCTTCGCGATGGCTCAATCGACCGGCGTCAGCTTGGCCACGCTGAGCGCGAGCCACTTCATGCCGTGGCGGCCGAAGTTGACCTGCGCGCGCGCGTCCTCGCCGCCGCCTTCGAGCGTGACGACGACGCCCTCGCCGAACTTGGTATGGAACACGCCCTGCCCCGGCCGCAGACCGTGCGACGGAGCCTTGGGCAGCATCGGCGCGGGCGCGCCGTAGCGCGGCTCGGTTCGGCCGGTGCCGACGATCGACTGCAGCCCCGATCCGCGCGACCACGCCGCGCTGTACTCGCGCGCGAATCCGGAGCCGAAGGACTGATTGCGCGGCGTGAGCCAGCGCAGCGCCGACTCGGGCAGCTCGTCGAGGAAGCGGCTCTTGACGTTGTAGCGCGTCTGGCCGTGCAGCATGCGCGTCTGCGAGAAGCTGAGGTAGAGGCGCTTCCTCGCGCGGGTGATCGCGACATACATGAGCCGCCGCTCTTCCTCTAGGCCGTCGAGGTCGCTCGCCGAGTTGTCGTGCGGGAAGAGGCCTTCCTCCAGGCCCGAGATGAAGACGCAGTCGAACTCGAGGCCTTTGGCAGAGTGGATCGTCATCAGCTGGACCGCGTCCTGTCCGGCCTGCGCCTGGTTGTCGCCGGCCTCGAGCGACGCGTGCGTCAGAAAGGCGGCGAGCGGCGACATGATCTCGCCGGTCTCGGCGTCGGGCACGAGGCGCGGCGGCGCGATGATCTCGCCCGTCTTCACGATCTCGGCGCCGGGCGTGTTGAACTCGGCCTTGCCGATCTCGCCGCGGTACAGGCCGGGCCCCCCGCCGCTCGCCTCGTCGACAGGCAGCGCGACCGCGTCCTTGCCGAATCCTTCCTGCGTCACGAACGCTTCCGCGGCGTTGACGAGCTCCTCGAGGTTCTCGAGCCGCTCCTTGCCTTCGCGGTCGGCCTTGTAGAAGTCGACGAGGCCCGACGCGTCGAGCATGTGGACGATGATCTCGCGCAGCGTCTGCCCGCGCGTCGCCTCGCGCATCGCGTCGACCTTGATCGTGAACCCGACCAGGTTGTTGCCGCCCTTGCCGGCGAGCGAGCCGACGCTTTGCCAGAGGCTCCTGCCGCTCGCGCGCGCCGCGTCCTGGATCTGCTCGATCGTGCGCGCGCCGATGCCGCGCGCCGGGAAATTGACGACGCGCAGGAAGCTCGTGTCGTCGTTCGGGTTCTCGATCAGGCGCAGGTACGAGAGCGCGTGCTTGACCTCGGCGCGCTCGAAGAAGCGCAGGCCCCCGTAGACCTTGTACGGGATGTGTGCGTTGAAGAGCGCGCTCTCCATGACGCGGCTCTGCGCGTTGCTGCGGTAGAGCAGCGCGATCTCGTGGCGCGGCACTCCGTCGCGGTGCAACGATTGCGCCTCCTCGATGAACCACTGTGCCTCGGCGAAATCGCCCGGCGCCTCGTGCACGCGCACCGGCTCGCCCGGCCCGGCCTCGGTGCGCAGGTTCTTGCCGAGCCGGCGCGAGTTGCGCGAGATGAGCTCGTTGGCGGCGTCGAGGATGTTCCCGTACGAACGGTAATTGCGCTCGAGCTTGATCACGGTCTTCACGCGATACTCGCGCTCGAGCGCAGCCATGTTGCCGACCTGCGCACCGCGAAACGCATAGATGCTCTGGTCGTCGTCGCCGACCGCGAACAGCGCGCAGCCGTGCTCGGGCGGTCCGGCGAACATCTTCAGCCACGCGTACTGCAGCTTGTTGGTGTCCTGGAACTCGTCGACCAGGATGTGGCGGAAGCGCCGCTGGTAGTGCTCGCGCAGCGGCCCGTTGTCGCGCATCAGCTCGTAGGTGCGCAGCATCAGCTCGGCGAAGTCGACGACGCCCTCGCGCTGGCATTGCTGGTCATAGGCGTCGTAGACCTGCGCCAGGACACGGCTCTGCTCGTCTTTCACCTCGATGTCCTTCGCGCGCAGGCCGTTGTCCTTGGCGGCCGCGATCGCCCACGTCACCTGCTTCGGGACGTGACGCTCCTCGTCGAGGTTCATTGCCTTCATCACGCGCTTGACGGCCGAGAGCTGGTCGCTCGAGTCGAGGATCTGAAAGCCCTGCGGCAGCGCCGCGAGCTTCCAGTGCGCGCGCAGGAAGCGATTGCACAGGCCGTGGAACGTGCCGACCCACATGCCGCGCACGGGAATCGCGAGCATCGCGTCGAGACGCGTCAGCATCTCCTTCGCCGCCTTGTTGGTGAAGGTGACCGCGAGCACGCCGCCGGGCGAGAGCTGGCCGGTCTGGATCAGCCAGGCGATGCGCGTCGTCAGCACGCGCGTCTTGCCGGACCCGGCACCCGCGAGGATGAGCGCGGGCTCGGGTCGCAGCGTGACGGCGGCGAGCTGCTCGGGGTTCAGGCCTTCGAGGAGGCGGGACGCGGGAGGGTCGAGAGCGGGCATCGCCGTATTGTCCCGCCTTGCCGAGCGGACGACCGACGCTGCGACGATGTCCCGGAGAGGCGCTGAATAGAATGCGCGCTCGCCATGGAAATCTTCGACTACGACAACGTCCTGCTGCTGCCGCGCAAGTGCCGGGTCGAGAGCCGTTCCGAATGCGATCCGTCGATCGAGTTCGGGCCGCGGCGCTTCGCGCTGCCGGTCGTACCAGCGAACATGAAGACCGTCGTCGACGAGCCGATCGTCGAGTGGCTCGCGGCGAACGGCTACTTCTACGTCATGCACCGCTTCGACGTCGACAACGTCGCCTTCGCCCGGCGCATGCGCGAGCAGAACCTGTACGTCTCGGTCAGCTCCGGCGTGAAGCCCGCGGACTACGGCGTGATCGACCGCCTCGCGAGCGACGGCGTCGGCGCCGACTACGTGACCATCGACATCGCCCACGGCCACGCCGAGACGGTCCACCGGATGATCGACCACATCAAGGCGAAGCTGCCGAAGGCCTTCGTCATCGCCGGCAACGTCGCGACGCCCGAAGCCGTGATCGACCTCGAGAACTGGGGCGCCGACGCGACCAAGGTCGGCGTCGGCCCGGGCAAGGTCTGCATCACGAAGCTGAAGACGGGCTTCGGCACCGGCGGCTGGCAGCTCTCGGCGCTCAAGTGGTGCGCGCGCGTCGCGACCAAGCCGATCATCGCCGACGGCGGCATCCGCGACCACGGCGACATCGCCAAGAGCATGCGCTTCGGCGCCGGAATGGTGATGATCGGCTCGCTCTTCGCCGGCCACGAGGAGTCGCCGGGCAAGACCGTCGAGGTCGACGGCAAGCTCTTCAAGGAGTACTACGGCTCGGCCTCGGACTTCAACAAGGGCGAGTACAAGCACGTCGAGGGCAAGCGGATCCTCGAGCCGATCAAGGGCAAGCTCGCCGACACGCTGCGCGAGATGCGCGAGGACGTGCAGAGCTCGATCTCCTACGCCGGCGGCACGACGCTCGCCGACATCCGCAAGGTGAACTACGTGATCCTGGGCGGCGACAACGCAGGCGAGCACCTGCTGATGTGAATCGGACACCTGACATGACCTCCATCCTTCGACTCCTTTCCCTCGCGCTCGCAGCGCTGCTCGGCGCCTGCGGCGGCGGGTCGCTGCCGAGCGACGACGGCAACCTTCGACTCGTCAATGCGACCAGCGACTTCCCGTCGCTCGACCTGTTCGCAGCGAACAGCGCCGTCGTCAGCGCCGTCACCCCGCTCACGACGAGCGGCTTCGGCGCGATCAGGAACGGCAACTACACGCTCGACGTGCACGCCAGCAACGGCGCCACGCTCGTGTCGACGAGCACCTCGCTCGCCAAGAAGGACTTCCAGACCGTCGTCGCCTACTCCAACGCCGGCTCCCTGGGCATGGCGGTGCTTTCCGACAAGGAAGGCGACCCGAGCAGCGGAAACGCCAAGCTGCGCGTCTTCAATACCGCGAGCAGCGACACAGGTCCGCTCGACGTCTTCCTCGTGACCACGCCGTGCTCGACCCTCGCGAGCTCCGGCGCGGCGGCGTTCGCCACCGGCGTTGCCGGCCTGCAGGCGGCGTTCACCCAAGTCACTGCGTCGGCGACGCCGTACCACGTCTGCGTCACCGCGCCGGGGGACAGGACCGACCTGCGCCTCGACATCCCGTCGCTCGTGCTGTCGAACCAGCGCATCGTCACCGTCATCCTTGCGCGGACGGCCGGGGGTTTTCTCGTCAACGGCCTCGTCCTCGACCAGCAGGGCGCGCTTGCGCAGGCGCTGACGACATCGGCGCGGGTGCGGGTCGCGGCCAGCCTGTCGCCTGCTGGCGCGGTGAGCGTCGACGTCAACGGCACGGCCGTCGCCGCCGGACTCGCGACGCCAGGCGTCGGCCAGTACAAGCTCGTCGCCGCAGGACCGGTCACGGTCAAAGTCAACGGCACGACGATCGCGCCGGCTGCGCCGCTCACCGCCGCGCCTGGTGCGGACGTCACGGTGCTCCTCACGGGCTCCGTGCCGACGGTCACTCTGCTCGCTGACAACAACACCGTGTCGTCGAGCACGGCGCGGCCGGTGAAGCTTCGCCTCGTTCACGGCCTCAACGGCGCGACCGGAACGGTGTCCTTGTCGGTGGACAACGGCGTGCTTGCCGACAGCATCGCCTTCGGCTCGGCGTCGGACTATTCGCTGCTTGCCTCGAGCGCGGCGCTGGCGACGGTTCAGGCGAGCACCGGCGTGGTCGTGCTGTCGAAGCTGACCGGCGTGACGCTGACGTCGGGCCGCGTCTATTCGCTCTTCCTTCTCGGCGACGCCGCAACGGCGCCGAACGCCGGGATCCTCGTCGCGGACCGATGAACGAACTCGCCAAGTCCTTCGACCCCGCCGCCATCGAGGAGCACTGGGGGCCGCTCTGGGAAGAGAGCGGCGTCTACGATCCGACGCTCGACGCGACCAGGCCGTCGTTCGCCATCCAGCTGCCGCCGCCGAACGTCACCGGCACGCTGCACATGGGGCACGCGTTCCAGCACACGATCATGGACGCGCTCGTGCGCCACGAGCGCATGAAGGGCGCGAACACGCTCTGGGTGCCGGGCACCGACCACGCGGGCATCGCGACCCAGATCGTGGTCGAGCGACAGCTCCAGGACACCGGCCTCAGCCGCCACGACCTGGGCCGCAAGAACTTCATCGCCCAGGTCTGGGACTGGAAGGAGACGAGCGGCTCGACGATCACGCGCCAGATGCGCCGCATGGGCGACTCGGTGTCGTGGAAGTACGAGTACTTCACGATGGACGAGCGGCTCTCGGCCGTCGTCACCGACACCTTCTGCTCGCTGTTCGACGAAGGCCTCATCTACCGCGGCAAGCGGCTCGTCAACTGGGACCCGGTGCTGCGCTCGGCCGTCTCCGACCTCGAGGTCGAGAACGAGGAGCGCGACGGGACGATGTGGCACATCCTCTACCCGTTCAGCGACGGCCCGCAGCCGGACGCCGACGGCCAGCCCATGCGCGGCATGCACATCGCGACGACGCGGCCGGAGACGATGCTCGCCGACGGCGCTCTCGCCGTGCATCCCGACGACGATCGCTACCGGCATCTGGTCGGCAAGCTGGTCGACCTGCCGCTCTGCGATCGCAAGATCCCGGTGATCGCCGACGCCTACGTCGACCAGGACTTCGGCTCGGGCTGCGTGAAGATCACCGGCGCGCACGACTTCAACGACTACCAGGTCGCGCTGCGCCACGGCCTGCCGCTGATCACGATCTTCACCCTCGACGCGAAGATCAACGACAACGGTCCGGCCGCCTACCGCGGCCTCGACCGCTACGACGCGCGCAAGGCCGTGCTGCGCGACCTCGAAGCGCAGGGCTTCCTCAAGAAGGCGGTGCCGCACAAGCACGCCGTGCCGATCTGCGTGCGCACCGGCCAGGTCGTCGAGCCGATGCTCACCGACCAGTGGTTCGTCGCGATGACCAAGCCCGGCAAGGACGGTACGTCGATCGCGGGCAAGGCGATCGAGGCGGTCGACACCGGCGCGGTGGAGTTCCATCCGGCGCAATGGGTCAACACCTACGACCAGTGGATGGGCAACATCCAGGACTGGTGCATCTCGCGCCAGCTCTGGTGGGGCCACCAGATCCCGGCCTGGTACGGCGACGACGGCACGATCTTCGTCGCCCGCAGCGAGGACGAGGCACGCCGGAAGGCCGAGGCCGCGGGCTACTCCGGCTCGCTCGCGCGCGACCCCGACGTGCTCGACACCTGGTACTCGTCGGCACTCGTCCCGTTCTCGTCGCTCGGCTGGCCGAAGCAGACGAAGGAGCTCGAGCTGTTCCTGCCGTCGTCGGTGCTCGTCACGGGCTACGACATCATCTTCTTCTGGGTCGCCCGGATGATCATGATGACGCTGCACTTCACCGGCAAGGTGCCGTTCCGCGACGTCTACATCCACGGCCTGGTGCGCGACGCGCAGGGCAAGCGGATGAGCAAGTCGGAAGGCAACGTGCTCGATCCCGTGGATCTGATCGACGGCATCGCCCTCGAGCCGCTGCTCGAGAAGCGCTCGACCGGGCTGCGCCGCCCGGAGACCGCGCCGCGCGTGCGCAAGGACACGGCCGCCGAGTTCCCGAACGGCATCCCCGGCTTCGGCGCCGATGCGCTGCGCTTCACGTTCTGCTCGCTCGCGAGCCTGGGCCGCAACGTCAACTTCGACTCGAAGCGCTGCGAGGGCTACCGCAACTTCTGCAACAAGCTCTGGAACGCGACCCGCTTCGTGCTGATGAACTGCGAGGACAAGGACTGCGGCCTCGCCGAGCACACCAAGGCCGAGTGCGCGCCGGGCCAGCCGTTCCACCAGTGGCTCGTCTTCTCCCAGGCCGACCGCTGGATCACGGGCGAGCTGCAGCGCGTCGAGGCCGCCGTCGAGACAGGCTTCACCGACTACCGGCTCGACGCGGTCGCCCATGCGATCTATTCCTTCGTCTGGGACGAGTACTGCGACTGGTACCTCGAGATCGCCAAGGTCCAGCTGCAGTCGGGCAGCGACGCCGAGCAGCGCGCCACGCGCCGCACGCTGCTGCGCACGCTCGAGACCGTGCTGCGGCTGCTCCATCCGATCACGCCCTTCATCACCGCCGAGCTCTGGGAGCGGGTTGCGCCGGTCGCGGGACGCAAGGCCATCGACGACGCGCACGGCATCGTCGTCGCGCACGGCATCGTCGTCGCCGCGTATCCGAAGGCGCAGCTCGAGCGCATCGATCTCGTCGCCGACGCGTGGATCGCGACGCTCAAGGCGATCGTCGGCAGCTGCCGCAACCTGCGCAGCGAGATGACGCTGCCGCCGGGCGAGCGCGTGCCGCTGAACGCGATCGGCGACGGCGAATTCATGCGCGCCGCGACGCCGCTGCTGAAGTCGCTCGCCCGCCTCTCGGAGGTCACGCTCTTCGACGACGACGCCGCCTTCGCCGACGCCTCGCGCGGTTCGCCAATCGCCGTCGTCGGCGAAACGCGGATCGCGCTCGTGGTCAAGATCGACGTGGCCGCCGAAACGACGCGCCTGACGAAGGAGATCGATCGCCTCGTCGGCGAGATCGCCAAGGCCAGCGCCAAGCTCGGCAACGAGAGCTTCGTCGGCCGGGCACCGGCCGCGGTGGTCGATCAGGAGAAAAAGCGCGTCGCCGACTTCACGTCGACGGTCAGCCGACTTCGAGACCAGCGAGCGCGCCTGGAGACGTCGAGCTGAAATCGCCGGCGCCGCTGGCCGGCGCCTGAAGCAGCTCGTCGATGCGGCGCGCGACCGCCCAGGCGCTGCGCTGGCGCGACTCGCGGGTCGTCGACGCGACGCGCGGCGTCACCTGCAGCGTCTCGATGCCGTGCAGCGGCCGGTCGGGGTCGAGTGCGCCTGGCTCGACGCTGTCGAGCCAGGCGGCCGCAACCCTGCCGCTCTTCAGCGCGGTCGCAAGCGCGGCCTGGTCGAAGAGGCCGGAGTGCGCCGTGCTCACGATCACCTGGTTCGGCTTGCAGTGGCGCAGGAAGCGGTCGCCGATCAGGCCGTGGTAGCGGCTGAAGTAGTCGAGCTGGACGCAGACGACGTCGGAGCACTCGACCAGCTCGCGCAGGCTCGAGTGCGCGACCTGCCATTGGTCCCAGGCCCGGTCGCTGACGTGCAGCGACGGGTCGTAGCCGAGGATGTGCACTTCGAAGGTGGTGAGCAACTGGGCGATGGTGCGCGCCGCCGGCGGCATGCCGACCAGCCCGATCGTCGAGCCGCCGAGCTCTCGGCCGGCGATCGAGCCGTCGGCTGCGCGCACGGGCACGCGGCGCAGCAGCGAGAGCATTGCGCCGATGATGAACTCGGCCTCGGCGCGCGCGCTCGCGGTGACGCTGCGCACGACCTCGACCTGGCGCCGCTCGCAGGCCTCGAGGTCGAGGTTCTCGGAGCCGGCGCTGACCCGGCCGATGGCGCGCAGCACCGGCGCGAAGTCGAGCGTCTGCGTGTCCACGCTCACCGACGACGGGATGATCGCGGCGCGCACGTTGTAGAGCGCGGCACGGAATTCGCGAGGCGAGAAGGCCAGCTCGGGTGCGAAGCGCACGCGATGGCGCGAGGCCAGCCATTGCACGACGTCGGCGTCGATCGGATCGATGACGAGCAGGTCCACGGAGATGTTCCTTGTTGCCTGCTGGGCGACCTTGCGTGCAAGAATCAAGAAGACTTCGAGAGATTGTAAAGAGATGTTGGTGCGACACGCGATCTTTCCGGTGGCCGGCCTCGGCACCCGCTTCCTGCCCGCCACCAAGGCGATGCCCAAGGAGATGCTGCCGATCGTCGACAAGCCGCTGATGCAGTACGCGGTCGAGGAAGCCTACGCGGCCGGCGTGCGCGAGATGGTGTTCGTCACCAGCCGCCACAAGCGCGTGATCGAGGACCACTTCGACCTCACCTTCGAGCTCGAGGACGCGCTCGTCAAGGCGCACAAGACCGAACTGCTGGCGATCGTGCGCGCCGTCAAGCCCGACGACATGGAGTGCGTCTTCGTGCGCCAGCCGCAGGCGCTCGGCCTCGGCCACGCGGTGCTCTGCGGTCGCCAGGTCGTCGGCGACCATCCGTTCGCGGTGATCCTGCCCGACGACCTCATGATCGGCACGCCGCCGGTCCTGGCGCAGATGGTCGAGCAGTTCGACGCGCTTCAGGCGTCGATCATCGCGGTGCAGGAAGTGCCGGCCGAGCACACCAGGCGCTATGGCATCGTCGCCGGCAAGGCGGTCGGCGACCGGCTCGTCGACATCGAGAAGATCGTCGAGAAGCCCGCGCCTGACGTCGCGCCGTCGCGTCTCGGCGTCGCAGGTCGCTACATCCTCACGCCGCGCGTGTTCGAGGAGATCGCCAGGCAGCCGCGCGGCGTCGGCGGCGAGATCCAGCTCACCGACGGCATCGCCGGACTGCTCAGGAGCGAGAAGGTCTACGCCTATCGCTACCAGGGCAAGCGCTACGACTGCGGCAGCAAGGAAGGCTTCCTGCAGGCCAACGTCGAGCTGGCGCTGGCGAGCGCCGAGCTCGGCCCGGACTTTCGCGCTTTCCTGAAGTCGCTCGCGCTCTGAGCGCGGCGACGCGCCGTCTAGCGCCGGCGCAGGTAGTGGACAAACTCGTCGTCGGCGCTGGTCTGCTCGACGAGCTCGTTGCCGGTCTGGCGCGCGAACGCCTGGAAGTCGCGCACCGATCCCGGATCGGTCGAGATCACCTTCAGCACGTCTCCGCTGGCCATGTCGGCGAGCGCCTTCTTCGCCTTCAGGATCGGCAGCGGGCAATTCATGCCGCGGGTATCTATTTCCTTGTTCGCTTCCATCGCCTCATTCTTCAATCGACGTCGATCTCGGTCGCCCGCTTGCCCGGCGGCACCTCGAGCCACTGCGGCTCGATGCCGCGCGAGGTGAGCCAGTCGGCCAGCGCGCGGCCGGTGCCGGCCGGCCAGCACTTGACGCGCTCAGGCGCCACCGTCCGGTACTCGACGAGTTCGGGCGACAGCACGATCTCGCCGCGCGCCTTCGCGTGGTAGGCGATGATGACCTGGTTCATGCGCAGGAACTCGTACACGCCGATCAGCGACAGCGCCTCGACCGTGAGCGAAGTCTCCTCGCCGACTTCCCTGGCGATGCCTTCTTCGGGCGTCTCGCCGGCTTCCATGAAACCCGTGACGAGACCGTAGAACTTGCCCGGCCAGGCGGCGTTTCGGGCGAGCAGGATCCGACCCTCGCGGTCGACGCATTCGATCACGGCCGCGAGCACCGGCGTCGGGTTGTTCCAGTGCGTCCAGCCGCAGGCCGGGCAGCGCAAGCGGACCTTTTCGCCACTGTCCTCGACCATCGCGATCGGCTCGAGCCGGGTCGCGCAGTTCGAACAGAACGTGACCGAAAAGCTCACGCGGGGAAGACTCCGGTGGAGAGATAGCGATCGCCTCGATCGCAGACGATGAAGACGATGGTCGCGTTCTCGACCCTGGCGGCGATCTGCAGGGCGACCCAGCACGCGCCCGCCGCCGAGATGCCGGCGAAGATGCCTTCCTCGCGAGCCAGGCGCCGGGTCACCTCCTCGGCGTCGGCCTGGCTCACCAGGACGAGCTCGTCGACCGCCTTCGGGTCGTAGATCGTCGGCATGTATTCCTCGGGCCACTTGCGGATGCCGGGAATGCGCGAGCCCTCGCTCGGCTGCGCGCCGATGACGCGCACCTTCGGGTTCTTCTCCTTCAGGAAGCGCGACACGCCGGTGATCGTGCCGGTCGTGCCCATCGCGCTCACGAAGTGAGTGACGCGACCGGCGGTGTCGTTCCAGATCTCGGGGCCCGTGGTCTCGTAGTGGATGCGCGGGTTGTCAGGGTTGCCGAACTGGTCGAGAACATGGCCCTTGCCGTCCTTTTCCATCTGCGCCGCGAGGTCGCGCGCGTACTCCATGCCGCCCGAGCGCGGCGTCAGGATCAACTCGGCGCCGAACGCCTTCATGGTCTGCGCCCGCTCGACGCTCAGGTCCTCGGGCATCACCAGCAACATGCGGTAGCCGCGGATCGCCGCCGCCATCGCCAGCGCGATGCCGGTGTTGCCGGAGGTGGCCTCGATCAGCGTGTCGCCGGGCTTGATCGTGCCGCGCTCCTCGGCGCGCCGGATCATGCTGATGGCCGGCCGGTCCTTCACCGAGCCCGCAGGGTTGTTGCCCTCGAGCTTGCCGAGGACGACGTTGCCGCGCGCCGTGTTCTCCGCGCCGGGCAGGCGCATCAGGCGCACCGTGGGCGTCGCCCCGATCAGGTCTTCGATCGTCGGATAGTTCGGCGTGGCTTCGGTCATGGGATGAAGGTGCGATCGATGGTGCCTCGGGTCGGAATCGAACCGACACTCCTCGCGGAACGGGATTTTGAGTCCCGCGCGTCTACCAATTTCGCCACCGAGGCCGATGCTCGCGAACGAAGCAGTTTGCCATACGGGCCGTAGACTAGTCGCCACCTGCCGCCACTCCGTCCGGACCGTCCGATGCCCCCGCTTCCTCCCGCCACGCAGGCCCTGCTGCTCGCGAACGTGGCCATCTTCTTTCTCGGCGACCTTCTCGGCCCGAACCTGCTCGGCCCGTTCGCGCTCTGGCCGGTCGGCGGCGGCTTCTGGCCGTGGCAGATCGTCACCTACTCGTTCCTGCACGGCAACTTCAACCACCTGTTCTTCAACATGCTGGGCCTGTGGATGTTCGGTGCGGAGCTCGAGCAGATCTGGGGCCGCAACCGCTTCCTGACGTTCTACTTCGCCAGCGTGATCGCGGCCGCGCTGACGCAGCTGATCGTCAACGCTCTTCTCGGCTCGCCGGCGCCCACCATCGGCGCGTCGGGCGGCCTGTTCGGCCTGCTGCTGGCGTTCGCAATGATCTTCCCGAACCGGATCATCCTGCTCTTCTTCGTGATTCCGCTGAAGGCCAAGTACCTGGTCGCCCTCTACGGCCTGCTCGAGCTCTACCAGGGCGCCTACGTGCTCAATTCCGGCGTCGCCCACTTCGCCCACCTCGGCGGCATGCTGG
>JBBRZP010000053.1:0-21599 GCA_038236565.1 Burkholderiales bacterium | reverse complement strand
GACCAATACGCCCAAATCCATTCCGCCCATCGGTACACTTTGGCATCGGCAGTCCTCGGTTGTCATTGGCGTCGAATACCTATGACAACGCGCGCAAGCACGAGGCTGCCGACCCTCTTCTGGCGAAATTTCCGGGCTAGCCTTGCCGATGGTCGGGGCGAGCAAGGCCACGGGCCCTGCTCCCCGCCGTTCTAGGACATGCCGCAGCCACGACCCGGCGAGGGTGGCGATGGCGCGCGGGCGACGAGCTCGTGCGCCGGCCGGCGCAGCGGCCCGTGCAGCCGGATCGAGCGGTCGAGGATGAAGAGGCCCGGCTGCTTCGCCTCGGGCGTGAGGACGACGTCGATCGTCTCGCGCCCGACGTCGATCGCGCCGGTCCCGGTGGTGCGCGTCCGCTCGGTCTCGAGTGCGAGGCTGCGGATGCTGCCTGCGCCGCGTTCGAAGTCGAGCGTGGCTGCGCCGCAGCGGATCGCGATCGGCTCGGCGCCGGCGACGAGTCCGCGCAGGATCCTGCCGCCCTGCAGGCCCATCTCGGCGTCCAGCAGGCTCGATATCGTGCCGCCGACCAGCGATGCCGAGACGCGGCCGGAGACGCCGCTGCGCAGCGTGGCGGCCGAGTCGCCTTGCGCTTTGAGGGAGGCTCGACCGTGCAGAGCGCCGGTCACCCGGCTCTTGCCGGCCGCATCGCGGGTGAACTGCTCGACGCGAATACCGCTCGCGGTGACATCGGCGGCGGCGCTCACCGGCGATCCGTGCAGATCGGCGGAGGCGCGGCCGGTGAGGTGGCCCTGCGCGATGCCAATGTCGAAGGCCGACACCGTCAGGTGGCCGTCGGCGAGCGCGGCGTCGAGCCGGCCGCTCTGCAGCGCGGGAAAGCCTGCCGCATGCAGTCGACGCGCGGTGAAGCTGAGCTCGGCGTCGAGCACGCGTGCCCGCGCGGGCACGCCCGACGCGGCAACCACGGAGACCGCCGCGGCCTGGCTTGCCGCCACGGGCGCTCGCACCGGCGCGAAACCGGCGAGCCAGCGCAGGTCGGCGACGTCGGTCGAATTGCTGTGGAGGCGCGCGCGCACGACGCTGCGCTCGCTGTCTCGTGTCCAGCTCGCCTCGCCCACGAGGTCGGTCGCGCCCAGGCGAGCCGTCGCGTCGGCGAGCGCATAGCTTCCCTCGCCCGTGCGCAGCCTGCCCTCGGCGCGGATCGCCTTCGACTCGCGCGGACGCGCACCGACGAAGGCGGCGAACGGCGCGAGCGAGGGCACCGTCAGCGCGACGTGCGCGTCGACGACGGGGTGGCGGACGATGTCTCCGGCCACGCCGTCGATCTCGATGCGCGCACCACCCGATGCGAGGACGCCTCGCACGGGAAAGGTCTGTCCGGTCTCGAGAAAGGTCAGCACGTCGCCGGTCGTCGCGTCGACGGTGAACGGCAGCTCGCGCCAGCGTCCGGCGATCTCGATGCGCGTCGGCATCGCAGGCGCGCCGGCGCTGGCCGCGGGATCCGGGTTGGCGCTCAGGGTCGCACGCAGGTCGAGGTCGAGAGCCCCGTGCAGGAAGCGCGCGGTCGCGCGCTCGCCCTGCACAGCGAGGACCTTCCACAGGCCCGGCCCGCGGTAATCCGGGTTCGTCAGACGCCAGTTGCGCAGCCCGTCGGCCTTGCGTTCGAGATCGACCTCGCCATCGGCCATCACCCACAGGGCAATCACCGGCCGGCGCTGCTCGACGCTCGTCCACGAGAACACCGCGACGGCCTTGCCGAGGGCGACGAAGGGCCGGTCCGAATCAGCCCAGGGCGCGTTGTCGATCCGGAGGCCGCGAAAGTGCACGACCGGCGCCAGCGCGGACGAGAGCCCGATCCACATCGTCTCGACGTGGACGGCGCGTCCCGACCGTGCCGACAGTTGGCTGCTCACCAGCGGCCCGAGCCAGAGCGGCTGCGACGCGATGGTCGCGAGCAGCAGCGCCGCGATGGCGAGGAGGCCGCGGCGGACGACGCGGCCCGCCGACATCGGCGCGCGCGTCATGCCGTCGGCGCGCGGCGGTCCGCGACAGTCCGGTGGGCGAAGCTCGAGGCGCGGGAGCGACGATTGCCCGATCGTGAATCGCACCTCCCAGGAGACGACGACCATGGCTGCTTCCAAGACTCCGGCCGACAAGCCCGTTGGCGTGCCGGCGGCACAGCCCGCAACGCCGCCGGCCGACGACCTGGACGACAACGGCGATCCGTGGCGTCATCCGCCGGTCGCGCCGAAGGACGAAGGTCCGCTGGAATCTTTCGCGCGCTCGGTGTCGGAGACCGTGACCGGTCCGCTCGCCGACAAGGCCGACAAGCCCAAGGCCTGAGCCGCGACGTCGCGGCAGGTCGATCGCGCGCGATCACGTCGAGGCGCCAGGCTCAGGCTGCGCGTCGCGGCCTGACAGCCGACTTCGCGGCCTTCGCCGGCGTCGATTTCTTCGCCGCGGCCTTGCGCGACGTCGCGTCGGTGGCGGCCTGGCGATGGCCGCCGAGCTTGCGCGTCTCGAGGCTCTCCTTCAGCAGCTCGGTCAGGTCGACGACGTTGCTCGCCGGTTCAGTCACGTCGCCTTCGAGCGACGTCACCTTCTCGGTCTTGCCCGCCTTGACGCGCTGCGCTGCGAGCGCGTGGATCGCCGGGGTGAACTTGTCGGTGTAGTCCTTCGGCTTCCAGTCGCCCGTCATGTCGCGGATCAACTGCACGGCCATCTTCAGCTCGCCTTCCTTGGCCTTGGCGGTCTTGCCGTCGACAGGGAACGCGATCTCGTCGCGCGGCCGGATCTCCTCGGCCCAGCGGATGGTGTTGAGCAGCAGCGCGTCGCCATCCGGAATGAGGGCGCAGAGGCGTTCCTTGGTGTGCATGACAACGCGCGCCACGCCAACGACGCCGGCAGACACCATGGCATCGCGCAGCAGCGCGTAGACCTTCTCTCCCTTGGCCGCCGGCGCGAGGTAGTACGGGCGCTCGAGATAGGTGAAGGGGATCTGGTCGGCCTCGACGAAGGTCTCGATCTCGATCGTCTGCGTCGACACCGGATAGGCCGCCATGATCTCGTCCTCGCTCAGCACGACGTAGTCGCCGCCCTCCTGCTTGATGCCCTTGACGATGTCGTCGCGCTCGATCTCCTTGCCGGTGCGCTTGTTGACGCGCTTGTAGCCGACCGGGTCCATCGAGCGCTTGTCGAGCCAGTCGAAGTCGATGCCGATCTCCTGCGACGCCGGATAGAGGGACACGGGCACGTGCACGAGGCCGAAGCTGATCGCGCCCTTCCAGATGACTCGCGGCATGGTCTGTCTTCCTTCGCTGATGAGACTAGCAGTCGGGGCATTCCTCGATGAGGTCCGCGCCGGTCTCGGCGTCGATGCCGTGGTCGAGCACGGTGTGGCCGCGACACGTCGCGCATGGCGCATCCGACGGCGCGATCAGGCCGCGCCACGGCGATCGGAGGAATTGGCTCGCGCGGTCTTCCCGGGCCGCGGCCGCCGGCGTTGCAGCATCGGCGCGCCAGTGTTCTCCGTCCCAGCACGTGAACGGTCCGGCTGGCGCGCGGCGGAGGTAGACGCCGGCGCGAACGGGGGCCGAGGCGCCGTCGAGCCAGCGCGTGATGGCCGAGTCCGCCGGAAGCGTTGCACGCGCGTCGTTCATGGTCCGATCGGTACAGTCAGGGCTCGCCGATTCCTGATCCAGCGAACATGACCGACACGCCTCCCATCGAGCCGACGCGAGCGTCCGTCAACGCCTTGCCGGGCGCCACGATGCTTGAATTCGGCACCTCGTGGTGCGGCTTCTGCCGCGCAGCGCAGCCGCTCATCGCCTCTGCGCTGCGCGAGCACCCGGGCGTGCGCCATCTCAAGGTCGAGGACGGCAGCGGCCTGCCCCTGGGCCGCTCGTTTGCAGTCAAGCTCTGGCCGACACTCGTCTTCCTGCGCGACGGGGCGGAGCAGGCACGCCTGGTCCGCCCGCGCGACAGCCGTTCCATCGACGAGCTGCTGGGCCGCATCGCGCCGACGGCCTGACGAGCGGACCCCGGTCGCCTACTTGACGACGCCGTTCGACGGCGCGGTCGGCGACTTGGTGCTCGTGCTGACGGGGTTGATCCCGTCGGGATTCACGCTCGGCTGCGTCTTGCCCGGAAGCTTGGCGTCGACACGTGCCGTCACCTCGCGCGCCTTGGCAGCCGTGTTGTGACCGACACGCCGGGCCTCGCGGGCGGTCTTGTGGGCCGCGCGACGGGTCGATTCGGCCGCGCGGTGCGTTCCCTCGCGAACCGAGGTCGTGCCTTCACGCGTCTGCTCGCGCATCGACTCGCGGCGTTCGCCGCGCGCTGTCGACGTCGACGTGGCATCGCGGTAGTGCGCCAGCGCCTCCTCCCGGTTGCGCTCGCGGCGCTCCTGGTCGGCCGAGCCCGTATAGACGGTCTGGGCGCCGACGCTGGCAGCGGCCACGGTGGTCAGGGCGAGAACGATCGTTCGAAAGTTGTTCATGAGAATTCCTTGCAAAGCTGCGGCTCTGGGCCGTGGCCGACGAGTATCGTGGTCGCTCGCTGCGCCGCCAGCGGGCCGCATGCCTGCGCGCGTGGCCGACAGGCGCGCGTTGCCGCGTCGGAGTTGCCCTACGCGGCGAACGTGGCGGCGAGCCGATACTTGCGACGATGAAAATCGCGACCTTCAACGTCAACGGCATCACCGCGCGATTGCCGCGACTCCTCGAGTGGCTCGCCGAGTCGGCACCCGACATCGCGTGCCTGCAGGAGCTGAAGACCTCGGACGAGACCTTCCCTGAAGCGGCCTTGCGCGAGGCCGGCTACAGCGCCGTCTGGCACGGGCAGAAGGGCTTCAACGGCGTGGCAGTGCTGGCGCGCGGCGGCGACCTGCAGGAGCGCCGGCGCGGCCTGCCGGGCGACCCCGACGACACGCACAGCCGCTACCTCGAAGCGAGCGCGCACGGCGTCGTCGTCGCCTCGATCTACCTGCCGAACGGCAACCCGCAGCCCGGGCCGAAGTTCGACTACAAGCTCGCCTGGTTCAAACGCCTGGCCGAACATGCGCAGAGCCTGATCGACAGCGGGCAGACCGTGATCCTCGCCGGCGACTACAACGTCGTCGCCACGGACGAGGTCGACGACATCTACTCGCCGCGCTCGTACAAGGACGACGCGCTGCTGCAGCCCGAGACGCGCCAGGCCTATCGCGACCTGCTCGCGCAAGGCTGGACCGACTCGATCCACACGCTGCACGCCGGCAAGGCGATCTACACCTACTGGGACTACTTCCGGAACCGATTCCCGCGCGATGCGGGGCTGCGCATCGACCATCTGCTGCTCAACGCGCCCGGCACGGCGCGATTGAAGGAAGCCGGCGTCGACAAGGCCGTGCGCGCCAGGGAGAAGCCGAGCGACCACGCACCGACGTGGATCGTCCTGGAATAGCGCGTCGTGGTTCTTCGCGCTGGCGGCCTTGGCGTGGCTTCGCCCTCGAGGCGAAAGAGTCGCGGCTGGCGTCGCGTTCGTCCTGCCCCGATTGACGGCAAGCGCGGCTCGGGGCGGTCGCGGCGGCGGGCATGCTCGTCACGCTCGTCGCGGTGTCCCGAATGGCTCTCGTTGTCCACTACTGCGACGTCGCCGCGGCGGCGTCATGGGGCACGGCCTGGCTGGTCCCCGGTGTCTTCTCGATGGACGCGCTCGACCGGCGCAGCTGCCGCTCCTTGACCAGCGCGTAGAGCGCCGGAATCACCGCCAGCGTCAGCACCGTCGACGAGAGCATGCCGCCCACCATCGGCGCGGCGATCCGGCTCATGACCTCCGAGCCGGTGCCCGTGCTCCAGAGGATCGGCAGCAGCCCGGCCATGATCGCGACGACGGTCATCATCTTCGGCCGCACGCGTTCGACGGCCCCTTCCATCACCGCCGTGTACAGGTCGGCCGCGGTCGGCAGCCGCCCTTCCTCGCTGCAGCGCTGCGTCGCTGCGCGCCACGCGTGGTCGAGGTAGATCAGCATGACGACGCCGGTCTCGGCGGCGACGCCCGCGAGCGCGATGAAGCCCACGGCGACGGCGACCGACATGTTGTAGCCGAGCGCCCACATCAGCCAGATGCCGCCGACGAGCGCGAACGGCACGGAGAGCATCACGATCAGCGTCTCGGCGAGCCTGCGGAAGTTGAGGTAGAGGAGCATGAAGATCGTCAGCAACGTGATCGGGATGACGAGCTTCATCTTCGCGATGGCGCGCTGCATGTATTCGAACTGACCACTCCAGGCAATGTAGTAGCCAGGCGGGAACTTCACGCCGGCGGCAACGGCCTGCTTCGCGTCGGCCACGTACGAGCCGATGTCGCGGTCTCGGATGTCGACGAAGATGTACGACGACAGCAGCGCGTTCTCGGTGCGTATCCCGGGCGCTCCCCGGACGAGGACGACATGCGCCACCTGGCCGAGCGGCACCATCTGGCCGTCGCCCGTCGGCACCAGCACCTGGCGCTCGATCTGCTCGGGGCTCGAACGCAGCTCGCGCGGGTAGCGCACGGCGACCCCGAAGCGCTCGCGCCCCTCGACCATCGTTGTCACCATCTCGCCGCCGAGCGCGGTGCCGATCACGTCCTGCAGGTCGCCGACGGTGATGCCATAGCGGGCCAGCTGGCCGCGGTCGGGCTCGATGTCGAGGTAGCTCGCGCCCGTGATGCGCTCGGCGAAGGCCGAGGTCGTCCCGGGCACCTTCTTGACGACCGCCTCGATCTCCTTGGCGAGGCGCTCCATCTCGGCCAGGTCCTTGCCGAAGACCTTGATGCCGATCGGCGTGCGGATGCCGGTCGAGAGCATGTCGGTACGCGCCTTGATCGGCATCGTCCAGGCGTTCGAGATGCCGGGGAACTGCAGCGACCTGTCGAGCTCTGCGATCAGCTTGTCGGTCGTCATGCCCGCGCGCCACTCGGCCTCGGGCTTGAGGTTGATCACCGTCTCGAACATCTCGGTCGGCGCCGGATCGGTGGCGGTGCCGGCGCGTCCGGCCTTGCCGTACACCGAGTGCACCTCGGGAAAGCTCTTGATGATCCGGTCCTGCGTCTGCAGGATCTCGGCCGCCTTGGTGATCGACATGCCGGGCAAGGATGCCGGCATGTAGAGGAGCGTGCCTTCGTTGAGCGTCGGCATGAACTCGCTGCCGAGGCGCGACGCCGGGATCACCGAAACGGCCAGGACGACGACGGCGAACGCGATCGTCGCCTTCTTCCAGCGCATGACGCCGGCGATGGTCGGCCGGTAGATCCAGATCAGGAAACGGTTCACCGGGTTCTTGGCTTCCGGCAGGACGCGACCGCGGATGAAGAGCAGCATCAGCACCGGAACAAGCGTGACCGAGAGTAAGGCGGCGCCGGCCATCGCGAAAGTCTTGGTGTAGGCGAGCGGCGAGAACAGGCGCCCTTCCTGCGACTCGAGCGTGAAGACGGGCAGGAACGAGACGGTGATGACGAGGAGCGAGAAGAAGAGCGCCGGCCCAACCTCCTGACACGCGGCGAGCATCGCGTCGGCGCGGTCCTGCACCGTGTGGCGGTCGGGCAGCCGCTCGAGATGCTTGTGCGCGTTCTCGATCATCACGATCGCCGCATCGACCATGGCGCCGATGGCGATCGCAATGCCGCCGAGGCTCATGAGGTTGGAGTTCATGCCGAGCAGGCGCATGGCGATGAACGAGATCAGGACGCCGACCGGCAGCATCAGGATCGCGACCAGCGCCGAGCGCACGTGCATCAGGAAGACGACGCACACGACCGCGACGATGAGGCTCTCTTCCATCAGCGTCCGCTTGAGGGTGCCGATCGCACGGTCGATGAGATCGGAGCGGTCATACACTGGCTCGATCGTGACGCCCTCCGGGAGCCCGGCCGAGATCTCGGCGATGCGGGTCTTGATGTTGTGGATGACCTCCAGCGCGTTCTGCCCGTAGCGGGCCATGACGATCCCCGAGACGACCTCGCCTTCGCCATTGAGCTCGGCCAGGCCGCGACGCTCGTCCGGCGCGAGCTCGACGCGCGCGATGTCCCTGATCAGCACCGACGTGCCGCGGTCGGTCTTCACCGCAAGCCCCTCGATGTCGGCCCGACTGCGCAGGTAGCCGCGCCCGCGCACCATGTACTCGGTCTCCGCCATCTCGACGACGCGGCCGCCGACATCGCGGTTGGAGTCGCGGATCACCTGCGACACGCGCGCCAGCGGCACGCCGAAGCTGCGCAGCTTCATCGGGTCGACCGTCACCTGGTAGGTCTGCACGAAGCCGCCGATCGACGCCACCTCGGCGACACCGTGCGCCTGTGTCAGCTGGTAGCGGACGTACCAGTCCTGGATCGTGCGCAGCTCCGCGAGCGTGCGGTTCTTCGCGAGAAGGACGTACTGATAGACCCAGCCGACGCCGGTTGCGTCGGGACCGAGCGCCGGCGACACGCCGCGCGGCAACCGTGCAGCGGCAAAGTTGAGGTACTCGAGGACGCGGGTTCGCGCCCAGTAGATGTCGGTGCCGTCCTCGAAGATGACGTAGACGAACGACGCGCCGAAGAACGAGAAGCCGCGCACGACCTTCGATTTCGGTACGCCGAGCATCGCCGTCGTCAGCGGGTAGGTGACCTGGTCCTCGACGACCTGCGGCGCCTGGCCCGGGAACTCGGTGTAGACGATGACCTGGACGTCCGAGAGGTCGGGCAGCGCGTCGAGCGGCGTCGTCCAGACGGCATACACGCCGCCGAGCACGATCGCCAGCGTCGCCATGAGAACGAGGAGCGGATTGCCGCCCGACCAGCGGATGAGTCGAAGCAGCATCGCGGCGCGCCTCAGTGGCCCGACTGGCTGGCCGATGCGCTGGCCATGCCACCGACCGCCGCCTTCAGGTTGCTCTCGGCGTCGATCAGGAAGTTGGCCGCGACGACGACCCGCTCGCCGGCTCGAACGCCGCCGAGGACCTCGACGACATCGCCGCTGCGCGCACCGAGGCGGACCTCGCGCGGCTCGAAGCGGCCTTCCGCGAGCTGGACCAGTACGACCTGCCGGGTGCCGCTGTCGATGACGGCCGAGTCGGGGATCGTCAGCACCGGCGCCCGTGTGCCGACCTGCAACTCGACGCGCGCGAACATCGCCGGCTTGAGCCGCTGGCCCGGGTTCGCGAGCTCGACGCGGACCGGCACCGACCGGGTCTCCGCCTTCAGCGTGGGATAGACGTAGGTCACGGTGCCGTCGAAGACCTCGGTCGGGTAGGCGTCAATGCGGACCTTCGCCTTCGCGCCCGGTTTCACCGCCGCGAGGTCCTGCTCGAACACGTCGGCCATCACCCAGACCGACGAAAGGTCGGTCACCTGGTAGAGCGATTCGCCAGGCATGAAGCGCATGCCCTGCACCGCCTTCTTCTCGGTGACGACGCCCGACACCGGAGAGCGAAACGTGACGGTGCGCTGCACCTCGCCCGTCTTCACCAGCGCCGCAACCTGCTCGGGTGACAGGTCCCAGTTGCGCAGGCGCGCCAGGCTTGCCTCGGCCAGCTGGCGCATCCCGGCCAGGGCCTCGCCGCCGCCGTCCTTCATCGCCAGCACACCCTGCGCTGCGATCGCGTACTCGCGCTCGGCCGAGACGAGCTCGGGGCTGTACACCTCGAACAGCGCCTGGCCGCGCGCGACCGGCTGGCCGGTCACGTTGACGTGCAAGCGTTCGACGTAGCCCTCGAACTTCGGCGCGATCGCGAACACGCGCCGCTCGTCGGCCTCGACCCGGCCGGACGCGCGCACGGTCCGGCCGAGCTCGCGCATCACGGCCGCTTCGCTTCGGACGCCGAGCTTCTGGATCTTCTCTGGGCCGATCTTCACCTGGCGCGGATCGGCCGGCGTTGTGCCGGCGTCATCGCCGCCGTCGTACACGGCGACGTAGTCCATGCCCATCGGGTCCTTCTTCGGCGTCGGCGAGGTGTCCGCCAGGCCCATCGGATTGCGGTAGTAGAGGAGCTTGCGCGGCGCCACCGCCGAGGCGGGCGACGAAGCCGCCGCGGCGACCGAAGCGTCAACCGCTGCGAAGCGGGTGCGGGAGCCGAGCACGTAGCCCGTGGCGCCGACGGCGGCGGCGAACGCCAAGACGGCGAGAGTGGGGATCGTCTTCACAGGTCTTCTCCCACGATGCGTTCGATCTCGGCCAGGCGCAGCTGCGCGTCGACTTGGGCCTTCAGGCGTTCCTGGCGCGCCTTGCGAATCTGGCGCTGGGCCTCGAGCAGGGTCGCGAAGTCGACCTTGCCGTTCTCGTAAGCGGCGAGCGCCGACTGCAGGCTGAGCTGCGACTGTGGCAGCAGCTGCGACGCGATGAGCGCTTCCGTGCGCCGCGCCGCGTCGATGGCGGCGAGGTTCTCGCCGAGCTCGCCGAGCAGCTGGTTGGCGATCGCCTCGGACCGCGACCGGGCGGCGCCGACCATCGCCTCGGCCTCGCGCTCCTGCGAGCGTCTCGTCTCCTGCTGCAGCGGAATGTTCAACTCGAGCATCACGCCCCAGGACGAGACGCGCCTGCCCGTCTGGGTCGGCGAGATACCGACCAGCACGTCGGGGTAGCGGTTGCGGCGCGTCAGCTCACGGCTGCCCTCGGCGCTGCGCAGCCGCGCCTCTTCGGCGAGCAGCGCGGGATTGGCGCTGCGGGCGTGCCGGACAAGCGTCGCGGCGTCGAGCGTGGTCGCCGCGGGCAAGGGCCGCAGGGCTTGCGGATCGGCGAGGGGCGCCGCGCCGTCGCGTGCCAGGAGCGTGTTGAGGCGCACGCGCAACTGGCGCTTCTCGGTGTCGAGCGCGATCAGCTCGGAGCGCAGGACGGTCCGTTCGAGCTGCGCGCGTATCGCGTCCTGCTGCGCGCCCAGGCCACCGGCATAGCGGGACTGGGCGATCTGCTCGAGGCGCGACACCAGATCCGCGACCTCGAGCGTCAGCCGCTCGGTGCCGACGGCGAGGTAGTACTGCGCATAGCTTGTCTTGATCTTCGCGGCGAGCTCGGCCCAGGCGACGTCGGCGCGGGCCGACGCCAGCTGCAGGTCGGCCGAGGCCACGTCGCGGCGCAGGTCGCGCTTGCCCCAGGCGGGCAGCGACTGCATGACGGTGTACTTCGTGTCGCCCGCCTTCCACGGCAGCAGGCTCGGCCGAGACTCGTTGCCGTCGTTGGTGATGTTCTCGCGCTCGATCCGAAGCACGGGGTCGGGCAGCGCCGCGGCCGGCTGCAGGCGCTCCGTGGCGGCGTCGACCTCGTGGCGCATCGCCGCCAGGTCGGGATGCGCGCCACGTGCGTGCTCGAGCAGGCCTTCGACCGTCGCCCCGAGGGGCTGCGCCTCCGCCGGCAGGACGGACACGCACAGCGCGGCGAACATGACCCCGACGACGCAGCGCCGCGACCTGCCTGGCCTTGTCGATCGCGGCGCGCGGCGCGCTGGAGTTCCGACGACCGTTCGACTCATTGGTTCGTGTCGAACTTGGCGTGGTGGTGAGTCTTCCTGGCGCCCGCGCGCGGTGCCGACGCGGCGGCACCGGCGCAAGGCATCGCGCCGGCGTTGACTCCGACGTTGCGATCGGCGCCGCGGTGGTGGCGCGGCGTCGCCGTCTTGTCGCAGTCTCGCGGCATCGACGCCGCCGCATCGGAAGCCGACGCTGCAGGACGATCCTGGGCCAGGGCCGGGACCGCTGTAAGAGCGGCGGCCATGGCAAGCGAGAGAACCGACAGGTGGATCATGAAGATCTCCGGAAGGGACATCGAACGGCGCTGCATCACAACGCGGCCGAGTGAACAGGCGAGAGGACTCGCAAGCGGCCCGCGCGAAGGCGGGCAGGTCGCGACCGGCGAGGCGTGTGAGCCGGGCTGTCGCGCGCGAGCCGGGACGCTACAGCGTCAGGCGCAGGAAGGCGATCGGGATCGGGACGCGTGACGCCTGGGCTGTCGGCCCGGTGCCCCAGCGACACTTGGGAAACGATGCGAGCTGCAACTGCATCGAGACCTGCGGCGGCAGCGCCAGGAGGACGATGGCCGGCGCGCCTTCGGAGTGCTTCACGGAGCGCAGGCCGTCCGACTCGTCGGCACAGAACTTCGCGCAAGGCGTCTTCGGGACGCAGGGCGCGTCGGGGTCGTGAGCCATGGCCGGCGACACGTGAAGATGAGCGGACATCGCTCCCTCGGCGCCGGAGCCCTGGGTCGCCGCCGGGGCGGTCGAATGCGGGACCGCGCAGGCGCTGGCGATGCCCGAGGCCAGAGCAAAGAGCCACGACGCGAGCGTGAAGCCCGCAAGGCGACAGAGTCGTTTGCGGTGGCCGAACATGGGACAATTCAGGAACTGCAGGAACGATTCTGCAATTCCATCATACCGAGGCCCGACACGTCGCCCTTGATGCGAATCAAACGTGGCCGCGAGGCACTGCACCCGTCCTGCGCCCGGCAGACGGTCAGGACGGCAGGAAGTCGAGCGGGTAGCTCACCACCATCTCGTTCACGTCCTTCGCGCCGAAGTCGAAGGTCTTGATCCGCGCCAGCAGCTTCGACTCGACCTCGGGCATCTTCAGTTCGCTCGAGACGATGCGGCAATCGACGACGCTGCCCGCGGGCGAGATCGTGAGCTTGAGGACGACCTTGCCCTGCAGGCCCGGCTCGTCGCGCAGCGCCCGGTTGTAGATCGCGTAGATCGAGCCCTTGTTGCGCTCGAACACGAGACGCACGTCCTCGATCGCGCGCGACGCCTTGCCGCCGCCCTTGGTGACCGAGCCGCCTGCGCCGTTGCCGCCGGCTCCGCCGATGCCGCTGCCCGTGCCGTCGCCGCGTCCGCGCGCGCCGCCGCCGCCGGCACCACCACCGCCGCCGCCGCCGATCACGCCTTCGACCATGGTCGACGAGCGGCCGGCGAGCCCGCCGCCGCCGGTGTTCTTGCTGTAGGCCGCGGTGTTGATGCCGCCGCTGCCGTTGGTCGCGTTCGACGTGATCATCGCCCGCACCGGCACGCCGGCCTCGTTGCCCGCGCCGACGCCGACACCGACGCCCGTGCCGACACCCGGGCCCTGCTTCACCGGCGCGAGCTGCACCGCCATCGGCGCGCCGTGCAGCTCCTGCAAGTCGTTGCTCATCGCGAGGAGGCCGATGCCGGCGGCCTTGCGGCGTGCGGCGTCGATCTCGCCCGGCGGCTTGTTCGGCTGCGGCACGCGCGCCTCCGGCACCGGCGCTTCCTTGTTGAGCGCGACCTTGGCCGGCGCTTCGCGCCGCTTCGCCGCCGGCTTGACGACCGGATCGGGCTTCTTGCTCGCGACCGCCACGTCGACCTGCTTGGGCAGCGGCTCGAGCTTGGCCTTGGTCGGTGGCGGCGGGATCGGCTTCTTGTCTTCCTGCGCGAGCAGCAGCTTGGCCATCGGCGCCGAAAGCTCGACCTGCGGCGTGCGCTCGGGCTGGCGCACCGGCAGGAAGGGCACCACGGCGAAGAAGATCGCCAGGGCGAAGATGACGCGCTCGGCGATGCGCCTGAAGCGCACGTCGTCGTCGGTCGACGACGACCAGGGCAGCACGCGCGAGCGGAACGACACCTTGCCGCGCCGGCGCGAGCCGCTGCGCTTGCCGTGCGGATCGCGCGGCCGCCGGTCGTCGGGCAAGCTGTTCACGGAGACTCGGCCTGTCTCGGACACCCGGCGCGCCGGCCTCACGGCTCGAACCTCTGGCGCACGGCGAACGAGACATCGGTGTAGCCGGCGCGCGCCGCGGTCGCCATGACCTTCTTCAGCAGCCGGAACGGGATGTCCTTGTCGCCCATGATCGTCACGCGCTTGCTGTCGGCCTCCTTGGCCTTGACGATCACCTCGCGTCCGATCTGCAGGTCGAGCTCGGCCTTGAGCGGCAGGATCAGGTCCGTGGCGACCGCGTTTGCGTCGGCGACGGACGACACGACCCGGCTGCCGACGAGGATCTCGCTGCCGGTGACGACGATCAGCGTGGTTTCCTTGGGCACCTTCTGCGATGCCGATTCGGGCAGCTTCACCGCCCGCGGGCTCGCCAGCGTCTCGGCGCCGCCGACGTTGGACAGCAGGAAGAAGATCAGGATCGTGAAGACGTCGATCAGCGAGACGAGGTTCATGTCGACCATCGTCTTGTTGCGGTTCTTCCGCTCGGCGCGCTTCTCCAGCGGGGTCATCGTCGCCATGTCGGCCGGGTCTCTATTGCTTCCGGACCGGCGCGTCGCCGACCGAGATGTTGGGGAAGTAGTCGGTGGCGACCAGGCGCGAGCCCTGCACCTGGTGGCCGGCGCGAACGGCGTCCATCACCTGCACCAGCGTGTCGTAGGGAACGTTCGGCTCGGGCAGCACCGAGGCCTCGGCCTTGTCGGGGAACTTGAGCTTGATGCCCTGGATCAGGGCCGACAGCGCCTTCACGTCCGGTGCGCCGCCGACGTTCGGAATGCGTTCGATCAGCCCGCCGATGCGATCGCCGACCTCGATCGACTCGGGGCGGATGACGACTTCGAGCTGGAGGTTGTTGTCGGTCAGCTTCTCGAGCTTCTCGTTCTGCTGCGCGGGAAGCGTCAGGTCGATGACCGAGAGATGCGTGAACACCGCGATCGACAGCAGGAACGGCACCAGGACCACGATCAGGTTGATGAACGCGGTGATCTCGAGGTGGGCCTGCTCTTTCTTCAGGCGGCGTACGGGCATGACGGTCTTTCGAAGCGGATGCGGTCAGCGGGCGCGCAAGCTCAGCCCTTGGTCGCCGCGTGCTCGAGCTTGAGGCGCTGCACCAGGTTCAGGAAGCTCATCTTCGCGGCCTCGAGACCGTCGACGATCTCGCTCGTCTTGGCCTGCAGGAACGAGTGGATCAGCAGGAACGGGATCGCGACCATCAGCGCAAAGGCGGTGTTGTTCATCGCGATCGAGATCGAGGCCGAGAGCATCTCCGCCTTCTCGGCCGGATTGACCTGCGCGACGGCCGTGAAGCCCTTGATCAGGCCGATGATGGTGCCCAGCAGGCCGACCAGGGTAATGACGTTGGCGAAGGTGGCGATGTAGTGCGTGCGCTTCTCGAGGCGCGGCACGATCTCCATCATTCCCTCTTCCATCGCGGCATCGAAGTCCTCGCGACGGCCCGGGCTCTGCATGCGCGTGAGGCCGTAGCTGACGATCTTGCCGACGGCGGCGTCCGACGTGGCGGTCACGCTCTGGACGTCGCGGAACTGGCCCTTCTGCAGCATCGGCAGCACCTGCGCCCAGACCTTGCGGTTCTGCGCCCGCGCCTTGGTCAGGAAGATGAAGCGCTCGACGGCGATCGCCAGGCCGAGGGCCATGATGGTCGCGCTCGGGAACAGGAAGAGACCGCAGTCCTGGAAGAACTTGATGACGGTGCTGACGGGATCCATGGCTGACTCCGATGAAACGAATGACGGTGAAGCGAAGACGCTGAAATCGATGCCGAGAAAGGCGATGAGGCGATTGGGCCCTGCGCGGGCGCGGACGGGGGTGACGAGGCGTTACTTGGCGGGCGCCGCGGGGGCGGGAACTGCGGAACGCGACACGGCCTGGCCGTCGTAGCGCACCTGGCGCCTGAAGACGTCGCGGTCGAGCGGCGCGAGCGCCTCGTCGAGCACGCTCACCAGCGGCCTTCCCTGGAGGTCGCCCGGGCCGGGCTTTTTCCAGGGCACGATGTAGGTGACCTTGGGCAGTTCGCGATTGCCGATGATCTGGCTGCGGTCGAGCTCGGCCTGGTCCTGCTTCGTCGTAGCCGCGGCGGCGCTCGCGGCAGCGGCAGCCGCGGCTGCCTCCCTGGCGGCACGCGACTGGGCGAGCGACGGCGACGCGACCGCCGTAGCGACGGCGGCAACGACGAGGGCGATGGCGATGGAATGGCGTGACGTCATGGCTTCTCCTGCCGGCTGACCTTGATCGGTGCGGGTTTCCTGTTCTTGAGGTCCGCGACCCATTTGGCGACGGCCGGGTCGCCGTTGGGCGCCAGGCTCATGTAGCGGCCGTAGAGCTCGAGCGCGCGCTGCGGGTCGCCGAGATAGAGGTCGAACAGGATGCCGAGGTTGAGCGTCGCGCCGGCGTAGGCCGGATCGAGCGCGAGCGCCTTCTGGTAGGCGTCGCGCGCCTTCGCGAACTCGCCCTTCTGGCGGTAGGTGATGCCGAGCTGGTTCAGGTAGACCGGCTGGCGCGGGCTGAGCCGCACCGCCGTCTCGAACTCGTTGGCCGCCTCGGCAAGCTTGCCGGCGTGGCGGTAGATGAGGCCCAGGTTGGCGTGCGGGCCGCCGAGCTCGGGACTGGCGTTGGCGAGGGCGCGATAGGCACGCTCCGCCTCCTCGGTGCGGCCGCTGCGCAGTGCCTTGCTGGCGTCGTCGAAGGCGCGCTGGGCGAGCGGATTGACCGGCGTGTCGTAGACCGCCGGCGCCGGCCGCGCAGGTGCCTTGCCCGACGCCGCAGGCGCGGACGACGACCCCGGCGTGACCGCGTCGCGCAGCGCGCTCACGTTCTCGCTCACCGTCGAGCAGCCGGCGAGGCACGCCAGCGCGGCCGCGGCGACCAGAAGCGCGACGCGGGGCGACGCGTCGTTAGCGGATCGCATCGACGACTCCTTCGCTGACTTCGGTCTTGCCGTAGCGGACCGGGCGCAGCTCGCGCAAGGCGTCGAAGCTGCTCTTGACCCACTTGTCGTAGACGCCGCTCGCGGCGCGCTTGGCGTTCAGCTCGTGCAGCTCGGTCGACTTCTCCTCGAACGGAAAGGCCTGCTCCTCGAGCAGCACGTTGTACTGTTCGAGCTCGGCCTTCGAGAGCTTCTTCGGCCGCTCGGAGGCCATCAGTGCCTTGCCGAAATCGCGGTAGACCATCGCGATGCGGTAGGTCGCCGCCGTCGTCACGTCGGCCACGCCGTATTCGGCGGCCACCGAATAGGCCTTCAGCGCCTCTTCCATCTTCGACTTCTTGAGCTTCAACTGGCGCTGGAGCGGCTCGACCAGCTGAACGCTTCGATACGATTCCGCCACCGGCTCGGCCATCGCGAGCGCGGCGGTCGCGCCGAGGTAGCGCGTGCGGTCGGTGCGGGCGGCGCCGCCGCCGAGGTCGGCCTGGTAGATCTCGCGCATCAGCGCCGCTTCACGCGTGGCGTTGCCGCTGTCGTGGGCGAATTTCGCGAGGCGATAGCGGGCCTCGACGGCGTTCTCGAGCGGCTGCGGGAACTGCCCCACGTAGCGCTCGTAGACCTTGGCGGCCGACGGCCTGGCGTTGGCCTTCTCGTAGAGCTCGGCGGCCTGCCAGAGCGCGTCGCGGGCGATCTTCGGATCCTTGTCCGACGCCGCCAGGCGCTCGAACTCGCCGGCCGCGCTCGACCAGCTGCCCTTCTCGAGATAGGCCAGCGCGAGCTTCTTGCTCACTTCGGGCTGGAGCGCATGGTTCGGGAAGCGATGGCGGAAGTCCTCGAGGGTCTTGATCGCACCGTCCCAGTCCTTCACCGCGATCAGCGCCGCCGCCGAGTCGTACTGCGCGTTGGCGCGCACCGACGAGCCCGGCGCCGTGGCACCGACGCGCGCGAAGGTCGCCGCGGCCTCGCGGGTCTTGCCGCTCGCGCGCGCCTGCTCGGCCTGCTTGTAGATCGCCGCGGCCTGTCGCTCGACGAGGTCGGCGCGGCCCGGATCCTTCTCCGGCGTGAGCTTGAGCGCCTCGGCGTAGGCCTTCTCGGCGACGTCGAAGGTGTGCTTGTCGAACGCCGAGTAGGCGAGCACGGTCCAGGCGACGCGGCGCTGCGCGTCGGCGGCCGGCGGCTGCAGCTCGACGACGCGCTGCGCGAGGGCGGCCGCGGGGTCGGTCTCCTTCAGCGCGTAGAGCTTCTCGGCGGCGTCGGTCAGGACGAGGCCGACGCGCTTGTCGGCCGGGAAGTTCTGCGCGAAGCGCATCGCACTCGCGACGCTTGCCCGCTGCAGCGGCGGCTGCTCGGCGGCCGGCGCCTTCTTGATCTGCGCGGCAATGCCCAGCAGCGCGCCGTAGCCGGCCTCTGCGCTCTTGGGGTGCTTCGGATAGCCGTAGGCGGTCTTCTCGTACTCGACGACGGCTTCGGCGAAGCGGCCGTCGTCGAACAGCAGCTCGGCGAGCAGGAAGTTGCTCTGCGGCGCCGTCGGGTCGTTCGGGACCGAGGCGAGCGACTCGCGGTACCAGCGCACCGCCTCCTGCGAGTCGGCGCTCTGTTTTGTCTTCTGCGCCGTGGCGTGATAGTGGCGCGCCAGCTCGGCGAGGCGCGCCTTCACGATCGGCTGCGCCTTCTCCCAGCCATCCGGGTTGACGCGCCGGAATTCGCTCTCGCGGCCGTAGCGCGCGACGAATTCCTTGCGCGCCTCGATGCCCTGGTTGGTGAAGCCGGTCTTCTCGTAGATCTCGATCACGCGCGCCTGCATCACCGGCGCCTGCGCGTGCAGCGGGTTGCGGCGCGCGAAGGCGTTGAACGCATCGGCCGCGTCCTTCGGCCGCTCCTGCTTGATGTAGAGCTCGCCGAGCTGCTCGTAGATGCGGAACTCATAGCTCTTGCGGGCCGGCGTGGTCATGAACGTCGGCACCGACTCGACGCCCTGCAGGTTGGCCAGGCTGATGCTGACGACGCGAAAGGTGTCCTCGACCAGCTCGTGGTCGGCGCGGGAAAGGTTCGGGATCGAGTCGAGCCCGGCTTCGCCGGCGCGGCCGGCGACCTTGAGGTCGAGCACGCCGAGGAACGACTTCAGGCCGTCGTCGAGCCGGCCCTGCTTGTACTGCGACCAGCCGAGCATGTAGAGCGAGCGGTCCTGGAAGGGGCTGGCCTCGGGCGCGGCGAGCACGGTCGCGAACGCCTTCTCGGCGCCGGCGTAGTTCTTCACCGTGAAGAGCAGCTCGCCGCGGCGGAACTGGGCTTCGCTGCCGTAGCGCGTCGCCGGATAGTCCTTGACCAGCCGGTCGAGCGTCTTGTGGGCCGACTCGAGGTCGCCGCTCTGCTCGTAGGCCCGCGCCATCTGGTAGAGGACGCGGTCGTTGTTCGGGTCCTTCGGATAGGTCTTCAGGTAGTCCTGGTAGCGCGTGATCGCCGCCTTGTAGTCGGGCGCGCCGTTCGCGGCACTGGCGGCACCGCTCACGCTCTGCGCGTCGGCGCTGTCCATCTCGAGGTCGCCGATCCGGCGCATCGCCTCCGAGCGCTGCGGCGCCGCGGGCGCGATGTCGAGGAACTTGCGGTAGGCGGCGATCGCCTTGGCCTCGTCGACCTTGACGGCCTGGTCCTTGTCGACCTCGACCTTGCGCACGGCGAGCGTGCGCAGCGTCGGCTCGTTGTCGGGCGTGTAGCCGGCGGGACGGAAAAGGCTGCACGCCGACAGGGCGCAAGCCGTCGCGACGGTGGCGAGCGCGAGGCTACGGCTTGGCCGAAGCAGCATGGTCTGCATCCTTCTTGCCGTAGGCACGGTCGTAGAGCTGGGCGAGCGCGAAGCGCGCCTGCGTCGTGTAGGCGGCGATGCGCTGCTGCTGGCCCGAGAGCTCGGCGACGGCGATGTCCTGGGCTTCGAGGCGCTGCTCACGGCCGAGGCCGGCGACGCGCGGGATCATCACGTCGAGCAGCGGGCTGACGGCGGCGATGCGCTGGCCGAAGCGGTCGAAACGTGCCGGCTCCTCGCGCTGCGCGACCGACAGATCCTCGGCGTGGCGCTTGGCCTCGACGAGCTCGGCGTCGACCCGCTCGAGTTCCTTCTTCGCCTCGTAGGCGCGGCTGCCGCGCTCCTGCGCGAGCTGCCACTGCAGCACGCCGCCGACCAGGCGGACGCGGTCCTTCAGCGCGGTGATCTCGGCGGGGGCGTTGGGCGCATCGACGAGCGCTCGCACTTCCTTCAGGCGCACGAGCGCAGCGACCTGCTTCTCGTCGGCGAAGACGACACCGTCGCCGTCGATCTCGCCCTGCGCGATCTCGCCGCCGATCTTCTCGCGCCGCGCGACCAGGGCGTCGATGCCGATCTGGCGTTGCTGCGCCTGCACGAGCGGGAGCCGATCGGCGAAGGCCTTGCGCCGTGTCGCCAGCATGTCCTGGAAGACGACGAGCTTTTCCTTCCACTCGGCGAGGTTCTTCTGCAGGAAGCGGATGTCGCGGTAGTTCTTGAGCGCCTCCTGGAACTCGTGCTGCGCCAGCACCTGCGCGAGGTGGCGGGCGTGCGGCATGTCGGGCAGGTCGCTGATCTTCCAGAACCAGCCCATCTCCTCGCCCGGGTTCTGCTCGACCAGACTGTCGATCAGCCTGCCGTCGCGGATTGCCCGGATCGAGCGCTCGAGGTCGGCGTTCTCGCGCTCGAACGCGGCGATCGCGCCTTCGTAGCGCTCGGCCGACTGGCCGTAGGCGCCGAGCTCGGCATAGGCGTAGGGCACGGCGATCTGCGCCTCGAGCACGGCGGTGTCGCCGAACTCGCGCTGGGCGAGCTCCATCCACGGCACGAGCGCGAGCTTGGGATCCTTCTGCGCGTCGGCGGCCCAGCCGAAGCCGAGCAGTGCCTTGTTCGACTGCAGGCTCTGCAGGCGAACGCGCTCGAGATACGTGCGCGCCTCCTTCGGCCGGTTCTCCGACAGGGCCGAGAAGCCGAGCGCCACGTTGGCACGGTCGCGCAGGCTGCGGTACTCCTCGTTGGCTGCCGATTCCTTGCCGAGATCGTCGAGCAGCTCGGTGCCCTTCTTGCTGCCGCCCGACTTGAGGAGCGCGATGCCGAGGTTGTAGCGGACGTAGCGCGAGCCCGGCCCCTTGAGCCTCACGCCCTTCAGCGCGTCGGCCGCGGCGGCGTAGTCCTGCCGGGCCATCAGCAGGTTCGCCTGGAGTAGCGCACGCTCTTCCTCGAGGCTCTTCGGCAGTGCCTTGCCGCTTCGGGCGAGCGCGTCCTCGGCCTCGGGCAGGTAGCCGCGCTGGTAACGGATCTTGGCGAGATAGAACCAGGCGCGGTCGCGCACCGAAGGCGTCGCCGACTGGTCGAGCAGGCGGGCGAAGATCTCGCCCGCCTCGCGCGTCAGGCCGTACGACGCGAGCATGCCGCCGCGCAGGATCTCCGACTCGTCGTCGTGATGCGGGACGCGCTCGAACTGCTGCGACGCCATCAGCGTCGTCATCGACGTGAAGTAGCGGTCCTGGAAGAAGTAGAACAGCGCGTCGCCGTAGTGCGGTGCCTTGATCTCATGCGTCGGCTCGGCCGGCGTCGAGGCGCCGAACGGCCAGGCGGCGGCGGCAGGGGCGACCGCGAGCGCCGTCGCTGCCGCGGCGGCGAGCAAGCCGGCGCGCAGCGCGATGCGGATGTGGGAACGGGAAGCCATCGACGGTCACTGCCAGAGCTTGACGTCGAACTCGGGCTGGAGTTGGCCGGTCGAGTCCTGGATGCGCAGCTCGATGTATTTGGCGTCGGTGGTCTTGTCGAACTTCACGTTCGCGCCGCGCTTGTAGTCGCGGTCGTGCGGGCCCTTGCCGGTAAAGAACGCGACCAGCTCGTGCGAGCCGGTCTTGATGTTGCCGAGGTAGACGCGCTGGACGCCGCCGCGATGCAGCGCCTCGACCTCGAGAGCGGTGTAGAGGTAGTTGGCGACGACCTTGTCGTCGAGCTTGACCTGCACGGAATCGAGCT
>JBBRZP010000052.1:0-21697 GCA_038236565.1 Burkholderiales bacterium | reverse complement strand
GCTGACGCGCCGCAGCGCAGACGCCGCCTTCGATCCCGAGCCGCTCGGCGCCACCGACGTCGCCGCCTTCCACCAGCGTGCCAGCCAGGAGGCGACGGCGACCTTCGCGCTGCTGCGCCAGCGCCTCGCCCAACTGCCCGCGGCGGCACAGGCCGACGCCGAGGCGGTGCTGGCCGCACAGGGCGCGCTCGCCGCCCACTTGGCCGCGCCGACGGCCGGCGAGAGCCCCGCCGGCGCACTCAAGACCCGCTACCACGGCGATCTCCACCTCGGCCAGATCCTGATCACCGGCAACGACTTCGTCATCATCGATTTCGAAGGCGAGCCGGCACGCAGCTTCGAGGAACGGCGTACGAAGAGCTCGCCGCTGCGCGACGTCGCTGGCATGCTGCGCTCGTTCGACTACGCGAAATGGTCGGCGCTGCGCCGGATCGCGCAAAGCCCCGAAGAGACGATGCGCTTCGCGCCGGTCCTGGACGACTGGCTGGGCGCCACGCGCGAGGCCTTTCTCTCGGCCTATGGGCGCACGTCGGCCGCAGGCGCGGCAGCGGCGTCCGTCGATGCGCGACTGCTCGCGCTCTTCGAGCTCGAGAAGGCGCTCTACGAGCTGCGCTACGAGCTCAACAACCGGGTCGACTGGGTGCAGGTGCCGCTGCAGGGCATCCTCGCTTTCGCCCACGCCGGCCCGGCGCGCTGAGCGCCGGCCTCCCGAGACCGCGAAAGGACCGTCCCATGGAAAGCGTCAGCATCCTTCTCGAGCCTGCCCGGGCGATCCTTTACCAGATCGGCGCCTTCCTGCCGCGGCTGCTGGTGGCGCTGGTGGTCGTCATCGGCGGCTGGCTGATCGCCAAGGTCGCCCGCTTCGCTGTCACCCGGGCGCTGCGCGCCGTCAACTTCCACGTGCTGACCGAGCGCGCCGGCCTCGACAACTTCCTGCGCCAGGGCGGCGTGCAGGGCGACACGACCACGATCTTCGGCTGGCTCGTCTACTGGCTCGTCATCCTGGCGGCGCTGCTGGTCGCCTTCAACGGGCTCGGCCTGACCTACATCACCGACCTGCTCGGCCGGGTCGTGTGGTTCGTGCCGAACGTCTTCGTGGCCCTGCTCGTCATCGCCTTCGGCTCGTACTTCGCGCGCTTCGTCGGCGAAACGGTCACCGCCTACTGCCGCAACATCAAGCTGCAGGACGCGGCCTTCCTCGGCAAGCTGGCCCAGTACGCGATCATGGTCTTCGTGCTGCTGATCGCGCTCGACCAGGTCAAGGTCGGCGGCGACATCGTGCGCCAGAGCTTCCTCGTCATCCTCGCGGGCATCGTCTTCGCGCTGGCGCTGGCCTTCGGGCTGGGCGGGAAGGACTGGGCGGCCGAGCGCATCGAGCAGTGGTGGCCGCGCGTGAAGAAGGTCAAGGGCCCGCCCGACGACCGCTGAGCCACCGCCGGCACAGGGCCGGTCTCCTCCCCCACGGCGGCCCGATCGCCTGAGCTCCCCCGCCGATGAACACGAACGACCTGATCAACGCAGTGTGGCCCGGCAAGCACTACCCGCGCGGCGCCCACTGGGACGGCGAAGGCGTCAACTTCGCCCTCTTCTCGCGCCATGCCGAGGCCGTCGAGCTGTGCCTGTTCGACGAGCGCGGCCGGCGCGAGCGCCAGCGCATCACGCTGCGCGAGCGCACCGACGACGTCTGGCACTGCTACCTCCCCGAGGCGCGGCCGGGCCTGGCCTACGGCTACCGCGTCCACGGACCCTACGAGCCCGAGCAAGGCCACCGCTTCAACGCCAACAAGCTGCTCGTCGATCCCTACGCGAAGGACCTGGTCGGCGCGCTGCGCTGGAGCGACGCGCTCTACGGCTACACGATCGGCAGCAAGCGGGCCGACCTCTCGTTCGACCGGCGCGACAGCGCGCCCTTCATGCCGAAGGCGCGCGTCCTCGAGGGCGCGTTCACCTGGGGCGACGACAAGAGCCCCGCCATTCCCTGGCAGGACATGGTCGTCTACGAACTGCACGTGAAGGGCTTCACGATGACGCATCCCGGCGTCCCCGAGCGGCTGCGCGGCACCTACGCGAGCCTCGGCTGCGCGCCGGTGATCGACTACCTGAAGCGGCTCGGCGTGACGACCGTCGAGCTGCTGCCGGTGCATGCCTTCATCAACGACCGGCAACTGCTCGAAAAGGGCCTGCGCAACTACTGGGGCTACAACACGCTCGCCTTCTTCGCTCCCGAGATGCGCTACTGCGCCTCGGGCAAGGTGAAGGAGTTCAAGACGATGGTCAAGGCGCTCCACACGGCCGGCATCGAGGTGCTGCTCGACGTCGTCTACAACCACACCTGCGAGGGCAACCAGCTCGGGCCGACGCTGTCGATGCGCGGCCTCGACAACGTCTCCTACTACACCGTCAACCGCGAGCAGCCGCGCTTCTACGACGACTACACCGGCTGCGGCAACACCGTCAACCTCGAGCACCCGCGCGCCCTCCAGCTGGTGATGGATTCGCTGCGCTACTGGGTCGAGGAGATGCACGTCGACGGCTTTCGCTTCGACCTCGCGGCGGCGCTGGCGCGCGAGGACGGCAAGGTCGAGGACCTCGGCGGCTTTTTCGACGCGATCCGCCAGGACCCGGTGCTCAACCGCGTCAAGCTGATCGCCGAGCCCTGGGACCTCGGCCTGGGCGGCTACCAGGTCGGCAGGTTCCCGGCCGGCTGGGCCGAGTGGAACGACCGCTACCGTGACGGCCTGCGCAGCTTCTGGAAGGGCGACCCGGGTCGGCTCGGCGACATGGCACAGCGACTCACCGGCTCGCAGGATCTCTACGGCTGGTCGGGCAAGCGGCCGAGCGCCAGCATCAACTTCGTCACCGCCCACGACGGCTTCACGCTGCACGACCTGGTCTCCTACAACCACAAGCACAACGAGGCCAACGGCGAGGACAACCGCGACGGCAGCGACCACAACCTGTCGTGGAACTGCGGTGCCGAAGGACCGACCGACGATGCCGAGGTGAATAGGCTGCGCGAGCGGCAGAAGCGCAACCTGCTGGCGACGCTGCTGTTCTCGACCGGGGTGCCGATGCTGCTCGCGGGCGACGAGAGCGGCAACACGCAACACGGCAACAACAATGTCTACTGCCAGGACAACGAGATCGGCTGGATCGACTGGACGCCGACGCCGGAGCGCGAGACGCTGATCGAGTTCGTCAGCCGTCTGATCGCCCTGCGCCGCGACCACCCCGCGTTTCGACGCCGCAACTTCTTCGCCGGCAAGGAGATCGAGGGCGACGCCATCCGCGACGTCTGCTGGATGAAGCCGGACGGCGGCGAGATGCAGGTCGACGACTGGGGCACGCTGCGCTCGCTGGCGATGCTGATCTCGGGTCACGGCATCTCCGAGCGCGGGACGCGCGGCGAGCGGCTGTTCGACGACGATTTCGTGCTCCTCGTCAACGCCGACCCGGACGAAGTCGCGATGCTCCTGCCGCAGGGACTCGGCGCCGGCTGGCGACTGCTCCTCGACACCGCGCTCGACACGGCGTCCGACTCGACGAGCGACGGCGCGCCGGCTCCCGTTCGCACCGAGGCGAGCTATCCGCTCCAGGGTCGATCGGTGGCGCTCCTGAGCCGATCGCGTCCGATGCCATGAAGCGCGTCCACGCGATGCCGTTCGGTGCGGCCGTCCGGCCCGCCGGCGGCGTTCGCTTCGCGCTGTGGGCACCAGGCATCGCGCACGTCGATCTCGAGCTGCTCGAGCGCGCCTCGGCATCGCCCGCCTCGGCATCGCCTGCGACGACGACGCCGGCGCCGATGCAGCGCAACGCGGCCGGCTGGCACACGCTCGAGCGGGACGGCGCCGGCGCCGGCGATCGCTACCGCTTCTTCCTGCCCGACGGCCTCGCCGTGCCGGATCCGGCATCGCGCTCGAACCCCGACGACGTGCACGCCGCCAGCGAAGTCGTCGACGCCGCGGCCTACCCGTGGCGCGACGCCGGCTGGCGCGGCCGGCCGTGGTCCGAGGCCGTGATCTACGAGCTCCACATCGGCACCTTCACCGCCGAGGGCACCTTCGCCGCCGCCGCCGAGCGGCTCCAGGACCTGTCCGACCTCGGCGTCACGGCGATCGAGCTGATGCCGCTCGCCGACTTCCCGGGCCGCCGCAACTGGGGCTACGACGGCGTGCTGCCGTTCGCGCCCGACGCGTCGTACGGCACGCCCGAGAAACTGAAGGCGCTCGTCGACGGCGCGCACGCGCTCGGGCTGATGGTGCTGATCGACGTCGTCTACAACCACTTCGGCCCCGAGGGGAACTACCTGCACGCCTGGTGCCCCGAGTTCTTCAATCCGGCCCACCCGACGCCATGGGGCGCGGCGATCAACTTCGACGGCGAGGCGGCGCGCACGGTGCGCGATTTCTTCGTCCACAACGCGCTCTACTGGGTCGAGGAGTTTCATGCCGACGGCCTGCGCATGGACGCGATCCACACCATCCACGACAACTTGCCGGTCCACATCGTGCGCGAGATCTGCGCGGCGCTGCGCGACGGCCCGGGAAAGGAACGCCAGGTCCACGTCGTCCTCGAGAACGACGCCAACGGCGCGTCCCTGCTCGTGCGCGATGAGGCCGGCATGCCTCGCATCGCCGACGCGCAATGGAACGACGACTTCCATCACGCCGCACACGTCCTCCTGACCGGCGAGACCGACGGCTACTACGCCGATTTCGCCGCCGAGCCGCTCGCCAGGCTCGGGCGTGCCCTCGCCGAGGGCTTCGTCTACCAGGGCGAAGCGTCGGCGCATCGAGAAGGCGCGGCGCGCGGCGAGCCGAGCGCCGCCCTGACCCCGCTCGCCTTCGTCTCCTCGCTGCAGACCCACGACCAGGTCGGCAACCGGGCCTTCGGCGAGCGCATCGGCATGCTCGCCGACCCGGCCCTGCTCGATGCCGCCTACGCGTGCCTGTTGCTCGCGCCGCATGTGCCGATGCTGTTCATGGGCGAGGAGTTCGAGGCGTCGACGCCGTTCTCCTACTTCTGCGCTTTCGGCGGCGACCTTGCCGAAGCCGTGACGCGCGGCCGGCGCGCCGAGTTCGCCCGCTTCCCGGCGTTCGCCGATCCGATGCTGCGCGAGCGCATCCCAGACCCGAACGACGGCGCGACCTTCACCGCCTCGAAGCTGCTCTGGGACGAGCGCGAACGCGGCCCGCACCGCCGCCGGCTCGCGCAGGTGCGCGAGCTGCTGTCGCTGCGCCGGACCCACCTCGTGCCACGTCTGAGCGGCGCGATGCACGGTGGCGCCTTCGCGGTCGACGGCATGCTGCTGCGCGTGCACTGGACGCTCGGCGACGGCTCGCGCTGGCATCTCTGGGCGAATTTCGGCCTGATGCCGACGTCGGTCGACGCCTTGGCGCCGGGCAAGCGCGTTCACGAACACGGCATCGAGTCGGGCGCCGGCGGCGCCGGTCGCTTCGCCCGCGGCGGCGTGCGGATCTCGCTCGAGGCACCGGCCCTTGGCTGACGATCGCGCTGCGCTCGAACGGCTCTGCCGGCGCTTCGGCATCGCCACCGACTACCACGACATCTGGGGCGCCCGCCACGCCGCACCCGACGCCAACCTGATCGCGCTCCTCGCCGCCTTCGACGTCGACGCGAGCGACGCGGCGGCGGTCACCGCGGCGGCGCACGAGGCCGAGGTCGAGGCCTGGCGCGAGGCGTTGCCGCCGGTCGCGGCGATCCTGGCCGGCGATCTCGCCGCGCCCATCCCGCTGCGCCTGCCGGCGTCCGTTCACGACGGCGGCATCGCCTGGACGATCGAGGAAGAAGGCGGCGCGATCCATCGCGGCTGGACTGCCGCCGACGCCCTCGCCGTCGTCGCGCGCAGTGACCTGCCGGGCCGCGACACGGTCGAGTGCAGGCTGGTCCCGGCCGTGCCACTGCCGGCCGGCTACCACCGCCTGCGCATCGACGGCATCGCCGGCGCGACTTTCGTCGTCGCCGCGCCGGCACGCTGCTGGCGGCCGCAGGCGCTCGACAAGAAGGGCCGCGTCTTCGGCCCGGCGGTGCAGCTCCACGCACTGCGCTCCGACGACAACTGGGGCATCGGCGATTTCTCCGACCTGGTCCGCCTCGTCGAGCAGTGGGGTGCGCGCGGCGCAGGGATCATCGGCCTCAACCCGCTCCACGCCCTGTTCGGCCACAACCCGGCGCACATCAGCCCGTACAGCCCGTCGTCGCGACAACGCCTGAACCCGATCTACATCGACGTCGAGGCGGTCGCCGAGCTGCGCGCCTGCGAGTCCGCACAGCGCTACGTGCGCTCGGCCGAATTCCAGGCTCGGCTGGCGCGCCTGCGCGCGAGCGAGCTGATCGACCACGTCGGCGTCGCCGCGGCCAAGGGCGAAGTGCTGGCGCTACTCTACGCGCACCTCCGCGAACACGTGCTCGGCGAGTCGGGCGAGTCGGGCGATCGGGCGCAGGCCTTCCGTGCCTTCCAGCGCGCCGGCGGCCGCGAGCTGCGCCGCTTCGCCCTGTTCGAGGCGGTCCAGGCCGAGCGTCATGCCGCCGACCCGGCGATCTGGGGCTGGCCGGTCTGGCCCGAGGAATGGCACGACCCGGAGGCCGCGCCGGTCACGCGCTTCGCCGAGGAGCACCTGGCCGAGGTCGAGTACCACGAGTACCTGCAATGGCTCGCCGAAGAGCAGCTCGCGCGCGCCGCGGCGCAGGCCGAGGCACGCGGCATGGCCGTCGGCCTGTACCTCGACCTCGCGGTGTCGGTCGATCGGGCCGGCGCCGATGCCTGGTCGCACGCCGACGCCTACGCGCTGGCGGCGAGCGTCGGCGCGCCGCCCGACGAGTTCAACCCGCAGGGCCAGGGCTGGGGGCTGCCGCCGCTGCGTCCCGACCGGCTGCGCGCGAGCGGCTACCGGATCGTCGTCGAGACGCTGCGCGCGACCATGCGACATGCCGGCGCGCTGCGCATCGACCACGTCATGGGCCTGATGCGCCTTTTCTGGATCCCGCCCGGCAAGAGCGCGCTCGACGGCGCCTACGTCCACTACCGTGCCGACGAGCTGCTCGCGATCGTCGCGCTCGAGAGCCATCGCAATCGCTGCATGGTGATCGGCGAGGACCTGGGCACGGTGCTCGAAGCGATGCGCGAGCTGCTGCACACGCGTGGCGTCCTGTCGTACCGGCTGCTCTACTTCGAGCGCGAACACGACGGCGCCTTCAAGGCGCCCTCGGCCTACCCGCGCGACGCCCTGGTCGCCGTCTCGACGCACGACCTGCCGACGCTGGCCGGCTGGTGGTCGGGTCGCGACATCGACTGGCGCCGCGACCTGGGCCACCTCGGCGACGACGCCGACGCCGAGGGCCGGTTGCGCGGCGCCCGCGGCGACGACCGGCACCGGCTGCTCGCCTGGGCGCGCGAGGCCGGCCAGCGCGGCGCGAGCGAGGTCGGCGCCGATACGCCGATGACGCCCGCGCTCGCCGAAGCGATCCCGCGCGCGCTGGCGACCGCACCGTCGGCGGTGATGATGGTGCAGCTCGAGGACGCACTCGGCATGGTCGAGCAGGCCAACCTGCCCGGAACGACGGACGAGCATCCGAACTGGCGCCGCAAGCTCACGTCGGACCTCGACGAGATGGCCGCCGATCCGCGCGTCGACCGCCTCGCCGCGGCACTGGCGAAGGCGCGCCCCCGATCGGCTCGAGCCCGTCGCGCGGCGGCGGACCCGAGCCTCGCGGCGAACGTGCCGCGCGCGACCTACCGCCTGCAGCTGCACCACCGCTTCACCTTCGACGACGCGACACGGGCGCTGCCCTATCTCGCCCGCCTGGGCATCAGCCACGTCTACTGCTCGCCGATCACGCGCGCCACGCGCGCCAGCCTGCACGGCTACGACGTCGTCGCCCACGACGAGATCAATCCCGAGCTCGGAGGAGCCGAAGGCTTCGCTCGTTTCACCGCCGCCTTGCGCAAGCACGGCCTCGGCCTGCTGCTCGACCTGGTGCCCAACCACATGGGCATCGCCGGCGCGGACAACGCCTGGTGGGCCGACGTGCTGGAGGACGGCGAGGCCTCGCTCTACGCGCGCCATTTCGACATCGACTGGCATCCCTTCGATGCCGCGCTCGACGGCAAGGTCATGCTGCCGGTGCTGGGCGCGCCCTACGGCGACGTGCTCGAAAGCGGCGACCTGAAGCCGGTCTTCGAGGCGGAGCGCGGTGTCCTCGCCGTGCGCTACCACGAGCATCGCTTTCCGCTGGCACCGGCGAGCTATCCGGCGCTGCTCGCCACGGCCGGCGCCGACGAGCCGTCGCTGCGGGTCGGGCTCGATGCCGTCGCCGCGTTGTTCATCGGCCTGCCCGACAGCGGCGAGTCGGGCAGCGACGCCGCCGCAGCCCGCGCCCGGGCGAAGGCATCGGCACAAGCCGCGCTGGCGCGGCTGGCGAGCACCGAGCCCATGCTCGTACCGGCACTCGAGCGCACCCTGGCCGCCGCCGGCGCGGCCGAGCCGCTGCACACGCTGCTCGAGGCGCAGTCGTGGCGGCTCGCCTTCTGGCGCGTCGCCGGCGACGAGATCAACTACCGGCGCTTCTTCGACATCAACTCGCTGGCCGCGCTGCGCATGGAAAGCCGCGCCGTCTTCGAGGCGACGCAAGGCCTCGCGCTCGAGCTCACCGCAAGCGGCGTCGCCGACGGCCTGCGCATTGATCATCCCGACGGCCTGCGCGACCCGGCCGGCTACTTCCTGCGCCTGCAGCAGGGGCACGCGCGCCGCGCCGGCCTGACGCTGCCGCAAGAGCCGGGCGAGCGACCAACGTGGCCGCTCTATCTCGTCGTCGAGAAGATCGCCGCCTCGCACGAGGACGTGCCGGATTCGTGGGCGGTGCACGGCAGCACCGGCTACCGCTTTGCCTCGCTCGTCAACGGCCTGTTCGTCGACCCCGCGGCCGAGCCCCGCTTCGACCGCATCTGGCGCGCCTTCACCGGCGACCCGCTGTCGTTCGAGGAGCACGCCTACGCCGGCAAGCGGGCGGTGATGCGCAGCGCGCTCGCCTCCGAGCTGACGGTGCTGGCCAGCGAGCTGCTGCGCATTGCTCGCGCCGACCGGCGCACCCGCGACCACACCTTCAACAGCCTGCGCGACGCGCTCGCCGAGGTCACGGCCTGCCTGCCGGTCTACCGGACCTACATCGTCGCGGCGCCTTCGCCGCAGGACCGGCGCTACATCGAATGGGCGCTCGCGCAGGCACGCCGGCGCAGCCCGGCGGCGGACGCGTCGGTGTTCGACTTCGTGCGCCGGACGATGCTCGGCGAGGCCGGCGCCGACGCGCCCGAGGCCCTGCGCCGGCGCGCGCTCGACTGGGCCGTCCGCTTCCAGCAGTTCAGCGCGCCGGTCGCGGCCAAGGGCGTCGAGGACACCGCGTTCTACCGCCACGTCCGCCTGGCCGCGCTGAACGAGGTCGGCGGCGATCCGGCACGTTTCGGAATCACCGTGCGCGCGTTCCACGGCGCCAGCGCCGACCGCGCCGCACGCTGGCCGCACACGCTGATCGCGACCTCGACCCACGACCACAAGCGCTCGGCCGACGTGCGCTGCCGGATCGACGTGCTCTCCGAGATGCCGGCCGCATGGCGCTTGCTGCTCAGACGCTGGTCGCGGATGAACCGGACGCATCGAACGACGGCGCGCGGCGAGGCGCCCGCGCCGACGCCGGCCGACGAGTACCTGCTTTACCAGACGCTGCTCGGCACCCTGCCCGCCTCCGGCCTCGACGCAGCCGAGCTCGCCGCATATCGCGAGCGCATCGCCGGCTACCTGCTCAAGGCCGCCCGCGAGGCCAAGCTGCGAACCAGCTGGACCGCTCCCGACGCAGCCTACGAGAGCGCGCTGCACGGCTTCGTCGCCGGCCTGCTGGGGCGGGTCGCGCCGAATCCATTCCTCGACGACCTGAGCGCGCAGGCGCGCCGGCTGGCCTGGCTCGGCGCCTTCAACAGCCTCGCGACGGCGCTCCTCAAGTTCACCTCGCCCGGCGTTCCCGACATCTACCAGGGGCACGAGGTCGTCAATCTGACGCTCGTCGATCCCGACAACCGCAAGCCGGTGGACTACTGGGCCCTGTCGGCCGAGCTGGCATCGCTCGAGACGCTCGACCCCGGCCGCGCCGGCGAGCTGATCGCGGCGCCGCACGACGGCCGCGCGAAGCTGTGGATCGCCTGGCGCCTGCTCGACCTGCGCCGCCGTCGGCCGCTGGTCTTCCGGGACGGCGACTACCGGCCGCTCAAGGCGGCGGGCACGCACGCGGACCATGTCGTCGCGTTCGCGCGCCATCACGCCGAGGGCGTCCTGATCGTCGTCGTCGCCCGCCTGGTCGCGCGACTGCTCGGCGAGTCGACGCAGGCGCCGTGCGGCGTGGCCGTCTGGACCGACACCGCGGTCGAAGTCGACCTGGCCGACGCCACCCGTCTGCGCAACGTGCTCGACGACGGAATCGTCGCGGTCGCCGGCGGCCGCATCCTGCTCGCCGAGATCTTCGCTCGCTTCCCGGGCGCGGCGCTGGTGGTCGAGGGCACCTGAACGGGCCCACGCGGCGCCGGGCGCTCAGCCGGTCTTCGCCACCGCCGCCGGCCGCTCACCGGAATCGGCCGATCGTCCCATCTCCTCATCGGGCATCGTCAGCAGCCGCGCCGTGTTGACCAGCGCCAGGTGGGTCAGCGCCTGCGGGAAGTTGCCGAGCATGCGGCCGGTGTGCGGATCGACCTCCTCGGCGAGCAGGCCGACGTCGTTGCAGCGCGCCAGGAGCGCCTCGAACAGCGCTTCCGCCTCAGCGCGCCGTCCGGTCACGGCCAGCGCGTCGGCGAGCCAGAAGGTGCAGGGCAGGAACGCGCCCTCGCCCGCCGGCAGGTGGTCGACGCCGCTCTCGGTGGCATAGCGCATCACCAGGCCGTCGACGACGAGCTCGCGCTCGACGGCGGCGATCGTGCCGCGCACGCGCGCATCGTCCGGCAGCAGGAAGCCGACCAGCGTGACGAGCAGCAGGCTGGCGTCGACCTCGGCGCTGCCGTAGTGCTGGACGAAGGTGTTGCGCTCGCCGTCGAATCCCGAGGCGCAGACCTGCGCATGGATCTCGTCGCGCGTGCGCTTCCACGCATCGACCGGTCCTTCGAGGCCGAAGGCCTCGGCGTCCTTGATGCCGCGGTCGAACGCGACCCAGGCCATGACCTTCGAGTGCACGAAGTGGCGACGCGGGCCGCGCACTTCCCAAATGCCCTCGTCGGGGTCGCGCCAGCAGCGCGTCAGGAAGTCGAGCAGGGCGAGCTGGATCTGCCACACGTGCGGCTCGGCCTCGATGCCGGCGGCGCGGGCGAGGTGCAGCGTGTCCATCACCTCGCCGTAGACATCGAGCTGGAACTGCGTGGATGCGGCGTTGCCGATGCGCACCGGCAGGGCGCCGCCGTAGCCGGGCAGCCACGGCAGCTCGACCTCCTGGAGCCGGCGCTCGCCGGTGACGCTGTAGAGGATCTGCATGTCGGCCGGGCTGCCGGCGACGGCGCGCAGGAGCCAGCCGCGCCAGGCCACCGCCTCCTCGGTGTAGCCGGCGGACAGCAGCGCGTTGAGCGTGAAGGTGGCGTCGCGCACCCAGCAGTAGCGGTAGTCCCAGTTGCGCACGCCGCCTGGCATCTCGGGCAGCGAGCTGGTCGGTGCGGCGACGATGCCGCCGCTCTGCGAATAGGTGAGCGCCTTCAGCGTGATGAGCGAGCGCACGACGGCCGGCCGCCAGCGCTCCGGCGCGCTGCAGCGCGACGACCATTCGCGCCAGACCCGCTCGGTCTCCACCAGCGCCGCTTCGGCGTCGATGCGCGGGCGCGCCTCCTCGTGCGAGGGCCAGTAGTCGAGCACGAAGGGCAGCCGCTCGCCGGCGGCGACCTCGAAGTCGGCGACCGTGCGCATGTCCTCGCCGTGCGTTTCCACGGGCGCGTGCAGATGCACCGCGTCGGGCCCGGCGACGGCCGTCACGCCGCCCTCGCTGCGACGGACCCAGGGGACGATCGATCCGTAGTCGAAGCGCACGGTCAGGTCCATGCGCATGGCCACCCGGCCGCGCAGGCCCTCGACGATCCGCACGACATCCCAGCGGTCGTTCTCGAACGGCATGCAGTCGATGACGCGGACGGCGCCGCCGGCGGTCTCGAAGTCGGTCTCCAGCACGAGCGTGCCGTCGCGGTAACGGCGCGTCACGGTCGACGCCGCGACCGGCGCGATCAGCCAGCGGCCGTGCTCAGGCGTGCCGAGCAGCGCCGCGAAGCAGGCGGGCGAATCGAAGCGCGGCAGGCAGAGCCAGTCGATCGAACCGTCGCTGCCGACCAGCGCCGCCGTCTGGCAGTCGCCGATGAGCGCGTAGTGCTCGATCGGCTGCGATGCCGCCGCCGGCTCGTCAGCGCTGGCCGAGGGGCACGTTGGCATGGTCCAGATCGGTGCCGAGGACGTCGATAAGTCGGGCCAGATCGGCGTCGAGCCGGCCGAGCGTCGCCTCGTCGAGGCTGTCGAGCGCCTTCGGCAGGACACCGGAGAGCGGCGCCGGGGCACGGCGCAGCACGCGCCGTCCGGCCGGCAGCACGTGAAGCTGGACGGCACGCCGGTCGGCACCGGTGCGCGAGGCGGCGAGCAGCCCGCGCTCGACGAGCGAGCGGACCAGGTTGCTGGCGGTCGACTGGTGGACGTCCATCTCGCGGGCGAGGCGGGTCACGCCGAGGCCGGGCTGGGCGGCGACGACGCTGAGCGCCCAGAGCTGCGCGCCGCCGACGCCGGCGAGCTTCTCGACCTGCTGGAAGTGCGCCTTCACGGCGTTGAAGACGAGCCGGAACCGGCGCAGCACGCGCACCGAGGCCTCGTTCATCGATGCGGCGCTGTCCTCGCCGGCAGCCGAAGCGACGGGTCCGGGATCGACGCGGCCGTGCGACGACATCATCGGCGGTCGGCGCGCGCCAGCGCGTCGAGCATGTCGTCGAGCAGGCGGGCGATCTCGGTCGCGTCGATGCAGAAGGCCGCGCGCGACGACGGATCGTCGCGGCCGACCTTGACCGTCAGCCAGCCGGGCTCAGCCCGCTCGAACACGGGCTCGTCGTTGACGTCGTCGCCGAGGAACACCGCCGCCTCGACGCCGCAGCGCCGGACCAGGCCGGCGACGGCATCGGCCTTGTCGCGCGCACCGGCGGCGACGATGTTCATGACCATCTTGCCGCCGAAGGCGCTCGCTTCGTCGCCGAGCTCCGCGACGACCCGCTCGATCGCCGCCTGCGCGCGCTCGCGGTCGCGCGCCAGGCGATAGTGCAGCGCCAACGAGTGGCGCTTGTCCTCGACCGAGACGCCGGCGTCCTCGAGCTCCGCGGAGCTCGAGCGCAGACGCGAGCGCACGCCGTCGAGCTTGTCTGGATCGCTCTTGCCCGCGACGGCTGGATCCTCGGCACCGTGGTTGCCGATGACGTAGTGCGGCTCGAACGACAGCCGGCCGCGGACGTCGTCGATGCTGCGGCCGCTGATGATCGCCACAGGCAGCACTTGCGCGAGGCGATCGAGGCGGCGCGCGAGGGCCAGAGGGATGCGGGCATCCTGCGGGCGGGCGACGATCGGCGCGAGCGTACCGTCGAAGTCGAAGGCGAGCAGCGGGCGGCGCGCCATGGTGGCGGCGAGCGCCGCCTCGCCCTCGCGGCTGAAGAGATGGGCCGGCGTCATTCCTCGCTGCGGTGCCGCTGAACCCGCGCCTCGATGCGCTCGCGCAGGCGCCACCGGCCGGCATCGGCAAGCATGTGGCCGGCCCAGCGGAAGACGTTGTTCTCGCGCACGGTCATGCGCAGGCTCGCCATCCGCTCGCGCTGCTCGGCGGGCGGCATCTTCGCCGCGGTGTCGAGCGCGTCGGCCGTTTCCTCGACGTGGTACGGGTTGACGATCAGCGCCTCGGTCATCTCGCGCGCGGCGCCGGCGAAGCGGCTCAGGATCAGCACGCCGAGGTCGTCGTCGCGCGCCGCCACGAACTCCTTGCACACCAGGTTCATGCCGTCGTGCAAGCTGGTGACGACGCAGATGTCGGCGGCGCGGAAGAGCTCGTTGACCTCGTCGTGCTCGTGGTGTTCGGCAAGCAGGTGGACGGGCAGGTAGCCCTCGCGGCCGAAGCGTTCGTTGATGCGCCGCGTGACGTCGGCGATCCGGTCCTGGAACATCCGGTATTCCTCGAGCAGCCCGCGCGTCGGCGCGGCGACCTGCACGAACACAAATCGGCCGATCCACTCCGGTCGCTTCTCGAGCAGCCGCTCGACGGCGTGCAGCCGCTCGAGGATGCCCTTGGTGTAGTCGAAGCGGTCGACTCCGACGGCGATGCACGCGTCGGCCGGCAGGCCGAGCCGCTCGACGACGCGGCGCCGGCATTCGGCCACCGGCGGCCACGCGGCGACGACCTCGTCGGAAGGCCATTCGATCGAGATCGGATAAGCCTCGACCAGGGTCTGCTTGCCCTTGTACGAGATCGTCGAGTGCTCGTGCTCGATGCGTGCCTCGAGGAAGCGGTCGACCGTCTCGATGAAGTTCTTGCAGTGGAACTGGGTGTGAAAGCCGATGATGGTGCTGCCCAGCATGCCCTGCAGGATCTCGCGTCGCCACGGGCAGATGCCGAACGATTCGGGGTTCGGCCAGGGGATGTGCCAGAAGGTCAGGATCGTGGCGCGCGGCAGCCTGGCGCGGATCATCGCCGGCACCAGCGCGAAGTGGTAGTCCTGGACAAGCACGACCGGGTCCTCGCCGTGCGCTTCCGCCACGACGGCGTCGGCGAAACGCTGGTTGACGATGCGGTACTGCTGCCAGTCGGACTCGCGGAACACCGGCCGCACGTGGGCGACGTGGCAGAGCGGCCACATGCCCTCGTTGGCGAATCCGTAGTAGTAGCCCTGCTCTTCCTGCTTCGTCAGCCAGATGCGGCGCAGGCTGTACTGGTTCTTGCCCGGCGGCACGCCGACGTGGTCGTGCGAGTCGACGACCTCGCGGTCGGCGCCGCCGCTGCCATGCGCGATCCAGGTGCCCGAGCAGGAGCGCATCACCGGCTCGACGGCGGTGACGAGCCCGCTCGCCGGACGCTTGACGACGATCTCGCCGCCGACGCGCTCGTGGATATAGGGCTCGCGGTTCGAGACCACGATGACCTGGTCGCCGCGCAACTGCGTGCGCAACAGGGCGCGCAGGCGGTCCGGGTCCCAGCCGGCCTGCGGGCCGAGCGCGCGCCGATGCTCGTCCTCGAGGTCGCGCAGGCGCGCCAGCAGCTCGGCGGCCAGCGGCGCCATCTCGGACGAGCCCATCGGCCGGAACAGCCCTTCGCCGCGCAGGAGACCGCGCATGCCGGCGACCCAGCCGTGCCAGCTCAGCTGGGCGACGACGACGGTGATCAGGGCGATCGTCAGGCCGAGCGCGGCGATGAACACGATCAGGTAGTTGCGCGTGTCTTCGCTGCGCCGTTCGATGAAGCTCAGGTCGTGCAGGAGGACAAGGTCGGCGACCAGCCCGGTCTCGTTGCTGACGCTGTGCACGCCGACCTGGACCGCGCCGCCGGGCACCGTCAGGCGCTGGCCGGGAACGTCCGAGACGCGCCGTGCCCTGGCGCAGTCGAGCGACTCGGGAAAGCCGTCGGTGCGCTGGAGCAGCTTGCCGTCGAGCGAGCACAGGCCGACCGCGAGCAGCCGCTCGTCCTGCACGGTCCGGGCGAACAGGCCACGCAGGCGACGGCCGCCCGCGTCGTCCTGCGCGATCGACTCGCTGATCGAATCGGAGAGTGCCGTCGTCACGAGGACACCGCGGCTGTTCAGGTCGCGCGAGAACCAGCGAAGCGTGAGCCGGTCGAGCAGCGGCAGTCCGAGCGAGCCGGCGACCACCAGGGTCAGCAGCAGCGGGACGAGGAAGCGCAGTTGGAGATTCAGGAAGCGCATCGAGGCGGACAGGCCGAACAAGGAAGCTTGGACAGAGGGAACCGCGCGGCGCAAAGGCTCGGCGGGAAGCACGGGTATGGCGCCGACGCAGGCACTGCTGTCGGACGCCATTGTATATTTGGACCAATGTTTTTCCCGGCGGGTCCGAGCGCACCCGACATCGCCGCATGACCAACGACTTTTTCCCCATTGCCACGGCCGCCTGGCACGAGTTTGGCGGCGTCGCCGCGTCGACGCTTCGCATCGTCGGCATCCTGATCGCCGCCTGGATCGCGATCGCCGTCGCGCAGCGCAGCATCCGCGCGTTGCGTGTGCGCGTGTCGACCCGCTTCGACGACCGCGAGGCGGTCAAGCGGGCCGAGACGCTCGGCCGCGTCTTCCGCTACCTCGCCTCGGTGATCATCACGCTCGTCGCCGCGATGCTCGTGCTCGCGGAGCTCGGCGTCTCGGTGGCACCGATCCTCGGCGCCGCGGGCGTCGTCGGCCTCGCGGTCGGCTTCGGCGCGCAGAGCCTGGTCAAGGACTACTTCACCGGCTTCTTTCTGCTGCTCGAGAACCAGATCCGCCAGGGCGACGTCGTCAAGCTGGGCGACCACGCCGGCCTCGTCGAGGAAGTGACGCTGCGCTACGTGCGCCTGCGCGACTACGACGGCAACGTCCACATCGTCCCGAACGGCATGATCAGCGCGGTCGTCAACATGAGCCGGGGCTTCGCTCAGGCCGTCGTCGACATCGGCGTCGGTTACGCCGAAGACCTCGACCGCGTGATGGACGTGATGCGCGTTGTCGGTGCCGCCTTGCGTTCCGATGCCAAGTTCGCCGATCGCATCCTCGACGATCTCGAGGTCGCGGGCGTCGAGCGCTGGGACGATTCGGCGGTCGTCATCCGGGCGCGCTTTCGCGTCGCTCCGCTCGAGCAGTGGACGGTGAAGCGCGAGTACCTGAAGCGGCTCAAGGGCGCCTTCGACGAGCAGGGCATCGAGATCCCGTTCCCGCAACTTCGCGTGCATGCGCCCCCGGCCGCCGCGCCCGACGGGACGACGCGCGAGCAGGCGCCCGCTTTGGCTCACTGAGGCTCAGCCGCGGTCACGACCTGGCACGCTCCGCAAGCAGCGCACGCCGGCAACAGAACGCCGCCGCCACGCCGATCGCGCTGGCCGCCCAGAACACCGACGCGAACCCGAACGTCTGGCTGAGCGCTCCGCCGGCGACGCCGCCGATGACACCCGACGCGCCGTAGCCGAGCACGGCGTAGAGCGCCTGACCGCGGCCGCGCAGCCGTCCCGGGAAATGGCGCGTGATGACGGCGATGCAGGCCGAGTGCTGGGCCGCGAAGGTGAGCGCGTGCAGCATCTGGGCGATGACGAGCACCATCGGGTGCGCCGCGAAGCCGGCGATGAGCGCGAAGCGCAGCGACGACACGAGTGCGGCGAGGACGAGCCAGCCGTGCATCGGCAGCAGATGCACCCAGCGTCCCTGTGAGTAGAACCAGACCACCTCCACCACGACCCCGGCGGCCCACAGGAGACCGATCTCGCCGGCGCCGTAGCCGAGCGACGCGAGGTAGAGCGAATAGAACGCGTAGAGCGCAGTGTGGGCGAGCACCGTCAGGAAGCAGCCGGCGAAGAACCAGCCGACGACCGGATCGCGCAGCACGGCGAGCGTGCCGGACGCCGACGACGGCGCGTGCGGCGCGTCGTCGCTCGCCGGCAGCCGCCACGTGGCGCCGAGCAGGAGCGCGAGCAGGCCGCAGACGAGTGCCGGGAACCAGCCGATGCCGGCCGCCTGGAGCAGGAATCCGCCCGTCGACACGGCGGCGATGAAGCCGATCGAGCCCCACATGCGCACCCGTCCATAGCGGGCGACGTCGAGCTTGCCGCCGCTGCTGACGCGGTGCGCGAGCGTCGCCTCGCTGATCGGAATGACGCCGGCGGTGCAGACGAAGAGGACGACGGTGACCGCGCTCACCCATGCATAGCTGAGCGGCGCCAGAAAACCGATCGAGGCGAGCAGCGAGCCGCCGGCGGCGATTCGCAGGAGCCGCTCGCGCCGGCCCGTGTGGTCGGCGACCCAGCCCCACGCATACGGGCTGAAGAGCCGGGTCGAGCTCTGCAGCGACGTCAGCACGCCGATCGCGAAGGTCGTGTAGCCGAGGCTTCTGAACCAGAGCGGGCCGTAGGTGCCGACCAGGCCGGCATAGGCGAAGTACGCGAACGAAACGGCGGCGAACGGAACGACCGTCGGCCGCGCTGCCGGCGCGGAACCGCCGACGCCGCTCAAGGCGCCCGCGCGGGGATCGGCTTCGTCGCCACGCGCACGTCGCCGCACTGGGCGCGATGGCGCAGGGCGTGATCCATCAGCACGAGGGCGAGCATCGCCTCGGCGATCGGCGTCGCTCGGATGCCGACACAGGGATCATGGCGGCCGAGCGTCTCGACCGTCGTCGCCTCCCCTTCGAGGTCGATCGAGCGGCGCGGGCTGCGGATCGAGCTCGTCGGCTTGATCGCGATCGAGACGGTGATGTCCTGCCCCGTCGAGATGCCGCCGAGGACACCGCCCGCGTTGTTGCTCGCGAAGCCTTCGGGCGAGAGCTCGTCGCCGTGCGTCGTGCCGCGCTGGGCCACCGACGCGAACCCGGCGCCGATCTCGACGCCCTTGACCGCGTTGATGCCCATCATCGCGTGGGCGATGTCGGCGTCGAGCTTGTCATAGATCGGCTCGCCGAGGCCGACGGGCACGCCGCGCGCGACGACGTCGATGCGCGCGCCGCAGCTGTCGCCGGCCTTCCTCAGCTCGTCGACGTAGGCCTCGATGCGGGCGATGTCGCTCGCGTTCGCGGCCCAGAAAGGATTCGCCGTCACGTGCTCGAAGCCTTCGAACGGGATCGGGATCGTGCCGATCTGCGTCATGTGGCCGACGAAGGTCGTGCCGTAGGCCGCCTTCAGCCATTTGCGCGCGATCGCTCCCGCACCGACCGCCGGCGCCGTCAGCCGGGCCGATGCGCGGCCGCCGCCGCGCGGGTCGCGCAGGCCGTACTTGTGGTGATAGCTGTAGTCGGCGTGGCCGGGCCGGAACGTGTTCAGCAGGTTCGCGTAGTCCTTGCTGCGCTGGTCGGTGTTGCGGATCAGGAGCGCGATCGGCGTGCCGGTCGTGCGGCCCTCGAAGACGCCGGAGAGGATCTCGACGGCATCGGCTTCGTTTCGCTGCGTCACGTGGCGCGAGGTGCCGGGACGGCGCCGGTCGAGCTCGGGCTGGATGTCGGCCTCGGAGAGCTCCATGCCGGGCGGGCAGCCGTCGACGACGCAGCCGATCGCCGGCCCGTGGCTCTCGCCGAAGGTTGTGACGCGAAAGAGCGTTCCGATCGTGCTCCCGGACATGCTGGCGGCGACAGCCCTAGTTGGGCTTCGACGAGGGCAGCTCGTCGCGGCTCTCGACCGGCCAGTCGCGGATGTAGGCCTTCAGCATGCGGTTCTCGAAGTCCTGGCTGTCGACGACCGACTTGGCGACGTCGTAGAACGACACCACGCCCATCAGCGTCTTCTCGCTCAGCACCGGCATGTATCGCGCGTGGCGGCCGAGCATCATGCGGCGCACCTCGTCGAGCTCGGTGCCCGGCGTACAGGTGAGCGGCGCGTCGTCCATCACGCTGCGAACGCGCGTGGTGCCGACGGCGCCGCCGTTCTTGACGATGGCCTGGATCACCTCGCGGAACGTCAGCATGCCGACGAGCTCGCCGTGCTCCATGACGACGAGCGAGCCGATGTCGCGATCCGACATCGTGTTGAGCGCCGATGACAGCGCTTCGTCGGGCGCGACCGTGAAGAGCGTCCCGCCCTTGACGCGCAAGATGTCCATGACTTTCATGATCGTCTCCGAGTGATCGGTCTGGAGTGACACGACGGTCCTGCGCCGGGGCCGCCAACGGGGCGAGTTCGGATCAATATAGCCCACAATCGTCTGCGAAAGAGACCTCATATGCCCGGCTATTCGACCCCCGGCTTCGACACGCTCGCGCTCCATGCCGGCGCGACGCCCGACCCCGCGACCGGCGCCCGCGCCGTGCCGATCCACCTCACGACCTCGTTCGTGTTCGAGTCGAGCGAGCATGCCGCGTCGCTCTTCAACATGGAGCGCTCGGGCCACGTCTACAGCCGGATCTCGAATCCGACCAACGCCGTGCTCGAGGAGCGCGTCGCTGCCCTCGAAGGCGGCTCGGGAGCGATCGCGACCGCCAGCGGCCAGGCCGCGCTGCACCTGGCGATCGCGACGATCTGCGGCGCCGGCTCGCACATCGTCGCGTCGAGCGCGCTCTACGGCGGCTCGCACAATCTGCTGCACTACACGTTGGCGCGCTTCGGCATCGCGACAACCTTCGTGCGGCCCGGCGACCACTCCGCCTGGCGCGCGGCGATCCGGCCCGAGACCAAGCTCTTCTTCGGCGAGACCCTCGGCAATCCCGGCCTCGACGTGCTTGACATCCCGAAGGTCTCGGCGCTCGCCCACGAGCACCACCTGCCGCTCCTCGTCGACTCGACCTTCACCACCCCTTGGCTGATGCGCCCGTTCGAGCACGGCGCCGACCTGCTGTACCACTCGGCCACCAAGTTTCTTTCCGGCCACGGCACGGTGATCGGCGGCGTGCTCGTCGACAGCGGCAACTTCGACTGGGACCGGGCGACCGCCGCGACCGGCCGCTTCACCGAGCTGACGCGCGCCTACGAAGGCTTCCACGGCATGGTCTTCAGCGAGGAGAGCACCGTCGGCGCCTTCCTCCTGCGCGCGCGCCGCGAGGGCCTGCGCGACTTCGGCGCGAGCATGAGCCCGCACACGGCGTGGCTGGTCCTTCAAGGCATCGAGACGCTGCCGCTGCGCATGGCGCGCCACGTCGAGAACACGCGAAAGGTCGTCGCCTTCCTCGCCGGCCACGAGCAGGTCGCGGGCGTCGGCTACCCCGAACTCGAGACACACCCCGACCACGCGCTCGCCAAGCGCCTGCTGCCGCGCGGCTGCGGCTCGGTGTTCAGCTTCGACCTGAAAGGCTCGCGCGCTTCGGGCGTTGCGTTCATCGAGGCGCTGCAGTTGTTCTCGCACCTCGCCAACGTCGGCGACTGCCGGTCGCTCGTCATCCACCCGGCGTCGACAACGCACTTCCGCATGGACGACGCGGCGCTCGCCAGGGCCGGCATCGGGCCGGGGACGATCCGGCTCTCGATCGGGCTCGAGGACGCCGACGACCTGATCGACGACCTGAAGCGCGCGCTGAAGGCGGCGTCGCGGGTCGGCGGGGTGACGAAGCCGACATGAACGTCGTGCTGTCGCAGACGCCGGGCAGTGCCGGCGCCGCCGCCCGTGGCAACGCGGTCGGGTCGGCCTATGCCTACACCGGCGGCAAGACCTTCGACCCGGCTCTGCCCACGGTCGTCTTCATCCACGGCGCGCTGCACGACCACAGCGTCTGGACGCTCGCCGCGCGCTGGTTCGCGCACCACGGCCACGGCGTGCTCGCGCTCGACCTGCCCGGCCACGGCCGCAGCAGCGGCCCGGCGCTCGACAGCGTCGAGGCGATGGCCGGCTGGGTGCTCGCCGTGCTCGACGCCCTCGGAGCGATGTCGGCGAGCCTCGTCGGCCACAGCATGGGCTCGCTGATCGCCCTGGAAGCCGCCGCCCGTGCGCCTGAGCGCATCACCCGCCTGGTGATGGTGGGCGCGGCCTACCCGATGAAGGTCTCCCCCGCCT
>JBBRZP010000051.1:0-22134 GCA_038236565.1 Burkholderiales bacterium | reverse complement strand
GTGCCGAGGCCGCCGCCGTAGAAGTTCTTGAAGATCGGATACGGACGGCTGCCCAGGCCCTTGCCGTAGCCGAGCTCGGCGTTGACGCCGAAGCTGAATGCGCGGCCGAAGTTGATGTACTGCTGGCCCTGGAGATTGGCGCGCAGGTACTTGGCGCCGCCGATCGGGGCGTAGTCGAGATTGACGCGCAGGTAGCGGCCCGCTGTCGGCACGAGCGCGCTGTCGCGGTTGTCGCGGGTCCAGCCGATGGTGAGCGGGATCGAGCCGCTGGTCTCGCCGAACTGCTCGCGATAGAGGAAGTAGCTGTTGGGCAGCGCCGTCGCGCCCTTGATCTCCGTGCGCTCTGCACCGATGCCGAAGAAGACCGTGTCGTACTCGCTGAACGGCACGCCGAACCGGATCGCCGCGCCCGGCGTCACGAGCTTGTATTCCTCGCCCTGGCTGTTGATCGGCCGGCTCGTGCGGTAGTAGAGATCGATCGAGCGCGAGATGCCGTCGATGGTGAAGTACGGGTCGACCGTGCTCAGCACGAGCGTGCGGTTGTACTTGCTGGTGTTGAGGTCGAGGCCGAGGTAGTTGCCCGAGCCGAAGATGTTTTCCTGCTTGATCGACGCGGTGAGCGAGAGCTTGTCGGCCGACGAGAAGCCGGCGCCGAGCGAGAGGTTGCCGGTCGGCTTTTCCTTGATCGTGATCGTCAGATCGACCTGGTCCTGCGAGCCGGGAACCTCGGTCGTGTCGACGCTGACGTCGCTGAAGTAGCCGAGCCGGTCGACCCGGTCGCGCGAGAGCTTGATCTTGGTGCCGTCGTACCACGACGACTCGAACTGGCGGAATTCGCGCCGGATCACCTCGTCTCGCGTTCGCGTGTTGCCGGCTACGTTGACGCGGCGCACGTAAACGCGGCGCTGCGGCTCGGCGACCAGCGTCACCGAGACGCGACCATTGACGCGGTCGATCTCCGGTCGCGAATCGACCTTGGCAAAGGCGTAGCCGAAGGTGCCGAAGCGGTCGACGAAGGCGCGCGAGGTCTGCGCGACCGTCTCTGCACGGTAAGGGTCGCCCGGCTTGATCGTGACCAGGGTGCGGAAGTCGTCTTCCTTGCCGAGGTACTCGCCTTCCAGCTTCACGCCGGTGACGGTGTACAGCTGGCCTTCTTTCACGTTGACCGTGATGGTGATGTCCTGCTTGTCGGGCGAGATCGCGACCTGCGTCGACGCGACCTCGAACTCGAGGTAGCCGCGGTTCTGGTAGTAGGCGCGCAGGGTCTCGAGGTCGGCGTTCAGCTTGGCGCGCGAGTAGCGGTCGCCCTTCAGGTAGAAGTTGAGCCAGCTGCCGTCGTTGAGCTCGAACAGGCTCTTCAGCGTGCCCTCGGAGAACACCTTGTTGCCCGAGATGCGGATCTCGCTGATCCGGGCGGCGCTGCCTTCGGTGATCGTGAAGGTGACGTTGACGCGGTTGCGCTCCTGCGGCGTCACCGTCGTCACGACCTCGGCGCCGTAGAGGCTTCGCGTCAGGTACTGGCGCTTGAGCTCCTGCTCGGCGCGGTCGGCGAGCGCCTTGTCGAACGGCAGGCCCTCGCCGATGCCGAAATCCTTCAGCGACTTGGTAAGGGCGTCCTTCTCGAACTCGTGCATGCCGACAAAGTCGATGTTCGCGATGACCGCGCGCTCGTCGACGATGACGACGGCGACGCCGTTGTCGATGTCGATGCGCACGTCCTTGAAGAGGCCGGTCGCGAAGAGCGCCCGCAACGCCGCCGAGCCCTTCTCGTCGGTGTAGGTGTCGCCGATCCGGAACGGCAGAGCCGCGAACACGGTGCCGGCGTCCGAGCGCTGCAGGCCCTCGACGCGGATGTCCTTCAGCACGAACGGCTCGATCGCCGAGGCCGAGCCGATGTGCAGGGCCAGGGCCAGGGCGGCCGAGAGCGGGGCGAGGCGAAGAGGACGCAAGCGCAGAAGACGGTGGAAGGAGGAACGGGCGCGGGGAGCGTGAACAGGCATGCAGTCGGTCATTGAAGACCCAGCAGGCGGGCCATGTCGTTGTAGAGCGCCAGGGACATCATCATCAGCATGATGGCAACCCCGCCACGCTGCAGCCGGTCGAGCCACAACTCGGAGACCTGACGTCCCGTCACGGCCTCGAAAAGATAATACATCAGGTGTCCGCCGTCGAGGACGGGCAGCGGCAGCAGGTTGAGCACGCCGAGACTGACGCTCACGACCGCGAGAAAGCCCAGGTAGTACGCCAGGCCGAGCCGCACCGACTGGCCGGCGTAGTCGGCGATCGTCACCGGCCCGCTCAGGTTCTTGAGCGAGGCCTGGCCGATGATCATCTTGCCGAGCATCTTCACGGTCAGCGCCGACATCTGCCAGGTCTGCGTGACCGCGCTCGTCATGCCTTCGACGACGCCATAGCGGACGTTCGTCATCTCCGGCGGCTGGCCCGGGAACACCTCGAGGCGGCCGACGCGGTTGCCGCCGTCGACCACCACTGCGGGAATCACCTGGAGGTCGCTGCGCGCGCCCGCACGCTCGATGCGCCAGTGCATGGGCGCTGCCACGCCGGTCCGTCCGCTGGCCCGGATGATGTCGCGCACCTGTGCCGCGTCCTCGATCGCGATGTTGTCGATCGCCAGCACCCGGTCGCCCGGCTTCAGCCCCGCGGCCGCGCCGGCGCCGCCGGCCTTGACTTCGCCGAGCACCGGCTCGCTCCAGGGATTGCCGAGGCCGATGCGCTGCATCGTCTTCGCATCGACATCGGCGCCGGCGAGCGACGCGAGATCGAGATGAACGCGGCGCTGGCCGCGGCCGTCGCGCGTGCTCACCATGAGGTCGATGCTGTCGCCGTGCAGCATCGACTGCGTCACCTGCCAGCGCAGGTCGGTGAGCGAGCGCACGTCGCTCCAGTCGACGCCGTCGGGCGACCAGGCGCGCACCCAGTCGCCGGCGCGCATGCCGGCGCGCTCGGCCAGGCTCGACGCTGTCGGCGGCCCGAGCAAGGCCTTCGGCTCGTCGACGCCGATCCAGTGCGCGGTCGCGTACAGGACGATCGCCAGCAGCAGGTTCGCCGCCGGACCCGCAGCGACGATCGACGCGCGCTGCCAGAGAGGCTTGCGATTGAAGGCGCGATCGAGCTCGGCCGGGCTCACTGCGCCCTCGCGCTCGTCGAGCATGCGCACGTAGCCGCCGAACGGCAGGGCGCAGACCACGAACTCGGTGGCCGTCGGGCTCGCCTGGCGGCGCCACAGAACGCGGCCGAAGCCGACCGAGAAGCGCAGCACGCGCACGCCGCAGGCGACCGCGACCCGGTAGTGCCCGTACTCGTGGACGATGATCAGCACGCCCAGCGTCAGGAAGAAAGCAAGGACGGTGATCAGCATCGCTAGCCCTGGTTGCTCATTGCAGGTAGGCCTTCAGGAACTTGCCGGCGCATTGCCGGGCCTCGGCATCGAGCGCGAGGAGGGACGCGAGCGAATCTGCCGCGCCGTGCGCCGGGGCAAGCGCCTCGAGAGTGCGGCAGTTGACGGTGTGAATCCGGTCGAAGCGAATGGTTCCGGAGAGAAACGCCGCCACCGCTTGTTCGTTGGCGGCATTGAGCACCGCGGTCGTCCCGGCCGGTCCACGCAAGGCGTCCCAGGCCAGGCCGAGTCCGGGATAGAGCTTGAGGTCGGCGGGCTCGAAAGTGAGCGATGCCAGGCGTTGCCAGTCGAGCGGCTCGGTGCCGGAATCGATGCGGTCGGGATAGGCCAGGCCGAAGGCGATCGGCACGCGCATGTCGGGCGTGCCGAGCTGGGCCAGCACCGACTGGTCGCGGCACACGACCATCGAGTGAATGATGCTCTGCGGATGGATCACGACCTCGATCTGCTCGGGCGCGAGATCGAAGAGGAAGTGCGCCTCGATGACCTCGAGTGCCTTGTTCATCATCGTCGCCGAGTCGACCGAAATCTTCCGACCCATGACCCAGTTCGGGTGGGCGCACGCCTGATCGGGCGTGACCGCCTGCAGCGTAGCCGGATCGCGACCGCGGAACGGGCCGCCGGACGCGGTGAGGACGATGCGCGCGACGCGATCCTTCCAGGTCGCGCGGTCCTCGGGCAGGCACTGGAAGATGGCCGAATGCTCGCTGTCGATGGGCAGCAGCGTCGCCCCGCCGCTCGCCACCGTGTCGACGAAGAGATGCCCGCCGACGACGAGCGCCTCCTTGTTGGCGAGCAGCAGTCGCTTGCCTGCGGCGGCCGCGGCCAGGCACGGCGCCAGGCCCGCGGCGCCGACGATCGCCGCCATGACGGCATCGACCTCGGGGTGCGCCGCCAGCTCCGAGAGCGCGCCCTCGCCGCTCATCACCTCCGTCGCGACGCCGGCAGAGCGCAGTCGCGTCGTGAGGTCGCGCGCCTGCGCCACCGTGGCGACGGCGGCGAAGCGCGGGCGATGGCGAACGCAGAGCGCGAGCAGCTCGTCGAGGCGCTGGTGCGCCGTCACCGCGAAGATCTCGAAGCGGTCGGGATGCGCGCCGGCGACGTCGAGCGTCGCCTGGCCGACCGAGCCGGTCGCGCCGAGGACGCACAGACGCTGCGCCCGAGCCGAGGGATCGTGCGAACGCGTCTTCACAGTGCGGCCAGCGCCAGGGCGATCGGAAACACGGGCAGGAGGCCGTCGACGCGGTCGAGGATGCCACCGTGCCCCGGCAGCAGCGCGCTGCTGTCCTTGGCGCCCGCGCTGCGCTTCACGAGCGACTCGAACAGGTCGCCGACGACGCTCATCGCCACGAGGAAGACGACGACGAGCGCGAGCCCGGCGTAGCTGAAGCGGTTGGCGATGATCGTGTAGAAGCTCTCGCCGCCCGTCGACCCGGACGCATCGACGACGAGCCAGCCGATCGCGACCAGCAGTGCGCCGGCCATGCCGCTCCACACGCCCTCCCAGCTCTTGCCCGGGCTGATCGCCAGCGCGAGCTTGCGCCTGCCGAAGCGGCGTCCGCCGAAGTACGCGAAGATGTCCGCGGTCCAGACGAGGGTGAAGATCGAGAGGATGAAGTTGAGCCCGCCCGCCTTCGCGTTGGAGAACGCGAGCCAGGTGGTCCAGAGGGCGACCAGGCCGATGAGCCAGCGCAGCGCACGCGGCACCTGCGGCCAGCCGGCCACGCCCTTGCCCAGCGCCCAGGTGCCGCCGAGGACCCACAGACCGAAGGCGATCCACCACGATGCGGGCGGCGCATGCGTGGCCCAGCCCGCGTAGAGCGCGAGCCCGCACGCCACCGCGAGCAGCACGCCGAGCGGGACGGCCAACGCGCCGCCGTCGTTCAGCCGGATCCACTCCCAGCCGCCGATCGCCATGCCGGCCAGCGTGAGCAGCGCGAACGGCCACGTCGTGTGGACGACGAGGGCCGGAATCAACAATGCCAGCAGAACCACCGCCGTCAGGATGCGCTGCCTCAGCACGCGGTCAGCTTCCGCTCGCGACGAGCTCGCCGACGCTGTGCACGGCGCCGAAGCGTCGTTCGCGACGCGCGTACTGCGCCAGCGCGGCGTCGAGTTCGCCCTCGCCGAACTCGGGCCAGAGGCATTCGGTGAAGACGAGCTCCGAGTACGCGACCTGCCAGAGCAGGAAGTTGCTGATCCTGAGCTCGCCGCCGGTGCGGATGAAGAGATCCGGATCGGGCGCATAGCTGAGGGCCATGTAGCTGTTGAGCCTGGCCTCGTCGAGCTCGTCGGCGACGACGCCGGCCGCCATCGCTTGCCGACAGGCCTCGACGATGTCCCAGCGGCCGCCGTAGTTGAACGCCACCGAGAGCTGGATGCGGCTGTTGTGGCGCGTGCTGTCCTCGGCGTGCTGCCAGGCCTGGCGCAGCTTGTCGGAGACCTGGGCACGGTCGCCGATGATGCGGATGCGAACGCCGTCGCCGGCGAGCTTGGCGAGGTACTTCGAGACCGCGACGAGCACGAGACCCATCAGGCTCGAGACTTCCTCGCTCGGCCGCTTCCAGTTCTCGGACGAGAACGCGAACACCGTGAGGTATTCGATGCCGCGGTCGGCGCAGGCGTTGACCGTTCGCACGAGCGCATCGACGCCCTGCTTATGGCCGAAGAAGCGCGGCATGTGGCGCTTCTTGGCCCAGCGGCCGTTGCCGTCCATGACGATGGCCACGTGACGCGGCACGGCGAAAGTGGTCTCGGCCAACTCGCCCATCAGACCGCCATGATCTCGGTTTCCTTCGCCGACGTGAGCCGGTCGATTTCCGCGATCGTGCGGTCGGTGAGCTTCTGCAGCTCGTCGAGCGAGCGCCGCTCCTCGTCCTCGGAGATGGTCTTGTCCTTCGCCAGCCGGCGCGCGTGGTCGTTGGCGTCGCGGCGGAGGTTGCGGACCGCGATCTTCGCGTCCTCGGCCGAGTGGCGGACGACCTTGGTCAGGTCGCGGCGACGCTCTTCGGTGAGGGCCGGCATCGGGATGCGCAGCAGGTCGCCTTGCGACGACGGGTTGAGGCCGAGATCCGACTCGCGGATCGCCTTCTCGATTTTCGCGCCCATGCCCTTTTCCCACGGCTGGACGCTGATCGTGCGCGCATCGAGCAGCGTGACGTTGGCGACCTGGCTGATCGGCAGCGGCGAGCCGTAGTAGTCGACGTGGACCTGGTCGAGGATGCCGGTGTGGGCGCGACCTGTGCGGATCTTCTGCAGGTCGCCCTTGAACGACTCGATCGAGCGAGCCATCTTCTGCTCGGCCGTCTTCTTGATGTCTGCAATCGCCATCGTCTCGGTCCTTACACGTGAACGAGCGTGCCCTCGTCCTCGCCGAGCACGACGCGCTTGAGCGCCCCGGGCTTGAAGATGCTGAAGACACGGATTGGCAGCTTCTGGTCGCGGCAGAGCGCGAACGCGGTCGCGTCGAGCACCTGCAGGTTCTTGATGATCGCCTCGTCGAAGCTGATGCGGGTGTAGCGCGTGGCGCTCGGATCCTTCTTCGGATCGGCGTTGTAGACGCCGTCGACGCGGGTCGCCTTGAGCACGATCTGGGCGCCGATCTCGGCGCCCCGCAGCGCCGCGGCGGTGTCGGTCGTGAAGAACGGGTTGCCGGTGCCGGCCGCGAAGATCACGACCTTGCCTTCCTCGAGATACTGCAAGGCCTTCGGCCGCACGTAGGGCTCGACGACCTGCTCGATGCCGATGGCCGACATCACGCGCGCGGTGATCCCCTCCTGACGCATCGTGTCGGCGAGCGCCAGCGCGTTCATCACCGTCGCGAGCATGCCCATGTAGTCGGCGGTCGCGCGGTCCATGCCGACCGCGCCGCCGGCGACGCCGCGAAAGATGTTGCCGCCGCCGATCACGACCGCGACCTCGCAGCCGAGCTGCGTGACTTCCTGCACCTCGCGGACGATGCGCACGATCATCGCCCGGTTGATGCCGTAGGCGTCGTCGCCCATCAGGGCTTCGCCCGAGAGCTTGAGCAGGATGCGCTTGTACGCCGCCATGCGGTCGATTCCTCCGTGGTGATCTCGAAGTCTAGCCGCCGCCCGGTCGGGTGGCGGCCGGCCTCAGGCGCCCTTGGCTGCGGCGACCTGCGCCGCGACCTCGGCGGCGAAATCGCCGGTCTTCTTCTCGATCCCTTCGCCGACGACGTAGAGCGTGAACGAATGGACCTTGGTCGACTTGTCCTTCAGCATCTGCTCGACGCTCTGCTTGTCGTTCTTGACGAAGGCCTGGTTGTGCAGGCTGACTTCCTTCAGGAACTTGGCCACCGAGCCTTCGATGCGCTTGGCGACGATCTCGGCCGACTGCACCGTCTTGCCTTCGGCCTTGGCCTTCTCGGCGTCCTCGGCGGCGCGCAGCGTCGCGACCGAGCGCTCGGCGGCGATCAGCTCCTTTGCGACGTCGGCCGTGGTCAGCGCCTTCGGCTTCATTGCCGCGACATGCATCGCGACGTCCTTGGCCGCCGTCTCGTCGCCCTCGAACTCGACCAGCACGCCGATGCGCGTGCCGTGCAGGTAACTGGCAATCCTGCCGCCGCCGGCGTAGCGCTTGAAGCGGCGGATCGACATGTTCTCGCCGATCTTGCCGACGAGGCCGGTGCGAACGTCCTCGACCGTCGGGCCGAAGCCGTCCTGCGTCAGCGGCAAGGCCGACAGCGCCGCGACGTCAGCCGGACTCTTCTGGGCGATCAGCTCGGCCAGCGACTTCGCCAGCGCCAGGAACGAGTCGTTCTTGGTGACGAAGTCGGTCTCGCAGTTGAGCTCGACCATCGCGCCGCTCGCGCCGTCGACGACCGCGGCGACGACGCCCTCGGCCGCGACGCGAGACGCCGCCTTGCCGGCCTTGCTGCCGAGCTTGACGCGCAGCAACTCCTCGGCGCGCTCCATGTCGCCATCGGCTTCGGTCAGCGCCTTCTTGCACTCCATCATGGGTGCATCGGTCTTGGCACGCAGCGCCCCGACCATGCTCGCGGTGATTGCCGCCATCGTCCTGTCCTCCTTGTCGGATCGCCTCCCCGTGGGGACGCGTCCGCGCATCGAATCGATTGTGAAAAAGGGGCTGGATCAGCCCCTCGGTCCGCTCGCCCGTGCGGCGAGCCGGAAGCCCGGGATCAGGCCGCTGCTTCGTCCACTTCGACGAACTCGTCGCCGACGGCGGCGCCCTGCACCACCTCGTTGGCGGCGTTGGCCTTGCCCTCGAGCACGGCGTCGGCCACGGCCTTTGCGTAGAGCGCGACGGCCTTCGACGAGTCGTCGTTGCCCGGGATCACGTAGTCGATGCCGATCGGCGAGTGGTTCGAATCGACCACCGCGATGATCGGAATGCCGAGCTTCTGCGCTTCGGCGACGGCGATCTTGTGGAAGCCCACGTCGATCACGAACATCGCGTCGGGCAAGGCGTTCATGTCCTGGATGCCGCCGATGTCCTTCTCGAGCTTGGCCATCTCGCGCTGGAACATCAGCGCTTCCTTCTTGATCCGGATCTCGGTGCCGGCCTCGACTTGCGCCTTCATGTCCTTCAGGCGCTTGAGCGAGCCCTTCACGGTCTTGAAGTTGGTCATCATGCCGCCGAGCCAGCGCTGGTCGACGTAGGGCATGCCGCAGCGCTTGGCTTCGGCGGCGATCACCTCGCGCGCCTGGCGCTTGGTGCCGATCATCAGGATCGTGCCGCGGCGCGAGGCCAGCTGGCGGATGAACTTCATCGCGTCCTCGAAGAGCGGCTGCGTCTTCTCGAGGTTGATGATGTGGATCTTGTTCCGGTGGCCGTAGATATACGGGGCCATCTTCGGGTTCCAGAAGCGGGTCTGGTGTCCGAAATGGACGCCGGCTTCCAGCATTTCACGCATCGTGATCGTCATCTTGTTTCCAAAGGTTGGTTCTAGAATCCGGCTCGAATCGCGGCGAAGAATCCTTGGCGGATCGTCGCTGCGACACCCTGAAACAGCCGGTTCGCGCGTTTTTCGCGGAGTTCGGGCGGCTTCCGCGCAAGACCTTCGGGGTCGCCGTCATGGAAACCCGCCTGGTCTGGCCTGCTCGTCCGCCCGAGGCAAAGCGCCGGATTATAGCATCGCGATGAGCGACGACCTCACTGAAGCGCGCCGACGGATCCTTGCACGGAGCACCTCGGCCGCGGCATTGGTCGAGCGGTCGATCATCGCCGCGGGCCTGGCCCACGTCGCGCCGGCCTTCCTGGCCACGGGATTCGAGCGGGCACGCGACGCCGCACGGGCTGCCGACCGTGCCGTCGATGCCGCGACCGATCCCGGCCCGCTCGCCGGGCTCGCCGTCTCGGTGAAGGACTTGTTCGACGTCGTCGGCGAAGCAACCGCCGCCGGCTCGACGATCCTGGCCGACTCGCCGCCCGCCGCGGCCGACGCACCGGCCGTGGCGCGCCTGCGGCGTGCCGGCGCAGCCCTGATCGGCCGCACCCACATGTCGGAGTTCGCGTTCTCGGGCGTCGGCTTGAACCTGCATGTCGCCGTGCTGGCCAACGCGGCGACGCTGTCCCTCGATCCCGTCCCCCGCGCGCCCGGCGGCTCGACGTCGGGCGGCGCGTCTTCGGTGGCCGGCGGCGCCGCGTGGGCGGCGCTCGGCTCGGACACCGGCGGATCGATCCGCATTCCGGCCGCGCTGCAAGGCCTCGTCGGCTTCAAGAGCACGGCCGACCGCGTCCCGACATCCGGCGCCGTGCCGCTGTCGACGACGCTCGACACTGCCTGCGCGATCACGCGCTCGGTGCGCGACGCGGTGGTGCTGCACGAAGTGCTCGCCGATCGTCGCGTCACGCTCGCCGGTCGACAACTGACCGCCTCGACCTTCGCCGTCCCACGCCGATTGATGCTCGACGACCTCGACGACACGGTCGCGCGAGCGTTCCGTCGTGCGCTGTCGACCCTGTCGACCGCGGGCGCGCGCATCGAGGAGATCGACCTGCCGCTGCTCGACGAGATCGCGGCGATCAACGCCGCCGGCGGATTTCCGGCAGCCGAGAGCTGGGCGTTCCATCGCCGCTGGTTCGCCGCCCGTCGCGACGAGTACGACCCGCGCGTCGCCCGGCGCATCGCGCGGGGCGAGGCGATGAGCGCTGCCGACTACATCGACCTGATCGCTGCACGCCGCGCCTGGATCGGGCGCATGGAAGTCGCGCTGCACGGCTTCGACGCCCTGCTCTCGCCGACCGTGCCGATGGTCGCGCCGCCGCTCGCACCGCTGATCGACGACGACGATGCGTTCTTCGCCGTCAACGGCCTGTTGCTGCGCAATCCGAGCGTCGTCAACTTCCTCGACGGCTGCGCCCTCTCGCTGCCGTGCCAGCGCGACGGCGAACTTCCGGCCGGCCTGATGGTCTGGAGCACCGCCGGACGCGACGACGCGGTCCTCGACGCCAGCCTCGCGATCGAAGCCGCGCTCACGCGCGCCGCCGACGCCGCGCGGCCGCGCGACTGAGGATGCAGATCGCCGTGATCGGAGCTGGCGTGATCGGCGTGACCACCGCGTACGAGCTCGCCGCCGACGGCCACCGGGTGACGGTCTACGAGCGCTGCGGCACGGTCGCGTCGGAGTGCAGCTTCGCCAACGCCGGCCTGATCGCGCCCGGCTACGTCGCGCCGTGGGCCGCGCCCGGCATGCCGTCGAAGGTGCTTCGCCATCTGCTCACGGCGCATGCGCCGGTGCGCGTCGGCCGCCACCTCGACGCCGCGACGCTGGGCTGGATGTGGCGCTGGTGGCGCTCGTGCCGGCCGCCGGTCTATCGCGCCAACCGGGCCCGCATGCATCGCCTGGCGCAGTTCAGCCGGGAGCGGCTGCACCAGCTGACGCAGCGCCTGCACCTCGACTTCGAGCGCGGCCAGGGCTTCCTCGTCCTCCTGCGCAGCGAACGCGAGCTTGCCGTGGCCGAAGCGGGCATCCGGGCGCTCGCCGAGCTCGGCGCCGCGCCGGTCGTGCTCGACGCGGCCGGATGCCGCGCGATCGAGCCCGGCCTCAATCCGGCGACGCCGCTGCACGCCGGCATCCACTCGAAGGACGACGAGGTCGGCAACTGCCGCGAGTTCACGCACCTGCTGCGCAAGGAAGCCGAGCGCGCTGGTGCACGGTTCCGCTTCAACGCCCGCGTCGAGCGCATCGCCGCCGGCACGCGACCGAGCCTGCGCGTGACGCAGATGGCACACGACGCGCGCGACGAATCGCTGCGCTCGCGCGGCGACGGCGGCGACTTCCAGTCGACGCTGCCCGACGCCGGCGAGATCGCCGAGCCGAGCTTCGACAGGGTCGTCGTCTGTGCCGCAGTCGGCTCGCGGGCGCTGCTTGCGCCGCTCGGCGTGCGCCTGCCGCTGGTGGCCGTGCACGGCCACTCGGTCACAGCGCCCTTGCGCCACGACGAGCAGCACCTGCACCTCGAGCCGCGCTCGGCGCTGATGGACGAGCGCTACAAGGTCGCGATCTCGCGCATCGGCAACCGCGTCCGCGTCGCGGGCGGTGCCGAGATCGGCGTCGACGCCGGCGACAGGAGCGACAGCGCCCAGGCCACGCTCGACAAGGTGCTCGACGACTGGTTTCCCGGCGTCACGAAGCGCTCGTCGGCGCAGCGCTGGAAAGGCGCGCGACCGATGCTGCCCGACGGGCCGCCGGTGCTCGGCCCGAGCGGCGCCGGCGGCGTGTGGCTCAACGTCGGCCACGGCGGCAGCGGATGGGCGCTGGCCGCGGGATCGGCCAAGCTCGTCGCCGATGCGATCGCCGGGCGGACGACGCCGATCGTGATCGACGGGCTCGGCATCGAGCGGTTGAAATCGTGAACGGCATCGAGCGGATCGATTCAGGGGTCGGGCGATTGCCGCTGCATGGCATCGACGCGACGCGCGCGCTCGAGAAGACGGCGCTCGCCGCGACGCCGGCCTATGCACTCATGGCGCGGGCCGGCGATGCGGTGGCGCGTCTGGCATTGGCAATCGCGCCGCATGCGGACGCGATGCTCGTCTTCGCCGGTCCCGGGAACAATGGCGGCGACGGCATCGAAGCCGCCGTGCGTCTGCGCGAGATGGGCAAGGAGGCGTCGGTCGTTCTCGTCGGTGATCCCGCGCGACTGCCGGCTGATGCCAGTCGCGCGCTCGAGCGGGCTCGAAGCGCGAACGTCCCGATCCGCGCGTTCGACGCCGGCTCTGCGCTCGTCGACGCCGCCCTTCCCGATCTGGTCATCGACGCGCTCCTCGGCATCGGCGCCTCGCGCGCGCCCGAGTCGGCGATCGCAGCCGCCATCGACAGAATCGCCGGGTTCGCCGCGCGCGGTGCACGCGTGCTGGCCGTCGACGTGCCGTCCGGCCTCGACGTCGATCGCGGCGAGCCGCTCGGCGCGTCGTGCGTGGTCGCGGACGACACGCTGACCTTCCTCACCGTCAAGCCCGGCCTCTTCACCGGAGCGGGACGCGACCACGCGGGCCGCGTCTGGCTCGCGCGCCTCGATATCGCCGAGGACGCCTCGTCGGCCGACGCGTTCCTCGTCGGCCGCGCCGATCCGACGTGCGTCGCCGCGCCACGCAGGCACGCGCAGAACAAGGGAAGCTTCGGCGACGTCGCGATCGTCGGCGGTGCGACCGGCATGACGGGCGCGGCCTGGCTCGCCGCCCGCGCCGCGCAGGCAGCGGGCGCGGGGCGCGTGTTCGTCGATCTGCTCGGCGCGACCGCGACGACTGGCGCGCTCGACGTCGATCCGCGCCATCCCGAGCTGATGTTCCGCGCCGGCTGGGCACAGGGCGATGCCGACATCGTGTCGCGCGCCACGGTGGTCTGCGGCTGCGGCGGCGGCGATGCCGTGCGCGCATTGCTGCCTCGCCTGCTCTCGATCGCAGCGCGACTCGTCCTCGACGCCGACGCCCTGAACGCCCTCGCCGCCGACGCGTCGCTGCAGTCGCTGCTGCAGGCGCGCGCCCGGCGCGGCTTCGCGACGATCCTCACGCCGCATCCGCTCGAGGCGGCGCGCCTCCTCGGCAGCGACACCGCGCACGTGCAGTCCGACCGGCTCCGCGCCGCGCGCGAGCTCGCCGATCGCTACGGTGCCGTCGTCGTGCTCAAAGGCTCCGGCACGGTGATCGCGACATCGGGCGAGGCGCCGCGCATCAACGCCACCGGCAACGCATCGCTCGCCAGCGCGGGCACCGGCGACGTCCTCGCAGGATGGATCGGCGGTCGCTGGGCGGCGGGTGCGCAGAGCGCCTTCGACGTCGCGACGCGCGGGGTGATCGAGCATGGCGCCGCCGCCGAGCCGGAGCGTGCCGGCGCGCTGCGCGCGAGCGACCTGATCGAAGCGCTCTACCGCGACGCCCGCTGCGCCTGAGAGCGCGCCGGGTCGCCGCGCGCTCAGGAAGCGGCGCGCATCGCCTTGCCGATCTCGATCGTGCCCTGCGCGGCGCCGCTCTCGGGCACGGTCTCGTCGTGGCGGCTCGAGATCTCGTCGAACCGGGCGGCGATCTGCTCCGCCGACTCCTCGTCGTGGCCGACGAAGATGCCTTGCGTGAGCGTCACGTGGGCGCGCTCGAACGAGCCGGCGCCGGCGCACAGGATCGCGCGCGTCGGCGCACCCTCCGCGACGAGCGCGAGCAAGCCCGGCGTCACCGCGCCCGCTTCCAGCAGGCCCAGCATCGATTCCGGCAGCAGCTTGTCGGTCATCCGCGTCGCCGCCGTCGGCGCGAGACAGTTGACGCGGATGTCGTTCTTGGCGCCTTCGATCGAGAGCGTCTGCATCAGGCCGACGAGCGCCATCTTGGCAGCGCCGTAGTTCGACTGGCCGAAGTTGCCGAAGAGGCCCGACGACGACGTCGTCATCACGATCCGGCCATAGTTCTGCGCCCGCATCGTTTCCCACACCGCCTTCGTGCAGTGGACGGCGCCCATCAGGTGGACGTCGACGACGGCGCGGAAGTCGTCGATCTCCATCTTCGCGAAGCTCTTGTCGCGCAGGATGCCGGCGTTGTTGACGAGGATGTCGACGCGGCCCCATTCCTTCATCGCCGCCGCGACCATCGCCTGCACCGCCGCGAAGTCGGTGACCGATGCGCCGTTGGCGATCGCCTTGCCGCCGGCGGCGCGGATCTCCTCGGCGACCGCGTTGGCCGCGGTCGGCGCGGCGCCGTTGCCGTCGAGCGTGCCGCCGAGGTCGTTGACGACCACCGACGCGCCGCGTGCCGCCAGCGCCAGCGCATGCTGCCGGCCGAGCCCTCCGCCGGCGCCGGTCACGATCGCCACCCGGCCGTCGAATCGAATCGTCATCTCTCGCTTCTTTCCTGTCGATTGAAAGGTGGGTGCGCTCAGCGACGCGTCGTGCCGCGCGCCGGGCCGCGGCCGCTCGCGGTCTTCCTGACCGCCGACTTGCTCGCGCGCACCGGCCGCAGGGCCGAGCCCGACCGCGCGCGGGCCTTGGCCTTGGCGGCTGCCTTGACGACGCGGTCGGCGTCCTTCAGCGCGACGATCTCGCTCGTTGCCGCTTCGGTGCGCTCGACCGCCTTGTCGCGCCGCGTACGCGGCAGCACCGTCGCATCCTCGCCTTCGCGCACCATGCGGAAGTCGATCTTGCGGCCATCCAGGTCGACGCGGCTGACCTGCACGCGCACCCGCGTGCCGACGACGTAGCGCAGGCCTGAGCGCTCGCCGCGCAGCTCCTGGCGGATCTCGTCGAAGCGGAAATACTCGCCGCCGAGCTCGGTGACGTGCACCAGGCCTTCGACGTAGAGGCCGTCGAGCACGACGAAGAGGCCGAAGCTCGTCACCGCGGTGACCGCGCCGCCGAACTCCTCGCCGAGGTGCTCGCGCATGTAGCGGCACTTGAGCCATGCCTCGACGTCGCGCGAGGCCTCGTCGGCGCGTCGCTCGTTGGCGCTGCAATGCGCGCCGGCGATCTCCCACGCCTCGAGCTCGCCGCCGGGCACGAGCGCCGGCGCCGGCACCGAGCCTAGGTTGGCCGACTTAGCGGACTTCGCCGACTTGGCGAGACGCGCCTTCTTCGCCGGCTCCTCTTCGGCGAGCGCGCCGATCGGATAGCGGCGGCTTTCGAGCAGCGCCTTGATCACGCGGTGCACGAGCAGGTCGGGATAGCGCCGGATCGGGCTCGTGAAGTGCGTGTAGGCCTCGTAGGCGAGGCCGAAGTGGCCGCTGTTCTTGCTCGTGTAGATCGCCTGCTGCATCGAGCGCAGCAGCATCTGGTGGATCTGCGGCGCGTCCGGCCGCTCCTTGGTCGCCGCGGCGATGGCCTGGTACTCGGACGGCTTCGGGTCGTCGCTGATCGACAGGCCCAGGCCGAGCGCCTTCAGGTAGTTCTGCAGCAGCGTCTTCTTCTCCGGCGTCGGCCCTTCGTGGACGCGGTAGAGCGACGGATGCTTGGCGCGCGCGATGAAGTCGGCCGAGCAGACGTTCGCCGCCAGCATCGATTCCTCGATCAGGCGGTGCGCCTCGTTGCGCGTGCGCGGGACGATCTTGTCGATCCGGCCGTTCTCGTCGCAGACGATCTGCGTCTCGGTGGTCTCGAAGTCGATCGCGCCGCGCTTCAGACGCGCCCTGAGCAGCGCTCGGTAGGCATCGTGCAGGTCGAGCAGATGCGGGATCAGCGAGGTGCGCCGTGCAGCCTCGGGGCCGCGCGTGTTCGCCAGGATCGCCGCGACCTCCGTGTACGTGAAGCGCGCGGCGGAGCGGATCACCGCCGGGTAGAACTGGTAGGCCTCGACCTCGCCGTCGTGGTTGACGAGCATGTCGCAGACCATCGCCAGACGCTCGACCTCGGGGTTGAGCGAGCACAGACCGTTCGAGAGCTTCTCGGGCAGCATCGGAATCACGCGGCGCGGGAAGTAGACCGAGGTCGCGCGCTCGTAGGCGTCAATGTCGATCGGCGCGCCGGGTCGAACGTAATGGCTGACGTCGGCGATCGCGACGATCAGGCGCCAGCCGTTGTCGACCTTCGACTTGCCGATCTGCGCCGGCTCGCAGTAGACGGCGTCGTCGAAGTCGCGCGCGTCCTCGCCGTCGATCGTCACCAGCGGCACGTCGGTGAGGTCGACGCGGTTCTTCTTGTCGGCAGCCTGGACCGAATCGGCGAGTGCCGCAGCCTGGGCGAGCGTCGCGTCGGAGAAGATGTGCGGCACTTCGTACTTGCGCACCGCGATCTCGATCTCCATGCCGGGGTCGTCGATCTCGCCGAGCACTTCGGTGACGCGGCCGACCGGCTGCGAGTGCATCGACGGCGGTTCCATCAGCTCGATGGCGACGACCTGGCCGGCCTTCGCGTCCGCGATGCCGTTGCGCGGCACGATGATGTCCTGGCCGTAGCGCTTGTCTTCGGGCGCGAGCAGCCAGATGCCGCTCTCGTGCAGCAGGCGGCCGATGATCGGCGCCTTCCTGCGCTCGAGGATCTCGAGGATGCGACCCTCTGGACGGCCCTTCTTGTCGTAGCGAACGATGCGCGCCTTGACGCGGTCGCGGTGCAGGACGCTTTTCATCTCCTGCGGGGCGAGATAGAGGTCGGGCTGGGAGTCGCCGCGGACGACGAAGCCGTGGCCGTCGCGATGACCCTGGACGGTGCCCTCGACTTCGGCGAGGAGTTCGTTGCCGCCGGCGGCGGGAGTCTGGATGGGTGTTGCTTTGATGATAAAGTCCGTGGTTGCCTGAGATGCCCAGGTGGCGGAATTGGTAGACGCACTAGTTTCAGGTACTAGCGGGTAACTCCGTGGGGGTTCGAGTCCCTTCCTGGGCACCACGAGCGAATGTGATGATGAGGGAGCCCGCTTCGGCGGGCTTTTTGCATTCCGGCTCTGCCGCAAGCCGTGGTGCAAGCTGTAGTGCCTGCATCAGATGGCGAACTTCTTCGCCAACCCCGCAGGCCGAAGGTCGTCGTACTCCTCGAACGGCTGGTGGATCCACGGGCTCGTGGCCAGCATTTCGACGTAGTAGTCGGGCGTGTACGACGAGACGCCCTTGGTCCAGATCACCGCCGAACGCAGCTCGGCGATCGACGGCATGCCGCGCAGGCGATCGACGACCGCACGCAGCGTGACGCCGGAGTCCGACAGATCGTCGACCAGCAAGACCCGGCCCGCGAGCTCACCGCGCGGCAGGGTGATGTATTTCGCCAGGTCGAGCCGGCCCTGGATCGTGCCGGCCTCGGCGCGATACGAGCTCGTCGACATGATCGCGAGCGGCTTGTCGAAGACGCGCGAGAGCACGTCGCCGGGCCGCATGCCGCCGCGCGCCAGGCACAGGATCTGGTCGAAGGCCCAGCCCGACGCGTCGATCTTGAGCGCCAGGCGCTCGATCAGCATGTGGTACTCGTCCCAGGAGACGTAGAGGTGTTTGCCGTCGTCGGTGAGCATGTCGTCCTCGGCAGGATCAGGAAATGGCCCGCTGCTCGCGCACCGCGGCGGCGGGCAGGAACGGGTGGCGCAGCAGGATCGTGTGATCGCGGTCCGGGCCGGTCGACACCATGTCGATCGGCGCGCCGATGAAGCTCTCGACGCGCTCGAGATAGCGACGCGCGTTCACCGGCAGCGCCTCCCAGCGCGTCACGCCGAACGTGCTCTCCGTCCAGCCCGGGAAGCTGTCGTAGATCGGCACGCAGGCGACGATGTCGTCGGCGTCGAGCGGCAGGATGTCGATGCGCTCGCCCCGCAGCTGGTAGCCGACGCAGACCTTGATCTCGTCGAGGCCGTCGAGGACGTCGAGCTTGGTGATGCACAGGCCCGAGATGCCGTTGATGATGATCGAGCGCTTCAACGCCGCGGCGTCCAGCCAGCCGCAGCGCCGCGCCCGGCCCGTCACCGTGCCGCGCTCCTGGCCGACGGTCGAGAGGTGATGGCCGATCGTCCCGGGCTCGTCGATCGCGAGCTCGGTCGGGAACGGCCCGCCGCCGACGCGTGTCGTGTAGGCCTTGGTGATGCCGAGGATGTAGTGCAGCAGGTCGGGCCCGACGCCCGAGCCCGCGGCCGCGTTGCCCGCGACGCAGTTGCTCGAGGTCACGTACGGATAGGTGCCGTGGTCGATGTCGAGAAGCGTGCCCTGCGCGCCTTCGAACATGATGTTCGCGCCGCCCCGGCAGGCGTTGAAGATCGTGTAGCCGACGTCGCCGATCATCGGTCGCAGCTCCTCGCCCGCCTGCATCGCCGCCTCGAAGATCGGCTCGAAGGCGAGCGCCTTGGCGTGAAGCAGCCCTTCGAGCGCGAAGTTGTGCAGCGTGAGCAGCTCGCGCAGCTTGGTCGCGAAGCGCTCCGGATGCTTCAGGTCCTGGACTCGCAGCGCGCGGCGGGCGACCTTGTCTTCGTAGGCCGGCCCGATGCCCTTGCCGGTCGTGCCGATCTTGCCGACGCCGCTCGATTCGCGCAGCGCCTCGCGCGCGTTGTCGACGGCGACGTGGAACGGCAGGATGAGCGGGCACGACTCGCTGATGAGGAGACGCGAGCGCACGTCGAGCCCCATCGCCTCGAGCCGGCGGATCTCGCCGAGCAGATGCTGCGGATCGACGACGACGCCGTTGCCGATGTAGCAGGCGACGTTGGCGCGCATGATCCCCGAGGGGATCAGCTGCAGCGCCGTCTTGACGCCGCCGATGACGAGCGTGTGGCCGGCGTTGTGGCCGCCCTGGAAGCGGACGACCGCCTGGGCGTGGTCGGTGAGCCAGTCGACGACCTTGCCCTTGCCTTCGTCGCCCCACTGGGTGCCGACGACGACGACGTTGCGCCCGCCGGAGCCCTGGGCAGGCGTGCGTGGTCCGAGTTCGGTGGCGAAGGTCATCGAGGACAGGAGGTTCGTGTGCAGGGGCAGCGCATCAGCGCTCGGCGACGGCCCAGCGGCCGCCGGTCTCGACCAGGCGGCGCGCCGGCGGGGCGCCCGGGGCGCTGCCATGGCCGTCGAAGTCGCAGATGACCACTTCGCCGCGCGCGCGCAGCTCGCGGACTGCTGCGCGCAACGCCGCATCGTGGCGGCCGGGAGCGCGGACCGATTCGCGTGTCGGAGGCGCCGCCGACAGCAGGGCGAGATCCTTGACGTCGAGCCCGAAGCCGACCGCCGGGCGGTTGCGCCCGAAGATCGCGCCGACCTCGTCGTAGCGGCCGCCGCGGGCGATCGCGTCGCTCGCGCCGCTCGCGTAGGCGGCGAAGCGGGCACCGCTGTAGTAGGCATAGCCGCTCGAATCGGCGAGGTCGAAGCCGACGCGCGCGCGCGGATGCGCCTGCCGCGCGTGCTCGGCCAGGCGGCGAAGCTCCGCGATCGCGGTCGCGACGACCGGGCGCTCGGGCAACAGGCGGAGCGCGTCGCCGAGCACCGACTCGTCGCCATAGAGGCCGATGAGCGCTTCGAGGCCGCGTCGCGACGCGTCCGGGAAGGCCTTGCTCAGCGACCGGATCTCGGCGCCGTCCTTGGCGGCGAGCGCGGCGTAGACCGCATCGAGCCGCTCGCCGTCGACCGGCACGCCGGCCAGCACGGCGCGGACGATGCGCGCATCGGCCAGGTCGAGGACGACGTCGTCGATGCCCGCGACCTGCAGGCAGTCGAGCGCGAGCTCGATGATCTCGAGGTCGGCGCCGAGGCCTTCGTGGCCGTAGATCTCGGCCCCGAACTGCAGGGGCTCGCGGGTCGCGCCGGTGCCCGACGGCCGGGCATGCAGAACTGGGCCGCAGTAGCAGAGGCGCACGACGCCGTCACGGTTGAGCATGTGGGCGTCGATGCGCGCTGCCTGCGGCGTGCTGTCGGCACGCAAACCGAGGGTGCGGCCGCTCAGCTGATCGACGAGCTTGAAGGTCTGCAGGTCGAGCGCGTGACCGGTGCCGGACAGCAGCGACTCGATGTGCTCGAGCATCGGCGGGATCACGAGCTCGAAGCCGAAGCCGGCCGCTGCGTCGAGCAGTCCGCGTCGAAGCGCCTCGATGTGTCGGGCCCGCGCCGGAAGGACATCGGCGATGTGCTCCGGCAGGAGCCAGGCAGAGGCCATACAAAAACGCCGCTTGTTAAAAAGCAAATTGTACGGGTCAGGCCGGTCCCGACGCCTCAGAACCAGAAGGCCGCGAGCATCGCGCCACCGGCAAGCACGCTCACCAGGCCGAGGAAGCGGAGTTGGCCGTCGCTCATCTGGAGCGCGCGCTCGAAGACCCGTCGCCACGATCGGGGGCTCAGGAACGGGAGCAGGCCTTCGGCGACGAGCATCAGGGCGACCGCGCCGAGGGCGACGTCCCAGAACCCGACGCTCGCCAATCCGGCTACTTCCTCGGCGACACGGCGGGCGCGGTGCCGGAGCCGCGCATCGACTTGAAGAAGTCGCTGCTCGGGTCGACGATCATCAGGTCGGACTTGTTGCGAAAGCTCGCCCGGTACGCCTCCAGGCTGCGATAGAACTGCGCGAACTGCGCGTCCTTGCCGAACGCTTCGGCGAAGATCGCCGACGCCTTCGCGTCGCCGTCGCCCTTGACCTTCTGCGCGTCGCGGTAGGCCTCGGCGACGATGACCTCGCGCTGGCGGTCGGCGTCGGCGCGGATCTTCTCGCCCTCGGCCGCGCCGGTGGCGCGCAGCTGGTTGGCGACCTGCTTGCGCTCGGAGGCCATGCGGCTGTAGATCGAGTCGGTGATGTTGCCGACGAAGTCGACGCGCTTGATGCGCACGTCGAGGATCTCGATGCCGAAGGACTTGGCGTCGTCGGCGAGGCGGCTGCGCACGTCCTGCATGACCTTGTCGCGCGCACTCGAGAGCACCTCGCCGACCGTGCGCTTGGTCACTTCCTCATTGAACGCCGCGTGGACGATCGGCGACAGGCGCGCCTCGAGGTTGCGGATGTCGGCGCCGTTGTTGCGGATGAACTGGCGCGGATCGGTGACGCGCCACTTCACCAGCCAGTCGATGACCAGGCTCTTCTTCTCGGCGGTGAAGATCGGCCGGGTCTCGGGGCTGTCGAGCGTCTGGATGCGCCTGTCGAGGAAGGCGACGTTCTGGAACGGCGGCGGCAGCTTCCACTTGAGGCCCGGCTCCTGGATCACTTCCTTGATCTGGCCAAACTCGTAGACGACGGCGACCTGCCGCTGGTCGACGATGAAGAGGGTCGACGAGGCGAGCATGAGGATCAGCAGCAAGCCGCCGACCAGGAGTCCGATGCGGTTCATCGCGTGCTCCCGTTCACCGACCGTCGCGGTCGCGGCCGCGCTGGTTTTCGCGCGAGCGCACATCGACCGTGCCGCTCGCCGGGGCCGTCTCTGGCGCTGCCGGTGTCGCCGGAGCAACTCCTGTCGCGGGAACGGACGGTGCCGCGGCGGCCTGCTGCAGGAGTCGATCGAGCGGAAGTTGCAGCAGGCTGGCGTTGTTGTGTGCGTCGATCATGACTTTGGTGATGTTCGAGTAGACCTCGCGCATGGTGTCGATGTAGAGGCGGTCGCGCGTGACCTGAGGCGCCTTCTGGTATTCGACGAGCTGGCGCGAGAACCGGTCGGCGTCGCCCTCGGCTTGCGAGACGATGCGCGACTTGTAGCCTTCGGCTTCCTGGCGCAGCCGCGCCGAGGTGCCCTGCGCCTTCGGGATCTCCGAGCTTGCGTAGGCCTGGCCTTCCTTCTTGAGGCGGTCGCCGTCCTGGCCGGCCTTCAGCGTGTCCTCGAACGCCGCCTGCACCTGCTCGGGCGGCTGCACGCTCTGGACGTTGACGTTGACGACGAGGATGCCGGT
>JBBRZP010000050.1:0-22402 GCA_038236565.1 Burkholderiales bacterium | reverse complement strand
GAGCTTCGACCTCGTTCTGCTCGACATGGAGATGCCCGAGATGGACGGCTTCCAGGTGCTCGAGCAGCTCGCCACCGACCGGGCCTTGCGCGACCTGCCGGTGATCGTCACTTCGTCGCTCGAGGGCCTCGGCAACATCGTCCGCTGCATCGAGCTCGGCGCCGAGGACTATCTCTCGAAGCCGGTCAACGCCGTGCTGCTCAAGGCGCGCATCGGCGCCTGCCTCGAGAAGAAGCGCCTGCGCGACCAGCAGAAGGAACTCGTGCGCCGCTTCGCCGCGCCCGAGGTCGCGCAGGACCTGCAGCAGTCGGGCTTCGCGCTCGAGGGCCGGCGCGTCCAGGGCACGGTGATGTTTTGCGACATCCGCGACTTCACGGCGCTGGTCGAATCGCAGCCGCCCGAGGAGACGATCGAGCTGCTCAACACCTACTACACGCTGATGTTCGATGCGATCAGCGGCCATGGCGGCGTCGTCAACCAGATGATCGGCGACGGACTGATGGCCATTTTCGGCGCGCCGCTGCCGTTGCCCGACCATGCCGCGGCATCGGTGCGCGCGGCGCTCGAGATGATCGAGATGATCGAGCTGTTCGGCGCCGAGCGCAGCGAAGCGGGCCGGGCGCCGATCCGGATCGGCATCGGCATCGCGACCGGCGAGATGGTCGCCGGCTACACCGGCACGCAGGCGCGGGCGACCTACACCTGCATCGGCGACACGGTGAATCTCGCGGCCAGGCTGGAGGCCCACACCAAGGTCGCGAAGCGGGAGATCCTGGTCGACCCGGCGACCCGCGCCGAACTCGACGGCAGCTGCAGGGTCGAGGCGCTCGGCCCGGTCGCGTTCCGCGGCAAGGCTGCCGACGTCGAGGTGTTCGCGGTCTCGGCGCGCGGCTCGCCCGGTTAACCGGCGCGCGCCGCGCCGGCACTCACGGCCCGGCGCGCACCAGCCGCAGCGGGAACTTCGCTTCGCCCAGGTTGGCCTTGACCTTGCCGTTGGCGAAGCTCACGAGCCAGGCGTTGAGGTTGTCGTCGCTGCCTTGCTTGGTGGCCCAGAAGGGCAGGGCCGGCGTGCCGGGGAACGCCGTCGGATCGATCCGCGGCTTCTTCTTCGTCATGTCGACGAGGCCGACGAGCTCCTCGCGCGACGGAATGCGCCAGCCCTTGCCGACGCCCGAGGCAGCGGACTTCGCGCCGGCGTACTTGACCTTCAGGAGCTTGCCCTTGCAGGTCTTGCCGTCCCAGGTCGTGCCTTCGGCGCAACGGCGCCAGATGAGCTTGGTGATCGAGTCGGTCACCTCCTGGCCATCCGCCGAGGTCGTGAAGCGGCCCTGGGCCTGACTCGAGGCGGCAGCCAGCGCGAGCAGCGACAGCGCCGCGAGGCGGGAGCCGAACGTGGCCAGGCGAAACAGCGTCATGGGATCTCCGTCATCTGCGTCGAGGCCGATGCGAAGCGCAAGGGCGGGTCGATTATAGAAATGACTTGCGCCGCATCGCGCGGCCGCCACCGGCGCCGAGCGGGCCCCTTCCGCTGGATTGGGTATGGACTTGCGCCTCCGAGGAGAGGATGCTGGACGCCGAGACAGCAGGGAGATCGCCATGGCCATCGACGAAGGGAAGCTGAACGACTTCATGGGCAAGTTCGTGGGCGATCTCGGCGCCGTGATGCACGCTGCGACGGTCGTGGTCGGCGACCAACTGGGGCTGTACAAGGCACTGGCAGGCCAGCCGCTGACCGCCGAGGCGCTCGCCATGCGCACGGAGACCGATCCGCGTTACGTGCGGGAGTGGCTGTCGGCGCAGGCCGCGAGCGGCTACGTGACCTATGACCCGGCAGGAGACGCCTTCAGCCTGAGCGAGGAGCAGGCGTTCGCGCTCGCCGTCGAGGGCAGCCCGGCCTTCATTCCCGGCGCGTTCCAGGTCGCGGTCGCGCAGTTCAAGGCGATCCCGAAGATGATGCAGGCCTTTCGCACCGGCCTCGGCCTCGGCTGGCACGAGCACGACGCGGCGCTCTTTCACGGCACCGAGCGCTTCTTCCGGCCGGGCTACGCGGCCAATCTCGTCTCGACCTGGATCCCGGCGCTCGACGGCATGGATTCGCGCCTGAAGGCCGGAGCCAGGGTCGCCGACGTCGGCTGCGGCCACGGGGCGTCGACGATCATCATGGCGCAGGCGTATCCGGCGTCGACGTTCGTCGGCTTCGACTACCACGAGCCCTCGGTCGTGCACGCGCGTGCGTCGGCGAAGGAGGCCGGCGTCGGCGACCGGGTCGCGTTCGAGGTCGCGAGCGCGAAAAGCTTTCCCGGCCGCGACTGGGATCTGGTGACGATGTTCGATTGCCTGCACGACATGGGCGACCCCGCGGGAGCATCGGCCCATGTGCGGCAGAGCCTGAAGCCGGACGGCGCCTGGATGATCGTCGAGCCCTTCGCCAACGACCGGCTCGAGGACAACCTCAACCCGGTCGGCCGCATCTTCTACTCGGCGTCGACCTTCATCTGCACACCGGCCTCGCGCTCGCAGGAGGTCGGCCGCTGTCTCGGCGCGCAGGCCGGCGAACAGCGCATGCGCGGCGTCGTCGCCGAGGGCGGCTTCACGCGCTTCCGGCGCGCCTCCGAGACGCCGTTCAATCTGATCTTCGAAGCCCGGCCCTGAGCGGCGCCGCCGGCCGCGTGCCGGCCGTTGCGTATCCTTGCGCGAGGAAGCAGGGAGCGCATGGACACGGAGATCCTCGTCATCGGCGCCGGGCCGGCGGGGCTGGCGTCGGCCAAGACGCTGGCAGACGCCGGCCATCGCGTCGACGTCATCGACAAGGCCGACCGCGTCGGCGCGTCGTGGCGCTCGCACTACGAGCGGCTGCACCTGCACACGGTGAAGTCGCTCTCGGCGCTGCCCGGCGTGGCGTTCGCGGCGCACCTGCCGCAGTACGTACCGCGCCAGGGCGTGGTCGACTACCTCCAGGGCTACGCGGAGCGCGCCGGCATCGCGCCGCACTTCGGCGCCGAGGCCAGGACCATCGTGCCGGGCGACGGCGGCGGCTGGGTGACCACGACGGTCGACGGGCGGACGTTCCGCTCGCACGCCGTCGTCGTCACGACCGGCGCCAACAACATCCCGTTCCTGCCGACGATCGACGGCGACGACGTCTTCGCCGGCCGCATCCTGCACAGCCGCGACTACCGAAGCGGCGCGGCCTTCGCCGGCCGGCGTGTGCTCGTCGTCGGCATGGGCAACACCGGCGCCGAGATCGCGCTCGACCTCGCCGAGCACGGCGCGACGGTCGCGCTCTCGGTGCGCTCGCCGGTCAACGTCGTCCACCGCGACGTGCTCGGCCGGCCGACGCAGAAGACCTCGATGATGCTGGCGCGGCTGCCGCGGCCGCTCGGCGACTGGCTCGCGGCCTTCCTCTGCGACGTCACGGTCGGCGACCTCGGAAGGCTCGGCCTCGTCCGCTCGCAGGTCTCGCCGATGCGCCAGCTGCGCGAGGACGGCCACACGCCGGTGATCGACGTCGGCACGCTGGCGCGCCTCAAGTCGGGCGACATCACGGCGTATCCGGGGATCGCTGCGCTCACGCCGACGGGCGCGCGCTTCGTCGACGGCCGCGCGGTCGAGGTGGACACCGTCGTGCTCGCGACCGGATACCGCGCCGGGATCGAGGCGCTGTTCCCCGCGAGCACCGTGCCGGTCGACGCCAGCGGCCTGCCCATCCGCCTCGCCGGCGACGGCGCGCTCGCCGGCATCTACTTCGTCGGCTTCGACACGCGCCAGCCCGGCGGCCTGCTGCGCACGATCGGGCTGCAGGCCGAGGTGCTCGCCCGGCTCGTGCCGAAGGCCCTTGCGCCGGTCGTCGGCGCGCCCTCGTTCGCCGCCGCCGGGAACTCGCGGTCGTAGGCCTTGCTGTCCGTCCCTTTATCCTCGAGGCCAAAACGAGGTCGTGCGTGAACCCCAGCGAGATCGCCAACCACGCCGTCGAGGCGACGACGAACATCCAGATCCTGCAAAGCCTGCTGCTGATCGCGACGATCGCGGTCGTGCTCGTGGCGATCCTGTGCGTGCGTCTGCGCCGGAGGACGCGCGCCTTCGCCCGCCGCGACGCGCAACATGCCCGCGACCTCGCAGCCCGCTCGGAGGAGATCGCGCGCCTCGAGGCACGGATCGCCGACTATGTCGAGATGGAAGAGGGCGTCGAGGAGCTGAAGAACGAGGTGCGCCGCGCCGACGCGATCCGCGGCAAGAGCGAGGAGCGTCTGCGCCAGCAGAACGCCGAGATCGAGCGGGTCAAGGCCGAGGCGGTCGGCCGAATGGCCGAGCTCGAGCGGCTGAGAAAGATCGTCGAGCACGTCGACGGGCTCTGACGACCACCACATGCGCCGCATCGTCTTCGCACTCCTGCTCGCCGTGTGCGCCGCGGCGGGCGCCGCGGAGCCGGTGACGCTCGTCGCCGCCGACGGCGTCAAGGTGTTCGGCACGCTCTGGCGCGCGGCGGGTCCGAAGCCGCCACTCGTCCTCGCGTTCCACCAGGCTGGCTCGAGCGCTGGTGAGTACGAGCCGATCGCGCCGCGCCTCGTCGCCGCGGGCTACACGGTGCTGGCCATCGATCAGCGCTCGGGTGGCGCCATGTACGGGCCCAACCGCACCGCCCGCGCGTTCGGCCGCGAGGCGAGCTACGACGAGGCGCTGCCGGACCTCGAGGCCGCCCTCGCATGGGCGCGTGCCCATGCCGAGGGCGCGCCGATCGTCGTCGTCGGCTCGAGCTACTCTGCCGCGCTGGTGTTCGTGCTTGCGGCGGCGCATCCCGGCGGCATCGCCGCGGTGGTCGCGTTCTCGCCGGGCGAGTATCTGGCCCGGCCGCACGAGGTCGCGCGGGCCGCCGGGAAGGTCACCGTGCCGGCGTGGATCGACCAGGCGTCGAGCGCCGCGGAGATCGACCGCTCGGCGGCGATCCTGAAGACAGTGAGGAGCGCGGACAAGACGCAGTTCGTCGGCAAGGGAACGTCGGTCCACGGCGCGTCGACATTGCGCTCCGACAGGAACCCCGTCGGCGCCGAAGCCCACTGGAGCGCCTTGCTCGCATTCCTCGGTCGCGTCGCCGGCGTGCGCTGAGCGCCGGGCTCGGAGCTCGGAGCAGGCGACGCATGAAGACATCCGTTCCGGTGGCGGCCCCGCCGGCACCAACGCGCTCGTGCCGGTGATGAGCAGCGCCAACACCGAGCTGCGTGTGGCGAGCGCTAGAGCGCCGCGGCGAAGCGGCGCAGGCTGTCGAGGATCGGCCCGATGTGGTTGCGGTCGGGCAGCGACGCGTAGATGTCGCCGCCGAGGTCGGCCGGCATCTTGGCGCCTTCCTCGCGCACGACGAGGACGCGGTCCTTGCCCTTCGCGGCGATGAAGTAGCCGGCCTCGAAGACGACGTTGTCGCGCGGCACCGCGTCGCGTCCTTCGCCGGGCGACGCGAGCTCGTCGTCGCGCGTGAAGAGGAAGATCCCGGCGCTGCAGCGCTCGGCAGCGCGGCCGATCTGCTGCAGGATGTTCTGGCCGGGCGGGAAGTCGCTTTGCCAGTCGAGCACGCCGACGCCTTGCTCCGCGAGGAAGCGCTTGATGGCGCGCGCCGTCGCGGTCGACGCACCGCAGTAGCCGAGGAACACGTCGCGCCGGTCGGCCAGCTCGCGCTGCCACACCGTGAACGGCGTCGCGAAGTCGCGCGTGTCGAGCCACTCGAGCGCCGGGTCGGCGGGGAACTCGCCGATGCGACCGTGGAAGCCGTTGTCGAAGACGACGCGGCGCATCACGCCCTTCTGCACGAGGACGAGCAGCGGCAGCTTGAGCTGCCAGGCGAGCGCGCCTTCGAAGTGGCTGAACTCGGTTGCCAGCTGCACCGGCCCGTCGCTCGTCTCGAAGCGCCAGCGCGGCAGGCCGATCAGCACGGCGCCGACGCAACGCCGGCTGATGTAGTCGGCGTTCGTTGCCGACCAGGCCATCGGCGCGCACAGGCTCGCCGTGCCGCGCGGGTCGTGGAAGATCTCGGCGACGAGGCCGAGCGCCTCGATGCGCTCGACGATCGTCCACTTGAACGCGTTCTCGCGCTCGCTGCACCAGCGGTCGTCGGGGAGGATCACGCTGACGCGACGGGTGACCGGCATGCGGGCGATTGTCGCGTCGAACGCTGCGATCCGACGTGCGCTCAGGTCGAGCGCAGCGCGCCGGCCACGGCGAGCCAGAGCGGAATGCTGACCATGCCGAGCAGCGTCGACACCGTGACGAGACCCGCGACGAAGCGTCCGTCGCCGCCCATGCGCACGGCCAGCACGTAGGTGCTGGCGGCAGTCGGCAGCGACGCGAACAGGACGACGATCGCGCGCTGGTCGCCCGGCAACGCGAGCACGGTGACGGCGCCGATGGCGACCAGCGGCATCGCCACGTGCTTGATCGCGAGCAACGCGGTGGCCAGCCCCGCCGAGTCCTTGAGCGCGCCGAACGCGAGCCCGGCGCCGACCGACATCAGGCCGAGCGGCAGGGCGGCGGTGCCGATGCGCTGCAGCGTCGTCGCGACCGCATCTGGCAGCGTCAGGCCGATCGCGTTGGCGGCGAGGCCGGCGAGCGTGCTGATGATGAGCGGATTCCTGGCCAGCTCGCGCCACGTCGACTGCCCGCCATGGCGGGCCAGCGGCCAGACCGCGGCGACGTTGCACACCGGCACGCAGAGCGCGATCAGAAGCGCCATCCAGGCCAGGCCCTGCGCGCCGCCGAGACGCTCCGACAAGGCCAGGGCGATGTACGAGTTGAAGCGGTACGCGACCTGCGCGCCGGAGGCGTGGCGGCGTGCGTCGACGCCGGGCCAGCGGCCGAGCGCGAGCGCGAGGGCGATGCCGACGGCGAGCATCGCCAGCGCCGCGAGGGCGAGCTTGGCGGCCTGCGCAGGCTGCAGCGGGCTCTTCACGATCGAGTTGAAGAGCAGGACCGGGAAGAGCAGGTAGTAGACGAGACGCTCGACCGCGTCCCACACCGGCCGGTCGAGGGCCGTGCGCCTGCAGATCACCCAGCCGACGAGGATGAGCAGGAAGTCGGGCAGGAGCAGCAGCGGATTCGACACCGCGCGGAGTGTGCCAGTGCGCGTTGCGGCCGCTGGCCTGTCGCTTGCTCGCGTTGACGCGCCCGTCTGGTCAGGCGGCTTGCGGGCTGCCGCGATGGATCTCTTCCTCGCCGCTGCGCCGCAGCAGATCGAAGAGCTTCCTCCGGATCAGCATGCCCGGCCGGTCGCTGTCCATCGAGTACTCGACGCCGCGCCGGCGCGGGTCGATTGCAGCGTCTGGGTCGGTCGATTCGAGGATGTCCTTGTCCTCGCGCGTGATCTCGTCATCGAAGTCGATCAGCATCTGCGCCGGGCAGTCGGCTTCCGTGTCGTTGCGGAAGAGCCACTGGCAGAGCTGCATCCTGCCGTCGTCGATCGGCGTGAAGCAGTTGATGATGATGTGGCGGATGCCTGAGGGATATTCGATGTCGAGCCGGCGCGAGAAGGGCAGGAAGTAGGCGTTGCGCATGTGGCGCGTCGTCACCGGGTCGGTCACGCCGCTGATGCGCTGGAACTTCACCGGATTCGCGGCCTGGATCACGGTCTCGGCGTGGAAGCCGGTCTCGCTCTCGACGATCTCGTACTTGCTCGGCGCCGGCTGCCCCGCGACGCCGAAGGTCGCACGGTGCACGAAGCTGAAGTGCGAGTTGTCGAAGCTGTTCTCGAGCGCGCGCATCGGGCTCGTGTTCCAGCTCTCGTAGAACTGGAAGATCGTGCGGTAGGCCGGGTCGTCGAACTCGGGCACTCCCGGGATGTCGGCGATGGGCTCCTCGAGTGCGACCCATGCGTAGCCGAAGCGCGCGGTGCAGGCATAGGCCGGCGTCTTGTAGTCGGCCGGGATCGCACGCTCGGCGCCGTATTGCGGGATGTGGACGACGCGGCCGGTGCGGTCGTAGGTCCAGCCGTGGTAGCCGCATTGCAGCTTGCCCTGCAGCGCGCCTTCCTTCGGGCACCAGCCCTTCGAGAGCTTGGCGGTGCGGTGGCAGCAGCGGTCCTTCAGCGCCGCGGGCGCGCCCTTCTCGTCGAGAAATAGGACGATGTCTTCGCCGAGCAGGGTGAACGGCCTCGGGCCGTCGGCCAGGGCGGTGAGCGGCATGACGGCATGCCAGAACTTGCGAAAGACCGGTTGGCGGGTGGTCAGCATGATCGCCGCTCCTTTCCTATTCCTTCGACGCCGGCGGCAGGCGATCGGCCTTCGACGGCAGGAAGCGGTCAGTGTAGAGACTGGTGGAGACCACCTGCGCCTTGACGTTGAAGACGTCGGGCATGGCGGCGATCTGGGTGTCGAGCCCGGCGGGGTTCGCCGACACGAGCCGTTCGCCTTCACGTTCGGCGTGAGCCGATGGCAGGCTGATCGACAGCCAGACCGGCACGACCTCGCCCGACGAGTCGCTCGAGGAGATGCGCGCGCTATGCGCCCGATCTCTAGCGCGATCGCCAGTAGCGCCGGTGCAGGGCCGTGATCGGCTCGACCATGGCTTCCACCGGGCCGATCACGCGGATGTCCTTCTGTCCGCGTGCGAAAACATGCCGGCAGGGCAGGTCGAGCGTCGGGTTCTCGGGATGGTTGCCGGTCTCGGCGAGGAGCGCCTTCTCGGCGATGCCGAAGACCGTGCGGCCGATGTTCGCCCAGTACTGCGTGCCGGCACACATCGCGCACGGCTCGACGGTGGTGACGAGCGTGCAGGCCCAGAGCTCGGCCGGTGAGTATCGTCGCGCCGCTTCGCGCGCGAGCACGGCCTCGGCGTGATTGACGCTGTCGACGTTGCCTTGTTTCATGAGCACGGTCGTGTGATCGGCGGCGACGAGCAGGGCGCCGAACGGATGGTGGCCAGCATCCATCGCACGGCGTGCAAGTGCATGGGCGTGCGCGAGCATGGCCTGGATCTGGAAGCCGGTCGGCTCGGTGCGTCCTGCGGACGGAAGGGGTGGCTCGTGAAGCATGCGCCGATTCTCCGCGCAGGGGCCGCTTCCGATGCGGAGTACGCCAATACGGCGCTAGCTGGTGCGTAGGTCGACTGAACGTCCACTTCTGACGTCGGTGAGCTGGAACTCTCCGACCCAGGGCGCAAACCCAAACATCTCGTTGGGAGTCCGAATATCAGTCGCTCAGTCCCAACCTGCGATGTGAGCGGCCTTCACATCATCGCCCCGGCAGGCTTCTGGCCGGCGCCGTCTTCCTTTTGCTGGAGCGAGAAGATCGACGTGTAGCCGCCCGACCAGTCCGGAGGGATCAAGCACGGCCTCGGATCGTGGTGGGCAAAAGATGCCCGCTGCCCTCGAATGATTGCCTGGTCGTGCACCGGCCTGATCGGGTTGACGGTATACGGAAACGCATCGGCCGAGGTCAGCGTGTACAGCAGCAGCGGACGGCCTTGATCCGAGTCGTTGCGCGGCGATCCGTGCACCGTGCGGCAGTTGTGCAGGGTGAGCGAGCCTGCGGGGCCGGTGAGGTAGACGGCCTTGGACACGTCGACCCGCTCGATGTCGCGCTCGTTCAGGCAGCCGACCCACTGGCCGTTCTCGTCGTACTGCGTGAGCATCGGCTCGATCCGGTGGCTGCGCGGGATCACGCCGAGCGGCCCCTGCGCCATGCCGCAATCGTAGAGATAGGTGCCTATCGTGAGCGGCGAGTAGTTGGTGTGCGGCCAGAAGGAGATGTCGTAGTGCCACTTCACCTCCTCGCCGCCCTTGCTCCACTTGAAGTTGAGCTTGGAGTGATGGAACTTCACGTCGGGGCCGACGAGATCGGCGACGGCGTCGGGCATCACCGAGTGGTTGACATACTCCCAGAAGACCGGGTGATGCTCGGTCGGGTTGCTCACTCGGCGCAGGCGCGGCGCGCTCGGACGGTGGTCGGGTTCGAGGTCGAAGGCGCGGTCCGATGTCGTGATCGAGCGGCTTCGCTCGATGAGCTCGTCGGTCGCCTGGCGCAGCTTGGCGATCCACTCGTCACCGATGATCTTCTCGAGGAGGATGTAGCCCTCGCGGAAGTAGGACTCGCGCTGTGCCTGGGTCAGCACGCGGGGCGGAATGTCGAGGATCTGCTCGGGCGTCATGGTGCTTGTTCCGGTTCTGCGCGCCGGGCACGCCCTCACGCGCGAAAGGCCTGTTTGTCCGTGCCTTGGTAGAGCGCTTTCACCTGCCGGCCGATCGCATCGGCGTGGGCGGCGAGCGCCGCGGGATCGAGGTCGGCCTTCGGCCGCGGCTCTTCGTCGAAGTGACGGAAGCGGTCGACGCCGCGCACGAGCATGCCGGAGTCGCGCACCTTCGTCTGCCGCACCGACGTCGGGATATAGCGAATCGCGAGGCCGATGCGCCGGTCCGCGCTGCGATTGGGCTCCGACCCGTGCACGAGCTTGATGTGGTGCAGCGACATCTCGCCCGCCTTCAGGTCGATGCCGACCGCCTTCGACGTATCGACGTCGACCGCGATCTCCTGCCCCCGCGAGAGCAGGTTGTCGCGATGGAAGGTGTCGAGGTGCGGCAACTGCTCGACCTTGTGCGTTCCCGGCACGAACTGCATGTAGCCGTTCTGCGGCGTCGCGTCGGTGAACGCCACCCAGGCGGTGACGACGTCGTCGGGGTCGAGGCCCCAGTAGGTCGAGTCCTGGTGCCACGACACGAAGCCGGGGCTGTGCGCCTCCTTGATGAAGAAGTTGGTCGTCCAGCAACGGATGTCGGGGCCGATGACATCGGACACCGCGTCGAGGATGTCGTCGTTGTGGACGAGCTCGTCGGCCCAGCGGAAAAGCAGGTGCGTCTTGTGCCGCAGATTGCCCTGCAGCGGCTGGCCGGCGACCGCCTCGTGCGCCTCGAGGCAGCGGCGGTAGTGCGCGGCCTGCTCACCGCTCAACACGCGCATCGGAAAGACGCAACCGTCGCGATGGTATTCAGCGACCTGTTGCTCGGTCAGGTGCATCGAGGGTCTCCATTTCATCGTCTAAGCGTTGCCGCACTCGACCGTCCGAGCTACTGTATTTGTAATATGTTATGCCGTCAAGGCAGCCTCCGGGGCGCTCGCCAGGCGCGCCTCAGAAGCCACGCGTGATGATCCGCTTGGCAAACGCCTCGGCGTAGTCGATCTGCCGGTCGCAGGCGGCGGCGGCCTCCTTCTCGTCGCCGGTGGCGACGGCGCGCAACAACTCCGCGTGCAGTCGGGCGACCTCGGCCAGGTTGTCGAGCTCCTTGTGGTGCATGAAGTAGAAGCGCCGCGACAAGGTGTAGAGCGGCGCGATCGACTGCTCGGAGAAGCGGTTGCCCGCGCAACGCGCCATGAACTTCTTGGCGACGAAGTATTGGCGCAGCATCTCGACGATGTCGCCCGCATTGCCCGCCTCGAGCAGTGCCTGCGCCATCGTCGCCAGGGACTGCTTCTCCTCGGCCGATGCCCGCCGCGCGGCGCGGGCCGAGATCAGCCGCTCGAGCTCGCGTCGGGTTTCGAGGACCAGCAACTGGCCCTGCTCGTCGACGTCGGCGATCTGGATGCCGAGCCGCCGCAGGATCACCACGAGGTGGTACTCGGCCAGCCGCTGCACCGCCTCGCGCACCGGTGTGCGGCCGATGCCGAGGGTCTCGCTCAGGGTCGCCTCCGACCACAGCGAGCCAGGGGGCAGCTGCAGCGTGACGATCATCTCCTCGAGCAGGGAGAAGGCCTGGTCGGACAGGCTGCTCTTGGCAACCAGTCCGTTCGGCTTGGCGATCTTCTTCTTCGGGGCGGCCATGCAGTTTGCGGTCATTGACATGGTATCAATATATTTACCTATTGCCGCCCGCTTTGACGGGTGCCCCAATGCGCCCCTACGTTGCCTGACATCCAACATGACACGGGAGACGACCATGGACAGACGCATTTTCGTTCGCGCCGCCGCCACGGGTGCTGGTGCGGCACTCATCGGCGCGCCGGCCGCCGTCGGCGCCCAGCAGACCACCAAGTGGAAGGTCCAGTCGATGTGGAGCTCGGCCGAGCTCACCTACAAGGTGTTCGAGGACCTCTGCACCCGCATCAACCAGCGCTCGGGCGGGCGACTCGAGATCACGCCATTCGCCGCCGGCGCGGTGACCGGGGCCTTCGAGACGCTCGACGCGGTCTCGGCCGGCGTACTGCAGGGCCACTCGTCGTGGCCGGGCTACTTCTCCGGCAAGGATCCGGGCCTGGCGGTGATCAGCGACTTCGTCTTCGGCTACCAGCATCCGTGGCAAGCCGAGGCCTGGTTCTATCAAAAGGGTGGCCTCGACATGCTGCGCGAGGCGTACGCCAAGTACAACGCCTATCCGGTCGGCGTCACCTGGTGGGGCGTCGAGTCGATCGTCGCCAAGAAGCCGATCAAGAGCATGGCCGATTTCAAGGGCGTGAAGTTCCGCTCGCCCCAGGGCATGACCGCCGAGATCCTGACCAAGCTCGGCGCCTCGATCGTGGTGCTGCCCGGCGGCGAGGTCTATTCGGCGCTCGACAAGGGCGTCGTCGATGCCGCCGACTGGGCGACGATCTCGATGAACCAGCGCATGGGCTTCCAGGAAGTCGCCAAGTACCCGGCGATCATCGATCACTCGATGCCGGTGCAGGAGTTCACCGTCAACGCGGCCACCTGGAAGGCGCTGCCCGACGACCTGAAGGGCGTGGTGGCCGATTCGGTGCGCATCTGGACCTGGGACCAGGTTCAGCGCGTCGCCGTCGACGACGTGCGCGTCCTCAACGAGCTGAAGAAGAAGAACGTCGAGCGCATCCGCTGGGACGAGGGCGAGATGACCAAGATCCGCGCCCTCGCCCACAAGACCTGGGAAGACTGGTCGAAGAAGGGTCCCCTGGCCAAGCGTGCCTATGATTCCCAACTGGCCTGGCTCAAGGAACTCGGCCTGATCACCGCGTGAACCCGGCGCCGCCGACCGCGGACGCCGACATCCCGGAGCCGAAACCGCGCCGCTCCCTCGAACTCGCCTGCGATCTGATCGATCGCCTGAACGAGTGGGTCGGCCTGGTCTTCGGCTTCAGCATCGTCGTCGTCACCATCGTCGTGCTCTACGAGGTCGTGGCGCGCACCCTGTTCGGCGCACCGACGAGCTGGGGCAACGAGACGACGATCTATCTCTCGGCGATGGCCTATCTCATGGTCGGCGGCTACGCCCTGCTGCATCAGCGCCATGTGCGCATCGACGTTCTCTACCAGCTGCTCACGCCGCCTGCGCGGGTCCGCCTCGACACCTTCACCTTCCTCTTCTTCCTCGCCTACATGCTGACGCTGATCTGGGCCGGCGGCAGCGTCGCCTGGGATTCGTTCCAGATCGGCGAGACGACGAGCACGCCGTGGAATCCGCCGATCTGGCCAGTGAAGGCCGCCATCCCGCTCGCGGGCCTGCTGCTTCTCCTGCAGGGCATTGCCAACCTGGCCCGCGACACCGGCCGGGTCCGCGGCGGCAGCGCGCCATGAGCATCCAGTTCCTGAGCATCCTCTTCGTCGCAGTCTTCGCGGTGGTGCTGCTGACCGGCCTGCCGCTCGCCTTCGCGACCGGCGCCGTCGCGGTGGTGTTCTCGGTCGTCCTGTTCGGCCTGCCGGGACTGTCGCTGATCGTCAGCCGCACGTTCACCCTGATGGGCAACTACGTGCTGGTCTCGGTGCCGCTCTTCATCTTCATGGCCTGCATCCTCGAGCGAGCCGGAATCGCCGAGGCGATCTTTCGCGCCGTGCACGTCTGGGCCGGGCGTCTGCGCGGCGGGCTCGCGGTCGCGGTGATCATCTCCTGCGCCTTGATGGCGGCGATGGTCGGGGTGATCGGCGCGGAGATCGTCACCATGGGCGTCGTCGCGCTGCCGGCGATGCTCGAGAAGAACTACAAGAAGGACCTGGCGCTCGGCTGCATCTGCGCCGGCGGCGGCCTGGCGACGCTGATTCCGCCGAGCGTCGTCTTCATCATGTTCGGTCTGACCGCCGGCGTCTCCGTCGGCCAGCTCTACATGGCCGGCGTGATCCCCGGCCTGATGCTGGCCGGGATGTACATCCTCTACGTCATCGTCCGCTGCAAGCTGCAGCCCGACCTCGCGCCGCCGGCGTCGGCCGAGGACCTGGCGATGCCGCTCGGCGAGAAGCTGGCGCTCCTGAAGGAGCTGATCCTGCCCGGGCTGGTCGCGTTCAGCGTCCTCGGCACGCTCTACATGGGATGGGCCACGCCGACCGAAGCGGCCGGTGTCGGCGTCGCCGGTGCGGTCATCGCCGCGGCCGTCAATCGCAAGCTCAGCTGGACCGGCATTCGCGCCGCGGTGGTCGACACCACCCGCGTCACCGCGATGCTCTACTGGCTCTTCTTCGGCTCGTCGGCGCTGATCGGCGTCTACACCCTCGCCGGCGGCACCCGGCTGATCCAGGACGCGATGACCTCGCTGCCGGTCGGGCCGCTCGGCGTGATCATCATCATGATGGCGATCTGGATCGTCCTCGGCTGCTTCATCGACTGGATCGGCATCCTGCTGTTGACGGCGCCGATCTTCGTGCCGGTCGCCGAGCGGCTCGGGTTCGATCTGGTCTGGCTCGGCGTGCTGTTCTGCATGAACATGCAGATCTCCTACATCTCGCCACCGTTCGGGCCGGCGGCCTTCTACCTGAAGGGCGTGGTCCCGGCGAACATCTCGCTGAGCGATATCTTCCGCTCGATCTGGCCCTATCTGGCGCTGCAGGTCGTGGCGCTCGCGATCGTCATCGCCTTCCCGCAGGTCGCGCTCTGGCTGCCGGGGACGATGGCCAGGTAAAGCGAACGCGATGGAGCGATGGCTCGATGCGGTGCTCGATGTCATGCAGGTGCCAGCCATCGGCGACCCGAAGAGTGCCGTGCGGCATGTAGATCGCATGGTCGCGCCGCGGGAGATCGAATGCGAGGTGCTCGTCGCCGGCGGCGGCATGGGCGGCGTCGCTGCGGCTCTCGCCGCCGCCCGACGCGGCTGTCGCACCTGTCTCATCGAGGAGACCGACTGGCTCGGTGGCCAGCTCAGCGCCCAAGGAGTCTCCGCCCTCGACGAGCACGAGCACATCGAGACCTTCGGCGGCACGGCGAGCTACCACGCGCTGCGCGAGACATTGCGTGCGCACTACCGCGGGATCGCAGGCGAGCACGCCGGACCATCGCCGGTCTTCAATCCGGGCGACTGCTGGGTCAGCCGTCTCGCCTTCGAGCCGCGCACCGGCGCCGAGGCGATGCGCGAGCTGCTCGCGCCGCACGTCGCGAGCGGACGGCTCGTCCTCTATCTGCGCACCAAGACCATCGCAGTCGACGAGTCGGACGACCGCGTTCGCTGGCTGCGCGCGTTGAATCTCGACGATGGCACGCAGCTGCGTTTCCACCCAGACATCGTGATCGACGCGACCGAGCTCGGCGAGTTGCTGCCGCTCGCAGGTGCCGAGTACCGCGTCGGCGCCGAGTCGATTGCCGAGACCGGCGAACCGCACGCCCAGCCGGTCGAGGCGAAGGCGCATTGCGTGCAGAGCTTCACCTACACCTTCGCGGCGGAGCGACGGCCGCGCGGCGAGAGCCATGTCGTCGACCAGCCGGCGCGCTATCGCCACGATCGCGCCGCGCAGCCCTACAGCCTGACGATCGACGTCCACGGCGGCGAGATCTACGGCGAGCAGAGCGGCCGGCTCGCCTACCGTCTCTACGAGACCATGCCCGGAACCAAGGGCGGCCTCTGGAGCTATCGCCGCCTGCTCGCGGCGAGCGTCTTCGGCGCCGCGACGAACGAGCTGAGCATGTTCAACTGGCCGGGCAACGACTACCGCGACCGCGGCATCGTCGACGTCCCGGCGGCCGCCGCCGCGCTGGCGCTGCAGGAGGCCAAGCAGGTCAGCCTCGGCTTCCTGCACTGGCTGCAGACCGAAGCGCCGGCCGAGGGCGATCGCATCGGCGCGCCCGAGCTGATGCTGCGCGCCGATGTGATGGGCAGCGCCGACGGCCTGTCGAAGCATCCGTACATCCGCGAATCGCGCCGCATCGTCGCCCGCGCGACCGTGCTCGAGCAGGATGTCTCCGCCGACCTGCGGCCCGGCCCGCGCGCCGCGCACTGCGCGGACACGGTCGGCATCGGCTGGTACCCGATCGACATCCACCGGGCCGGCGCCGACGACGTCGGTCTCAGCTGCCGCACGCATCCGTTCCAGATCCCGCTCGGCGCGCTGCTGCCGGTGCGCGTCGCGAACCTGATCGCGGCGGCCAAGAACATCGGCACGACGCACCTGACCAACGGCTGCTTCCGCCTCCATCCGGTCGAGTGGAACATCGGCGAGTCGGCGGGCGCGCTGGCGGCGTTCGCGCTCCGGCACGGCGTCACGCCGGCCGAGGTGCGCAGCACGCGGCTCGCGGAGTTCCAGCGCAGCCTGCTCGATGAAGGCGTGCCGCTCGTCTGGGCCGTCGACGTGCCGTTCGGCCATCGGGCGTTCGTCGGCGTGCAGGCGCTCGGCGTCGCGAGCGAGCCGGCCTTCGGCCTGCGCTTCGATCCCGACGGAGCTCTCGACGAGACGCAGTGGCGCGCCTGGGGCGGCACCGGCGTGGTGCCGGCCACGCGCGGCATCGCGGCATACCGACTCGCCGGCGGCTTCGGTGTCACCAACGGCATTGACGGTATGAACGCTGCCGCCGCGCGGTAAGGTCTCGCCATGCAGATCGAACACCACCACGCGCGCCTCTCCGACATGTCAATGCACTATGTCGCCGCCGGCGCGGGCGATGTCGTCGTCCTCCTGCACGGCTGGCCATCGACGTGGTACGAGTGGCGCCACGTCATGCCGGCGCTCGCCGCGCGCTACCGCGTGATCGCGCCCGACCTGCGCGGCCTCGGCGACAGCTCGCGGCCGCCCGATGGCTACGACAAGAAGTCGATCGCGGCGTGCGTGTGGGAGCTGCTCTCGTCGATGCCCGGACTCGAGCGTTTCCACCTCGTCGGCCATGACTGGGGCGGACCGGTCGCGTTCGCGCTCGCCGCCGCGCATCCCGAAGCGGTCCGCACGCTGACGATCGTCGACGTCACCGTGCCCGGCATCGGGCCGGATGTCTCGCAAGGCGGCAAGCGCTGGCACCACGCCTTCCACATGATTCCGGACCTGCCCGAAGCGCTCGTCGCGGGCCGCGAGCGCGCCTACCTGAGCTGGTTCTACGAAGCCTTCTCGTGGCAGCCCGGCGCGTTCAGCACGGCCGACATCGACGAATACCTGCGCACGTACGACCAGCCGGGAGCGCTGCGCGCGGGCTTCGCCTACTACCGCAACATCCCGCGCGACATCGTCGACAACCGCGCCCTTCTCGACGCCGGCCTCTGCCTGCCGATGCCCGTGCTCGCGGTCGGCGGTGGCCGGGCCGAGGCACGCGGGCGCGGCCACGAGCCGGAAGAGTCGCTGCGCCTCGTCGCCGCGGACGTGACCGGCGCCGTCGTCGCCGACTGCGGCCATTTCGTTCCCGAGGAGAAGCCGGAGGAACTCGCCGCGTTGCTCCTCGGCCATTTCGCCCGCGCTGCCGACGCCGCTGCCTGACGCGGGAACGCGACGCCTATCGACTGCGGCCGAAGACGCCACCGCCCGCGAAGCGCGCACGGTCGCCGAGCCGCTCCTCGATGCGCAGCGCCTCGTTCCACTTCGCCATCCGTTCACTGCGCGCGAACGAGCCGACCTTGAGCTGGCCGGTCTGCCAGCCGATCGCCAGGTGGACGATGGTCGTGTCCTCGGTCTCGCCGGAGCGGGCCGAGACGATGCCCGCGTAGCCGAGCGCCTGCGCCGCCCGCCATGCCTCCAGCGTCTCGCTCAGCGTGCCGCGCTGGTTGGGCTTGAGCAGCACCGCGTTGGCGGCACCGAGAGCCGCCGCCTCGCGCACGAGCTGCGCATCCGAGACGAGGAAGTCGTCGCCGACGATCTGCACACGACTGCCGGCGGCGCGCGTGAAGCGCGCGAAGCCGTCGGGGTCGTCCTCGCCGAGCGGGTCCTCGATCGAGACGATCGGGTACTGGTCGATCCAGCCGAGCAGCATCTCGATGAGGCCGTCTGCATCGAGCTCGCGCCCTTCGAGCGCCAGCGTGTAGCGGCCGCCGCGACCGAACTCCGAGGCGGCGACGTCGAGGGCGATCGCGACCTGCTCGCCCGGCACGAAGCCGGCGCGCTCGATCGCCGCGACCAGCGTCTCGAGCGCCTGCTCGTTGCTCGCGAAATCGGGCCACCAGCCGCCCTCGTCGGCGACGCCCGCAAGGGGGCCTTTCGCCTGCATCAACAGGCCGGCGTGGCGATAGACCTCGGCGGTCCATTCGAGCGCCTGGCGGAAGTCGCGCGCGCCGGGGCAGACGACCATGAAGTCCTGGATGTCGACGCGCCGTCCGGCGTGCGCGCCGCCGCCGAAGATCTGGATCTGCGGCATCGGCAGCAAGGTGGCCGCGTCGCCGCCGAGATAGCGATAGAGCGGCAAGCCGAGCGACGCCGCGGCCGCGTGCGCGGCGGCCATCGAGACCGCGAGCGTGGCGTTGGCGCCGAGCCGCGTCTTGGCCGGCGTGCCGTCGAGATCGATCAGGCACTGGTCGAGCGCAGGCTGATCGTCGGCGGCTTGCCCGGCAAGCGCACGCGCGATCTCGCCGTTGACGTGGCTGACCGCCTGCATCACGTCGAGCCCGCCGAACGCTGCGCCGCCGTCGCGCAGCTCGAGCGCCTCGCGCGTGCCCTTCGAGGCGCCGGCCGGCACGATCGCGCGCCCGCAGGCGCCGTCGGCGAGCGTCACCTCGGCTTCGACCGTCGGCCGGCCGCGACTGTCCCAGACGCGGCGCGCGTGGATCGTGCCGATCGCGCGCTCGCTCATCGGCCGATCGCCTCGCGCCAGACAGCGGCAACGTCGCGCAGATGCGCCGGCGCATCGAACAGCAAGGGCCGCGCGACACGACGCACGAGATCGCGCTGCGATTCTTCAGTGACGTACTCGACCGGCGACTTGCCGTCGACACGCGCGAGCAGCAGGCCAGGAAGCAACGCCGCGGCGCGACCTTCGAGCGCGGCACGCGGCTCCCAGTCGACGCCGTCGAGGTAGGCGTCGGCGAGCGCCTCGAAGCAGGCCAGGAAGGCCTCGCTCACGCGCGGCGTCCACAGGCACTTGAGCAGCAGATGGTTCAGGCAGAAGGCGATGTCGAAGGCCGGATCGCCCCACCACGCGCACTCGGCATCTAGGAGCACCGGCCCCTGCTTACCGACGAGGATGTTCTTCGGGCTGACGTCGCCGTGCACGAGCGCGAGGCGGTGCGATTGCGTTTCGGCGACGAGCGCCTGCAGCCGCGTGCGCAGGTCCTCGTGGCGCGAGGCTGTGGCAAGCAGGTAGGGCGCGAGGCGGATGTCGAAGAAGATCGCGTCGCTGTCGAACTGCGCCGCGAGCTCCGGCCGCGCCGCCGAGTAGGCGTGGATGCGTGCCAGCACGCGGCCGACCGCGCGCGCGGTCGCGATCTCCGCTTCGCCGCTGTGCAACAACGATTTCCAGAGTCGGTAGCGCGCGGGGGGCAGGTAGCTCATCACGAGGACGCCGAGCGCGGTGTGCTGGCCGAGCACTCGCGGCGCGCATCCCGGCGCGGCTTCGCCGGCCACCTGCATCCAGCGCGCCTCGTACCGGTTGCGCTCGATCGGTGCCTGCCAGTCGGCCGCGACGCGCAGCTTGGCGAGGGCGCGCTTGGCGCAGACCGGCCGGCCCGCGACGTCGATGCGCCAGATGTCGGAAGACACGCCGCCGGTCATCGGCGTGCCGAAGATCGGCCCATCGTCGGCCAACCCCAGCTCGCGCAGCGCCTGCGCGAAGGCGGCCGGCACCTCGCTCCCCGCTTCGGCCGGCTCACGCGCGCTCATGACCCGCCTCGACCAGCTTGACGAGGGCGAACAGGGCCTGGTTCGCCGGCGTCGCCACGCCGAGTTCGCGGCCGCGGCGGAGGACGAAGCCGTTCAGGTGATCGATCTCGCTCGGCTTCCGGCGCGCCATGTCCTGCGCCGTCGACGAGAGCTGCGCCGGCATCGCCGCGGCGATCCGCTCCATCGTCTCGAGCGACGACGCGAGTTGCAGGTCGACGCCTTCGGCGGCCGCGAGGGCGACGACCTCGCCCACGACCGCGCGCTGCAACTCGCGCACCTCGGGCAGCGCCGCGAGCTGCGCATAGCTCGCCTGCGCCAGGCCGGAGATCGCGTTGTAGGCACAGTTCACCATGAGCTTGGCCCAGAGCTCGGCCATCACGTCGGCCGAGATGCGCACAGGCACGCCGGCGCTGGCGAAGAACTCGACCAGGCGCTGCAGGTACGCCGGCGACGTCGCGCCGCCCGCGTCGCCCGCGTCGCGCGGCGCCAGCGCGCCGATGACGAGGTCGCCCCGACCGTGGTGGCGCACGACACCGGGACTGCCCATCGACGTCGCGACGTAGACGACGGCCGGCACGACAGGGCAAGACACGTGGCGCGCGATCGCCGCCGCGTTCTCGACGCCGTTCTGCAGGCTGAGCACGAGAGTCTGGTCGTCGAGATGCGGCGCCAACTCGACAGCGACGGCCTCGGTATCGGTGGACTTGACGCAGAACAGGACCAGGTCGGCACCACGCACCGCGGCGAGATCGACGCTCGCCTCGACGCGGACCGATTCGACGCGCCCGGCCATCTCGAGGCGCAGGCCGTCTCGAGCGATCGCCTGCACGTGCGCCGGCCGCGCGACGAGGACGACGGCGTGGCCCCCGCGCGCCAGCATCGCGCCGAAAAAACTGCCGACGGCGCCCGCGCCGACGACGGCGACCTTCTTGAATGGTTCAGCCACGTCGCGATTCTCGGTCATGGCCGTGCGGCCATGACGTCAGCCAGGCGTCGCGCTTGCGGCCACGGCGCTGGCGGCGCCGTCCTTCGCCGCCGCCCATTCCGCGCGCAGCCAGCGCGCCAGAGCGATGCTGTCCTCGAACAGGGAGTAGCGCGCCCCGCCGCCGTAGTCCGGCGGCGGAATGATCTCGGTCGAGATCATCTGCAGCGGGCTGGATGAATCGGTGGCGTGGTGGCGCAGCAGCTGGCGCATCACTTCCTTCCACGGCTCGAGCCGCTCCTCGCTCCACGGCGAATGCCAGGTGCCCGGCAGCGGCTCGCGAAACGGGTACTGGATGCCGCGTCCGACGGAGCCGTCCGGGTGCCTCGCCCAGATGTTGCGCGGGTTGGCGGGCACCGCGGGCCGGGCGTGCGCATGGCCGACCAGGCCGTTGTCGATCCAGGCGCGCGACACACTCCGACGCGCGAACGGGTCGAGCACGACGCGCCCGGCTTCGACATCGGCGCGCAGGCCCTGCACCTCCTGTTCCTCGGGGTTGTCGATCTTGAAGATGACATGCGAGGCGTCGAGCGTCATGCGAAACGGCACGCCGCGGCGCGCGACCAGGTCGGCCACGGCCTGCACCCGCCCGAAGTGCTCCGACCACATGTTGACGTGCACCTCGAAGCAGACGGAAACGCCGAGCCGGTCGCCGATCTCGGCGGCGTCCAGGTAGGCCGTGGCGACCTCGTCGTTCGTGATCTGCCGCCCGGAGGCGTGGCGCGTCGTCAGCTGCACGTTCTGCACGCGCGTGCCGCTCTCGCGCGCCACGTCGAGATGCCAGGCGAGCAAGGGCTCGTCGCGGCCGAGCGTGTAGAAGAAACCGCCGGCGAGAAGCGGAAGCCCGTACTTCTCGCTCGCGCGGCGGTAGATGTCGAGCTCGCCGGTTGGCGGCGTGCGGTCGAAGTAGTCGAAGACGCCGGCGTCGCGGACCATCGCGAAGCGGGTGTCGACGTCGGGATTGTCGCCGGCGAGATGGACGACGCCGGTTCCCGTGATGCCGAACAGCAGCTCGCGCCCTGGTGCCTGCAAGATCTCGATCGCCTCCTGCCACGAAGCGTAGCCGCAACATGCCTGGCCGAGCATGGGGCTATCCCAGTACCGTCAGCTCTCGACCCGCCATGTCCTCCGACAAGCGCGGTGGACGCCAGCGATGCAGCGGGTGCCGTCGGTCGCGCCCGGCCTCTGAACTCACGGTTTCCGTCGCACACCGGCCATTTCGTCTCGGCGACATTGGCCACCTGAATGGCCGTATGCGATGCGCTGCCGATTCACGGACGTCGCCGAGGGCACCATCCGCGCCAGTTGCAGAACGAATGTTCGCTGCTTTGGCTACTGAACTCACGCTGTCGACCCAACTGAGATAGTCGCTGTCCGCAACCGGAATGTGTCAATGACTTTGCGCCACCTTTCGTCATGAATTTACTGCGCAAGGTTGTATTGATTTCGGGATGCGTTCTCCGATAGCGGTGGATTGATCCACGCTGCGGTGGGCAGCGCAGGCGGTTCAGGGCGGCG
>JBBRZP010000049.1:0-22508 GCA_038236565.1 Burkholderiales bacterium | reverse complement strand
CTACGCCGAGGCCGACCCGAGCTTCGACATCAACGGCACCGACGCCGCGCACAAGGCGACCCTGGTCTCGGCGATCGCCTTCGGCGTGCCGGTGCAGTTCGCCAAGGCACACATCGAAGGCATCGCCGAGCTGCAGGCCGCCGACATCGCGTATGCCGAGCAGCTCGGCTACCGGATCAAGCTGCTCGCCATCACCAAGCGGCGCCAGGGCGTCGCCGGCGCGGCCGACGGCATCGAGCTGCGCGTGCATCCGACACTGGTGCCGTCGCGGCGCCTCATCGCCAACGTCGAGGGCGCGATGAACGCCGTCATGGTTCAGGGCGACGCCGTCGGCACGACGCTCTACTACGGCAAGGGCGCGGGCGCCGAGCCGACCGCCTCGGCGGTGATCGCCGACCTCGTCGACATCGCGCGCCTGGCGACGGCCGATCCGGATCACCGCGTCCCGCACCTCGCCTTCCAGCCGGCGGCGATGCAGAACCTCGTGGTGCTGCCGATCGACGAGGTCGTCACGTCGTTCTACCTGCGCCTGCAGGTCGCCGACGAGACCGGCGTGCTGGCGCGCATCACCGGCATCCTCGCCGGCCACGGCATCTCGATCGACGCGCTGCTGCAGCGCCCGAACGCGGCCGGCGCGAACGAAGCACGCACCGACGTCATCATCCTGACGCACGACACCGTCGAAGGCCGGATGTCGAGCGCGATCGCGCAGATGCAGGCGCTGCCGACGGTGCTGGCCGAGATCGTCCGCATCCGCAAGGAAGACCTGGCATGACGTCGCGAAGGGCAGGCGCGGCGAGCCGATGAAGTACGTCAGCACGCGCGGCGAGGCGAGCGGCCGAGGCTTCTCCGAGATCCTGCTCGAGGGCCTCGCACCCGACGGCGGCCTGTATGTGCCCGAGCGCTATCCGACGGTCGATGCGGCGACGCTCGCGGCGTGGCGCAAGCTCTCGTATCCCGAGCTCGCCTTCGCCGTGATGTCGCTCTTCGTCGACGACGTCCCGCCGGCCGACCTGCACGCGATCCTCGCCCGCACGTACCGCGCCGAGGTCTTCGGCGATCCGCGCATCGTGCCGTTGCGCGCGCTCGAGCCGGGCGTCTTCGTGCTCGGCCTCTCGAACGGCCCGACGCTGGCGTTCAAGGACATCGCGATGCAGTTCGTCGGCCAGGCCTTCGAGTACGAGCTCGCGCGCCGGGGCGGCCGGCTCAACGTGCTCGGCGCGACCTCGGGCGACACCGGAAGCGCGGCGGAGCACGCGCTCAAGGGCAAGCGCGGCGTGCAGGTCTTCATGCTCTCGCCGCTCGGCCGCATGAGCCCGTTCCAGCAGGCGCAGATGTTCAGCCTGCAGGACGCGAACATCCACAACGTCGTCGTCGACGGCGTGTTCGACGAGTGCCAGGATCTCGTCAAGGCCGTCTCCGCCGATCTGGACTTCAAGCGTCGCCACGCCATCGGCACGGTCAACTCGATCAACTGGGCCCGCCTGCTGGCGCAGGTCGTCTACTACTTCGCGGGCTGGTTCCAGGCCACCTCGAACGACGACGAGATCGTCGACTTCGCCGTGCCGACCGGCAACTTCGGCAACATCTGCGCCGGCCACGTCGCCCGCTCGATGGGGCTGCCGATCGGTCGACTCGTGCTGGCCACCAACGAGAACGACGTCCTCGACGAGTTCTTCCGCACCGGCACGTACCGCGTCCGCAGCGCGGCCGAGACGCACGAGACCTCGAGTCCGTCGATGGACATCTCGAAGGCCTCGAACTTCGAGCGGTTTGTCTTCGATGCGCTCGGCCGCGACGCCGTGCGAACGCGGGCGCTCTTCGTCGAAGTGGAAGCCCGGCGCGTCTTCGCGCTCGATGCCCTTGAGCGCGAGCGCGTCTCGACCTTCGGCTTCACCAGCGGCCGCAGCGTTGCCGCCGACCGCCTGGCGACGATGCGAGACGCATACCAGCGCTTCGGCGAGGTCGTCGATCCGCACACCGCCGATGCGCTGAAGGTCGGTCGCGACCATGCCCGTGCCGGCACGCCGATGATCGTGCTCGAGACCGCGCTCGCGGCGAAGTTCAACGTCATCGTGCAGGAGGCGCTCGGCCGCGACGCGCCGCGACCGGCGCGGCTCGACGGCCTCGAGGCGCTGCCCAGGCGGTTCTCGACGCTGCCGATCGACGTCGAGCTGCTGAAGGCGTTCATCGCCGAAAATGACTGAGCGATGAGCACCGATGCGACAGCCCGCCCGTCCCTGATCGCGCTTGGCGAAGCGGTCGAGCGCATCCTCGGCCGGGTGCAGCCGCCGTCGCCAGGGTCGGCCGAAACGGTCTCGACCTTCGATGCGCTCGGCCGTGTCCTCGCCGCCGATGTCCGTTCGCTGATCGACGTGCCGCCGGCCGACAACAGCGCGATGGACGGCTATGCCGTGCGGGTCGCCGACCTGCCGGCCCCGGGCATCGTCCTGCCCGTCAGCCAGCGCATTCCTGCCGGTGTGGTCGGCGGTCCGCTCCAGGCCGGGACCGCGGCGCGCATCTTCACGGGCGCCGAAGTGCCCGCCGGCACCGACGCGATCGCGATGCAGGAGAACTGCACCGTCGTCGAGTCGGGCGTGCGGCTCGACATCGTCCCGGCGCTCGGCGAGTGGGTCCGGCGCCGCGGCGAGGACGTCGCCCGCGATGCCGTCGTGCTGGCCGCCGGACGGCGGCTCGATCCGCAGTCCGTCGGCATGGCGGCGTCGGTCGGCGCGTCGACGCTGCGCGTCGCGCGCCGGCCGCGCGTGGCGCTCTTCTCGACCGGCGACGAGCTGAAGATGCCCGGCGAGACGCTCGCGCCGGGCGCGATCTACAACTCGAACCGCTTCACGTTGCGTGCGCTGATCGAGTCGCTGGGCGCCGTCCACGAGGACCTCGGCATCGTGGTCGACCGGCTCGATGCGACCCGGGAGGCCTTGAAGCGCGCCTCGCGATCGGCCGACCTCATCGTCACCTGCGGCGGCGTCTCGGTCGGCGAGGAAGACCACCTGAAGGCGGCGGTCGAGGCCGAAGGGCGGCTCGACCTGTGGCAGATCGCCATCAAGCCCGGCAAGCCGCTCGCCTTCGGCGAGGTGTTCCGCGGCGACGGCACCTCGGCCTGGTTCGTCGGCCTTCCCGGCAATCCGGTCTCGGCCTTCGTCACGTTTCTCCTGATCGTCCGGCCTGTGCTGCTCCGTCTCCAGGGGGCGTCCACGGCGCTGCCTCGGGCGATGCCGCTGCGGGCCGACTTCGCCTGGCCGCGCGCCGACAAGCGGCGCGAGTTCCTGCGCGTGCGCCGCAACGATGCCGGCGGCCTCGACCTCTTCCCGCATCAAGGCTCGAACGTGCTGACGTCGACGATCTGGGGCGACGGTCTCGTCGACAACCCGGGCGGGCGCACGATCGCGCCTGGCGACAAGGTGAGCTATCTCTCCTTTCACGAGCTGCTCGCATGAAGGTCGCGGTTCGCTACTTTGCTTCCGTGCGTGAGGCCCTCGGCGCAGGCGAGAGCACGCAGGTGGATCCGGGCACGGACGTGGCGGCGCTGCGCGACGCCCTGATTGCGCGCGGCGGCCGCCATGCCGAAGCGCTCGGCCGCCAGCGCATGCTGCGCAGCGCCCGCAATCTCGCCCTCTGCAGCGAGGACACGATGCTCGCCGATGGCGACGAGATCGGCTTCTTCCCGCCGCTCACCGGAGGCTGATGTGGCTGCTTCGCCGCGCGTGGTCATCCGCCACGAGGACTTCGACCTCGCGACCGAGGTCGCGACGCTGCGCGACGGCGACGGCGGCGTCGGCGCCGTCGCTGCCTTCGTCGGCACCGTCCGCGATCGCCAGGACGGCGCCGCGCTCGACGCTCTGGAGCTGGAACACTATCCCGGCATGACCGAGGCCTCGATCGAGGCCATGATCGACGAGGCGGTGCGGCGCTTCGACCTGCGCGGCGCGCGCGTCGTGCACCGCGTCGGCCGGCTCGATCCGATGTCCCAGATCGTCCTCGTGGCGGTCGCATCGGCGCACCGCGGACCGGCGTTCCAGGCGTGCGAGTTCCTGATGGACTACATGAAGACGCAGGCGCCGTTCTGGAAGAAGGAATCCGGCCCGGCCGGATCACGCTGGGTCGACGCCCGCGTCACGGACGACGCCGCCCTGGCGCGCTGGGGCATCGTGGCGACGAACGCCGCCGACGCACCGGCCCGATGACCTTGCCCTGGCTCGAAATCGCGGCCGTCTCCCTCGGCGCCGTCGTCGGCTCGCTCCTGCGCTGGAGCGCCGGCATCTGGCTCAACGCGCGCTGGACCGGCTTTCCGCTCGGCACCCTGTTCGTGAACTGCGTCGGCGGACTGCTGATCGGCGCCGTGTTGTTCTGGCTCGAGCGCTCGCCGAACGAGCTCATTCGGCTGCTGCTCGTCACCGGCCTGCTCGGCGGCTTCACGACCTTCTCGGCGTTCTCCGTCGAGTCGCTGATCCTGCTCCAGCGCGGCGAGCTCCTCCTGGCGCTGGCACACACGATGGCCCACGTCATCGGCGCGCTGGCCAGTGCAGCGCTCGGATTCCGCATCGCCCAGGGACTGCTCTTGCGCTAGGTCAAGGACGGGCGCCGGCTGCCTTGAAACAGGGCGTTCCCGCCCCACCTCCACGCGATCGGAGGACTCTCGACATGCGACAGGACAAATTCACGACCACGTTCCAGGAAGCGCTGGGCGATGCCCAGAGCCTGGCCGTGACGCGCGACAACCCCTATCTCGAGCCGGTGCATCTGCTGTCCGCGATGCTGGCGCAGGCCGACGGTCCGAAGGCCTTGCTGTCGCGCGCCAACGTCAACGTCGCAAAGCTTCAGGGCGCCCTCGAGGACGCGATGTCGCGCCTGCCGCAAGTGCAGGGCGGCGAGCAGGTCCAGGCCGGGCGCGAGCTTGGCGCGCTGCTGCAGGCGGCCGAGAGGGAGGCGCACAAGCGCGGTGACCAGTTCATCTCGAGCGAGATGCTGCTGCTCGCGGCGGCCGAAGCCAAGACCGCCGTCGGTGTGCTGCTGAAGGAGTTCGGCGCGACGAGGAAGGCGATCGAGGCCGCGATCGACGCCGTCCGCGGTGGCCAGAAGGTCGACAGCGCCGAGGCCGAGGGCCAGCGCGAGGCACTGAAGAAGTACACCCTCGACCTCACCGAGCGCGCCCGCGCCGGCAAGCTCGATCCGGTGATCGGCCGCGACGACGAGATCCGCCGCGCGATCCAGGTGCTGCAGCGCCGGACCAAGAACAACCCGGTGCTGATCGGCGAGCCGGGCGTCGGCAAGACCGCGATCGTCGAGGGCCTGGCGCAGCGCATCGTCGCCGGCGAGGTGCCCGATTCGCTCAAGGACAAGCGCGTCCTCGTGCTCGACATGGCGCTGCTGCTCGCGGGCGCGAAGTTCCGTGGTGAGTTCGAGGAGCGGCTGAAGGGCGTGCTCAAGGAAGTCGCGCAGGACGAAGGCAAGACCATCGTCTTCATCGACGAGATCCACACCATGGTCGGCGCAGGCAAGGCAGAAGGCGCGATCGACGCCGGCAACATGCTCAAGCCTGCCCTGGCCCGTGGCGAGCTCCACTGCATCGGCGCGACGACGCTGAACGAATACCGCAAGTACATCGAGAAGGACGCGGCGCTCGAACGGCGCTTCCAGAAGATCCTCGTCGGCGAGCCGAGCGTCGAGGCGACGATCGCGATCCTGCGCGGCCTCAAGGAAAAGTACGAGGCGCACCACGGCGTCGAGATCACCGACCCGGCGATCGTCGCGGCGGCCGAGCTCTCGCATCGCTACATCACCGACCGCTTCCTGCCCGACAAGGCGATCGACCTGATCGACGAGGCCGCGGCCAAGGTCAAGATCGAGATCGACTCGAAGCCCGAAGTGCTCGACAAGCTCGACCGCAGGCTGATCCAGCTGCAGATCGAGCGTGCGGCGGTGACCAAGGAGAAGGACGAGGCATCCAGGCGCCGCCGCGACCTGATCGAGGAAGACATCGGCCGCGTCCAGCGCGAGATCGCCGACATGGACGAAGTCTGGAAGGCGGAGAAGGCGGCCGCACAAGGCTCGGGCCTGATGCTCGAGGAGATCGACCGCATGCGCTTCCAGATCGAGGAGCTGACCAGGAAAGGCGACTACGACAAGGTCGCCAAGCTGCGCTACGAGTCTCTGCCCGAGCTCGAGAGAAAGCTCAAGGAAGCGCAGGCCAAGGAGCAGAAGAAGAGCGTCGACGGCGGCCATCCGCAGCTGCTGCGCACGCTCGTGGGCGCCGAGGAGATCGCCGAGGTCGTCGCGCGCGCGACCGGCATCCCGGTCTCCAAGCTGATGCAAGGCGAGCGCGACAAGCTGCTGCAGATGGAAGCCAAGCTGCACGAGCGCGTCGTCGGGCAGGACGAGGCGATCACGGCGGTCGCCGATGCGATCCGCCGCTCGCGCTCGGGGCTCGCCGACCCGAACCGGCCCACCGGCTCCTTCCTCTTCCTCGGGCCGACGGGCGTCGGCAAGACCGAGCTGTGCAAGGCGCTCGCCGGATTCCTGTTCGACAGCGAGGACCATCTCATCCGGCTCGACATGAGCGAGTTCATGGAGAAGCACTCGGTCGCGCGGATGATCGGCGCGCCGCCGGGCTACGTCGGCTATGACGAGGGCGGCTACCTGACCGAGGCGGTGCGGAGGAAGCCGTATTGCGTTCTGCTGCTCGACGAGGTCGAGAAGGCGCACCCGGACGTCTTCAACGTGCTGCTGCAGGTGCTCGACGACGGGCGGCTGACCGACGGCCAGGGTCGCACCGTCGACTTCAAGAACGCGGTCATCGTGATGACGTCGAACCTCGGCTCGCAGCAGATCATGCAGATGGCCGGCCAGAGCTCGAAGGCGATCAACGACGCGGTCTGGGTCGAGGTCAAGAAGCACTTCCGCCCCGAGTTCCTGAACCGGATCGACGAGACCGTCGTCTTCCACGCGCTCGACCAGAAGAACATCCAGGCGATCGCGCGGATCCAGCTCAGGATCCTCGAGTTGCGGCTCGAGAAGATGGACATGAAGCTCGAGGTCTCGCCCGGCGCGCTTGCGCAGCTGGCCAAGGCCGGCTTCGATCCGGTGTTCGGTGCGCGGCCGCTCAAGCGGGCGATCCAGCGCGACATCGAGAACCCGGTCGCCAAGCTGATCCTGGAGGGCCGCTTCGGGCCGAAGGACGTGATTCCGGTCGACTACGAAGGCGGTCGATTCGTCTTCGAGCGCGTCGTGCACTAACGAGGGCGGGGCCCTCGCCAGCGCGGGCGGCTCACGCGGTCTGGGCGTCCTCGAAGAGGGCGTCCATGCGCAGCACCTGGAGCCGCGCCAACGTCAGATTGGCGCTGGCCTTGTCGAGCACGGCATGCATCGCCAGGCCCGGGTTCTTCGGCACGCCGCGCAGCAGGAGGTGATGCGAGCCGAGCGAGATTGCGGCTTCGGGCAGTGCGTGGCCGAAGCCGAGACCGCGGCTCGCCGCCATCATCGCGGCGATCAGCGCACTGCCGTGCGACGACAGCTCGGCCGACCCCGGATTCGCGCCGGCATGGGCGACCGGACGTCCGCTCTGCACCTCGAACACGCAGCAGCTGATCACGCCGTTGAGTTCGCTCAGCTGCTTGACGTAGCGCTCGATGAGCGTCGACGGCATGGTCGTCGAGAACGTCGCCGGCGTCGCGATCGCGGGCATCGGCCGCATCGTCAGGACGACCGGCGGACGCGGATCCTCCATCGGCAAGGTGTCGCCTGAGGGCAGGCCAGTGGCGAGCGGCGGGCGCTTCGGCTGGTAGGCCGCGGCCTTGAACGCGCCGAGCTCGGGGACGGCGCGGCCGTCGGCGGGAAGCTGCTCGCGCAGCCGGCTCCAGGTGCCGGTGATGAATCCCCAGGCATCGGCCGGTCGCGCCACTTGCGGCGTCGTGCGCACGGCGACACCGGTGCCGCGTCCGAGGTCGAGCCCGTGCGAGACCAGGGTGCTGGCCGAAGCCAGGGGCAGCAGAAGCACGTTGCGATTGGGCCACGGGCCGGCGACGATGTCGTCGTGCAGCGGCTTCAGGGCAGTGCCGATGGCGTGGCTGGGCAGCTCGCCGACCATGAGCACACCGAGCCGGCTGTAGGCGAGGAGCACGCGTGCGATCGCGTGGCGCGACGCCGTGTCGGCGTCGGCTTCGGTGGTGTAGAGGCGCAGGAGCTGATTGTCCGCGGTCGGCAGCTCCACGAACTCGAGCGTGGCCAGCGCCGTGCCGTAGCCCTGCCGGCGGATGACGAGGCGCTGCACCGCGCGGCCGCTGGCGGCGGCGATGCCGGTAAGGAGCTTGCGCGACGACGACGTGGCGATGTCGTGGACGGCGATGAAATTCGGCTGCAGGTGCTCGAACTGCTGCTGCAGGGCCTCTGCCGGGGCGCACGACACGAACAGCTCGCGCTCGTTGCCGCCGATCTGCCGGCCGACTTCTTCCTTCTCGGTCGCGAGGTAGTCGTTCTCGTCTTCGAGCAGCTGGGTCGCCAGCGCCGTCTGGGCGCGGGTCGAGGCCCAGGCGTCGGGCGATTCGAGGCCGTTGCGCGAGCGGCCGGCTTGCCGGTCGCCCTCGAGCGGCGTACCGCCGGCGGGGCCCTGCGGCACGCGCCACTCATCGAGCCCCGAGGGCTGACGAGCCAGGACGCGTGTCGACTGCCACTCGTCGAGCTCTTCCTGCGAGGCGTTCTGGGCGCGCGTGGCCTGCCACTCGTCGGGGGCGGACGGCGACGACGCGGGGCTGTTCGAAGCGTCCCGCGCGTACTTTCCGCCGTTGCTCGAATTGCTCATCGAAACCCGTTCCGCTGCGAAGCTGGGGCGACGACCCCCAGATGGTCTTGCCACGTGGAGTCGACACCAGTCGGCCGATCGCGCAGTGTAATGCTCGCCCCTACGCGCGGGTCCATCAATTGGATGATTCGCAGTCGGCGCCGATGTGGGGGATTACCGGATCTGGCCGTCCGCGTGGGCGGTCCCTCGGTGCATGCGTGACGAGCTCCGGACCCCGCGCAGGCCATGCCCGAATACCCGGCAGTTGGGTGCTACCTCCCTGCCGGGTATACTGGTGGGCTTTTCCCTTGCCGCTTCGGGTCCTGACGTGACCCGAACGAGCGACTTCCGGTCGATCGAGCGGCTTCCTTCAAGGAATCCACAAGGAGATCCCATGCGTCACTATGAAATCGTGCTGCTGATCCATCCGGACCAGAGCGAACAGGTTCCAGCCATGCTGGAACGCTACAAGACCACCGTCACGGCGGGCGGCGGCAAGGTGCACCGGGTCGAGGACTGGGGTCGACGCCAGATGGCGTACATGATCCAGAAGCTCGCCAAGGCGCACTACCTTTGCATCAACATCGAGTGCGACAACAAGGTCCTGACCGAGCTCGAGACCGGGTTCCGCTTCAACGACGCCGTCCTGCGCCATCTCACCGTCCTCAAGGATCACGCCGAGACCACTCCGTCGGTGATGATGAAGTCGGTCGACCGCGAAGAGTCGCGGCGCGCTCCCCAGGAAGCATCGGCCTGACGAACCGGCTCGCGCTGACAGCGCGGATCGTCGAGCGCGCGGCGCTCAGGTTCACGCCCGCAGGCCTTCCGGCGCTCGACGTCAGCCTGCAGCACGAGTCGGAAAAGCCCCAGCTCGGCGTCACCCGCAGGATCGCTTTCGAGATCCGCGCCCGCGCAGTGGGCGACGTCTCCGAAGCGGTCCTGGCAGCAGAACTCGGCGTCGATCACGCATTCGAAGGTTTCCTCGGCGCGCAACGAAACGGTCGCGGAATCGTCTTTCACATCCAGTCCATCGCATTGAAGTAGAGAGGTCACCACATGCCCCCGCCCCGCGGTAAAGGTCGGTTCTCCAAGGACCGCAAGCCCAAGCGCAACACCCAGTCGCTGCTGTTCCGTCGCAAGCGCTTCTGCCGCTTCACGGTCACCGGCGTCAAGGAGATCGACTACAAGGACATCGACACCTTGCGCGATTTCATCAACGAGAACGGCAAGATCACGCCGGCGCGCCTCACCGGCACGCGTGCGTTCTTCCAGCGCCAGCTGACGACGTGCATCAAGCGCGCCCGTTTCCTGGCCATGATGCCGTACAGCGACCAGCACAAGGTCTGAGGCCGACACCATGCAAATCATCCTGTTGGAAAAGGTCGCCAACCTCGGCAATCTCGGCGACGTCGTCAGGGTCAAGGACGGCTACGCGCGCAATTTCCTGATCCCGACGCGCGCGGCCCGCCGCGCGACATCGACGGCGATCAAGGAGTTCGAGGACAAGCGCGTCGAGCTCGAGAAGCACGCCGCCGACAAGCTCGCCGGCGCGCAGGCGCTCGGCGAGAAGATGAGCGGCCGCACGGTCCACATCACGCAGAAGGCGGGGGTCGACGGACGTCTCTTCGGCTCGGTCACGAACGCCGACGTCGCCGATGCGCTCAACCGCATCGACTTCAAGGTCACGAAGGCGCAGGTGCGCATGCCCAACGGTCCGCTGAAGACCGTCGGCGAGCACACCGTGACGGTGGCGCCGCACACCGACGTCGTCGTCGACGTCAAAGTCGTGGTGCTCGGCGAGACGAGCTGACGACGACCCGGACAGGGCTGCTCCTTCCCCGCTTCGCGCCCCCTCCTCCGAGAGGAAGGGGCGGGCTCCTTCGGAGCCCTTTTTTTGCACGTTTGCACCGGCCGTGCAACGGCTGTCCCCAGGGTTGTCCACCGATGGACCCGGGCGCGGCTCTATGATTTCCCCATGACTGCGATCTTCTCGTCCTCGCCTCCCGCGACCGACCTCCGCGGTGACGACGACGTCGCGCGCCTGCGCGTTCCACCGCACTCGGTCGAGGCGGAACAGAGCGTCGTCGGCGGCCTCCTGCTCGACAACGGCGCCTGGGACCGGATCGGCGACCTGCTCACCGACGGTGACTTCTATCGCTACGAGCACCGGCTGATCTACGAGGCGATCGCCTCGCTGATCAACGCCACCAAGCCGGCGGACGTGATCACGGTGTTCGAGCAGTTGCAGCGTCTCGGCAAGGCCGAGGACATCGGCGGACTCGTCTACCTCAACGCGCTCGCGCAGAGCGTGCCGAGCGCGGCCAACATCCGCCGCTACGCCGAGATCGTGCGCGAGCGATCGGTGCTCCGCAAGCTCGTCGCGGCGAGCGACGAGATCGCGACCAGCGCGTTCAATCCGCAAGGCCGTCCGGTCTCGCAGATCCTCGACGACGCCGAAGGCAAGATCTTCCGCATCGGCGAGGAAGGCTCGCGCTCGGGGCAGAGCTTCCAGAGCATGGACCAGCTCGTCGTCCAGCTGATCGACCGCGTCAACGAGCTGCACGAGAACGGCGCCGAGGAAGTCACCGGCGTCCGTACCGGCTTCTACAACCTCGACAAGATGACGGCCGGGCTGCAGGCGGGCGACCTGATCGTGCTGGCGGCGCGGCCGTCGATGGGCAAGACCGCCCTCGCGCTCAACATCGCCGAGCACGTCGCCGTGAAGGAAGGCCTGCCGGTGGTCGTGTTCTCGATGGAAATGGGCGCCTCGCAGCTCGCCTTGCGGATGGTCGGCTCGCTCGGCCGCATCGACCAGCAGCGCCTGCGCACCGGCGCCTTGCGCGACGACGAATGGGGACGGCTATCGGAAGCGGTCGAGAAGCTCGCCAAGGTGAGCCTCTTCATCGACGAGAGCGGCTCGCTCAGCCCGACCGAGTTGCGCGCGCGCGCACGCCGGCAGGCGCGCACCTGCGGCCAGCTCGGCCTGATCGTCGTCGACTACCTGCAGCTGATGACCGGCAGCGACGGCACGAGCGACGAGAACCGGGCGACCGTGATCGGCGAGATCTCGCGCGCCCTGAAGTCGCTCGCCAAGGAGCTGAAGTGCCCGGTGCTGGCGCTGTCGCAGCTCAACCGCAGCGTCGAGTCGCGCACCGACAAGCGGCCGATGATGAGCGACCTGCGCGAGTCGGGCGCGATCGAGCAGGACGCCGACGTGATCATGTTCATCTACCGCGACGAGTACTACAACAAGGATTCGAAGGAGCCTGGCATCGCCGAGATCATCATCGCCAAGCAGCGCAACGGCCCGACCGGCACCGAGCGTCTCATCTTCCTGAAGCCGCTCACCAAGTTCGACAACCTCGCGCCGGGCTCGGCCGGCAGCGACTATTGACCCACTCGCGCGCCGTCGCCGCGATGGTCGTCGCGACGCTCCTCTGGAGCATCGCCGGCGTCGTCACCCGCCACCTCGACTCGGCGACCAGCTTCGAGGCGACGGCCTGGCGCAGCGTCTTCAACGCCGCCGCGCTGATCGTGGTTCTCACGCGCCTGCGCGGTTTCGCGGCGCTTGCGGCGACGCTGAGAAGCGGCGACAGCATGCTCTGGATCTCCGGCGCGTGCTGGGCGGTGATGTTCACCGCCTTCATGATCGCGATCACGATGACGACGGTCGCCAACGTCCTGGTGACGATGGCCATCGCGCCGCTGCTCACGGCCCTCGTCGCCCGCGTCGTCCTTGGCCAGCGACTGCCGATGCGGACCTGGGCTGCGATCGTCGTCGCCGGGATCGGCATCGGCTGGATGTACGCCCACGAATTCGCGCTCGCCGACCTGCGCCATCTTGCGGGCACCGCGGTCGCGTTCGGCGTGCCGGTCGCGGCCGCGATCAACTGGACGGTGATCCATCAGAGCCGCCGCGGCGAGGTCGACCTGCTCGTCGCCGTGCTGATCGGCGCCGTGATGTCGACTCTCGTCAGCGCGCCGCTGGCGCTGCCGCTGCATGCATCGGGACACGACATCGGGCTGCTGGCGTTGCTCGGCGTCGCGCAGCTGGCGATCCCATGCCTGATCGCCGTCGCCGCGGCGCGCTACCTGCCGGCGCCGGAGGCGGCACTGCTGTCGCTGCTCGAGATCATCTTCGGCGTCACCTGGACGTGGCTCGGGGCCGACGAGGTGCCCGGCCCGCACGTCCTTGCCGGCGGCGCCCTGGTCGTGGGTGCACTGATTGCCAACGAGGGTCTGGCCCTGCGCCGCCGTGACGATGTCGTCAATGCGACATGACCCGCAGGCCGCGGCCCGGCGCAAACCGGGGCGGTCCCGCTACCATCTCTTGGTCCCATGACCCCTTCCTCGCGCATGCCAGGACTTCCTCTCGCAAAGACCGTTGCCTCGGCCGCCGACAAGAAGCGGCGCCGCGCCGAGCGATCCCCGGGCGTGCTCCTGATGCTGCTCGAAGGACGGGCGCCGGTGGAGCTGCTGTCGCTCGTCGCCTCCTGGCCGTGGATGCGCAAGCTCCCGCGTGGTGACGGCCATCCGGTGCTGGTCTTCCCGGGCATGGGCGCCAATGACGCGACGACCGTGCCGCTCCGGCATCTGCTGAAGAAGCTCGGCTACGTGACCCACGCGTGGGGACAGGGCCTCAACCTCGGTCCGCGTCCGGGCGTGCTCGAGCGCTCGGCCGACGACATCCGCGCTCTCGCCGACAAGCACGGCCAGCCAGTCAGCCTGATCGGCTGGAGCCTGGGCGGCATCTACGCGCGCGAGCTCGCCAAGCTCCATCCCGATCTCGCGCGCTGCGTCATCACCCTCGGCACGCCGTTCACCGGCCACCCGAGGGCGACCAACGCCTGGCGGATCTACGAGCTGCTGAGCGGCAACAAGGTCGGCAACGGCGACGTCATGGAGCAGATCCGCGTCGCGCCGCCGGTGCCGACGACGTCGATCTTCTCGCGTAGCGACGGCATCGTTGCGTGGCGCTGCAGCCTGAACGAGCCCTCGCCGCTGGCCGAGAACATCGAGGTGCCCGCGAGCCACGTCGGCCTCGGCATGAATCCGCTCGCGCTCTACGCCGTCGCCGACCGGCTGGCCCAGCCGATCGGGGCGTGGCGCAGCTTCGAAGCGTCCGGCGCCCGCCGCTTGTTCTTCCGGACCGGCGCGGCCAGGGGCGCCGCCGTGGCCGGCTGACCGCCGCGGCCCGCGCTTCGATGCAGATCAGCACCAACGGCACGCAGCTCGAGATCGAGGACCACGGTTCGCCTTCGGGGGAGCCGCTGCTCCTGATCATGGGGCTGGGAATGCAGCTGCTCGGCTGGCATGCCGACTTCGTCGCACTGCTCGTCGCCCGGGGCTTTCGCGTCATCCGCTTCGACAACCGCGACAGCGGCCTCAGCGAAAGCTTCGACGCCGACGGCATGCCGAACCTGGCGATCGATTCGCTGCGCTACGCCTTCGGCATCCGGGTGAAGAGCTCGTACACCCTGGCCGACATGGCCGCCGACAGCGTCGGCATCCTCGATGCGCTCGGCATCGAGCGGGCGCACGTCTGCGGCGCGTCGATGGGCGGGATGATCGCCCAGCACCTCGCGACGCGCTGGCCCGAGCGCGTCAAGAGCCTGACGCTGATGATGACCAGCAGCGGCGCCCGGCGCCTGCCCGGGCCGACCCTGAAGGTGCGCACCGCCATGATCTCGCGGCCCGCGGAACCGGGCTCGATCGACAGCATCGTCGAGCATTACGTGAGGCTTTATGCGCTGATCGGCAGCCCGGTGTATCCAGCCGCGCCCAACGAGCTGCGCGAGCGCTTCTCGGTGTCCGTCCGCCGCTCGTACCGGCCTGCGGGCACGGCGCGCCAGATGGTGGCGATCGCGGCCGACGGCGATCGCTCGCCGCTCCTGTCTCGCATCGTCGCGCCGACGCAGATCATCCACGGCGCCGCCGACGCGCTCGTGCCGGTTGCGGCTGGCCGCGACCTCCACGCCAAGATCGCCGGCGCCGCGATCGACGTCATCGACGGCATGGGACACGACCTGCCGCGGGCGCTCTGGCCGCGCTTCGTCGCCGACATCGCCAGCGTCGCGGCGCGCGCCGCCGCGCCCGCGGCTCCGCGCCGGCAGGCAGCCACGGCACCATCCCCCTGACACGCGGGGTCCACGCTGGCGGACGGGCGTGCATTAGGCCCGGTCCGGCGGTGCGGTGGAGGGCCCTTTAGCGACGATACTTTCAGCTCACGCCCGGCCGTCCGTCCGGCCACGGCCAAGGTTCGCCTGAAGCTGACACCATGAGCCTGAGCGATTCGTCGACCACCGCTGCACTCGCCTTCGCGCAGGACAAGATCCGAGCGACCGCGGCCGGCATCGTCATCGACGTGGCCAACAGCCTGCTGATGCAGATGAAGTCGGCGTCGACGTACCGCGAGCGCGGGCAGATCGCCTTCGCACAGATCCACATCCTCGAGAGCCGCGAGCTCTTCCTCGCCTCGTTCGGCGCGGCGCTGCGCGACGGTGTCGCCGAGGACATGGCCGCGCGGAGCGGGCCGGCCGTCGACAAGGCCAAGACCGACTGGCAGTCGATCAGTCTGGTCGGCGAGGACCAGATCGAGGAGCGGATCTCCTTCGGTCGCATCGGCCAGGTGATCTCGCACGGCAGCGAGGCCGAGTTGCGCGAGCTCGACGGCTACATGAACGCCCTCCTGCAGACCGGCTGGGCCGACCCCGACCGCAATCCGCTGCGCGGCGCGGTGCTGGGCCTGGCGCTGCACAAGGCGATCGAGAAGATCACCGACGAGCCTGCCACGCAGAAGATCTTCGCCCGCGAGCTCGGCCAGGCGATGGCCAGTGCGATGTCGGCGTGCTACCAGTCGATCATCGCCGACCTCGTGCAACGCGGCATCCGCCCGACCGACCTGGGGATGCGTCCGCCCGACAGCTTCGGCGCGCGACCCGCCGCGCGCCCGGCCGTGCCCGGCCCCGGCCCGGCCTTCGACGAAGCGCGCAAGGCCTGGGAGGCGTCGTGGCAGGGGCGGATCGGCGCCGAGACCCCCGGCGGCGCGCGCGACTGGGAGCGCTCGATCCTCGGCCGGCACGGCGATCCGATCTCCGAGAGCGGCGATCCCGAGAGTTCGGCTGGTTTGCTCGATCGCCTGATCCGCGGCGCGATGCCCGGATCGTTCGGCGCAGCGCAAGGCGTGCCGCGCGCGGCCGGCGCGGCCGAGGCCGACATCGAGCTGATGAGCCTGCTGCGCCGTCTCAACGGCAGCCTGAGCATGCGCGGCGAGCTCGACTCCGCGCGCGACAGCGGCTACGGCCAGTACACGCGCGACGGCGACGCCGACTTCGCCGCCTCGACCCGACCCGGCGTGCCGCTCGGCGCCTACCAGGTGCAGGCGCCGTCGAGCGGCCTCTCGGGGCTGATGGCCGCCAACCTCATCCGCGCCCATCGCGACGAGCTGATGCAGGCGTCGCGCGGCAAGCTCGATCACTTGGTCATCGAGGTCGTCAGCAGCCTGTTCGACCAGATCCTCTCGGATTCGCGCGTGCCGCCGCAGATGGCGCGACAGATCGCGCGGCTGCAGTTGCCGGTGCTGCGCGCCGCGCTCGTCGACAGCAGCTTCTTCTCGTCGCGGCGCCATCCGGTCCGGCGCTTCATCAACCGCATCGCCTCGCTCGCCTGCGCCTTCGACTCGTTCGAGAGCGGCCCGGCGCGCGAGCTGCTTGATCGCATCAGCGGCCTGGTCAAGGAGATCGTCGACGGCGACTTCGACCAGCTCCAGGTCTACGACGCCAAGCTGCTCGAGCTCGAGCGCTTCGTGGCCGAGCAGACGCACGCCGAGATCCGCGAGAGCTCCGCCGCAGCGACCCTCCGCGGCAAGGAGCTCGAGTGGCGCGTCCAGCAGCGCTTCAGCCAGCGCCTCTTCGCAGCTCTCGAGCCGCTTGCCCTGCCGGCCTTCCTGCGCGACTTCCTGGCCGGCGTGTGGGGCCAGGCCATCGTGATGTCGTCGCGGCGGGACGGCCCCGAGAGCACGCACGCGCAGAGCCTGCGCCGCACCGGCGTCGCGTTGGCGACCAGCATCCAGCCGAAGCGATCGCTCGAGGAGAGGAAGCAGTTCGTCGTCGGATTGCCGGGACTCATGTCCGAGCTCACCGCGGGCATGAAGTTCGTGGAGTGGCCGCCGGCCGCGCAGGACGCGTTCTTCGGCCAGCTGATCTCGCAGCACTCGGGCTCGCTCAAGGGGACCGATCGCAGCGACCTCGACCACAACATGCTGGTGCGCACGCTCGAGGCCGCGTTCCGCATCCCGGTTCCGAGCCCCGAGGAAGCCGCGGCAGAGCCGGAGCCCGAGCAGGCGCAGGCCGCGATTCCCATCGTCGAGCAGCGCTTCTCGGCTGCGGAGGGCCAGGCCATCGGCCTGATCTCCGAAGGCGAGATCGACTGGTCGCGCCATCCGGCGAACGAAGCGCGTGCAGCGCTGGCCCGGCGCGCGGCCGAGGCGCAGGCCGCCGCTGCGCTCGCGCCGCCGCCTGATCGTTCGGCTTCGGTCGACATCTCCCTGGGGGACGACGCTGGCGGCGACGTGCCGTTCCCGGTGCTGCCGCATGGCGACCCCGACGCGCCCGCGCCGTCGACGCTCGCGCCGGATCCCGCGATCGAAGAGCCGGTCGAGTCGCCCGAGTTCGCTGCCGGCCCGCAGCTTCGCGATCACCTCCAGCTCGGCTTCTCGTACCAGCTCAATCTCAAGGACCAGTGGGAGAAGGTCCGCCTCACCTACATGAGCCCGGGCCGCACGCTCTTCCTGTTCGCCCACGGCGTCAAGGGCCGCGAGACGATCTCGATGACTGCGCGCACGCTCGCGCGCCTGTGCGAAGGCGGACGGATGCGGGCGTTCGAGAACGCCTTCCTGATCGACCGGGCGACGCAGCGCGCGCGCCAGCAGCTGGCGTCCATCGGTCGGTCCGATACGGGGATGGCGGCGGCCTGAGCCCCGGCTCGAGCGAGGCCGCGGGCTATCACGAGCGCTGACCTCCGGAACGCCGTACCGGGTCGGGACAGTCCCAGGTCGCTCCGTCTGCAGATCCGGCGCGCGGACGGACAATGAGGTCCATGCCATCGCGCCGATCGAACGTCGTGCCGTCCCGATGCGGAGAACGTCGGTGCACGACATGAGCGCCCCGCGCTCGCCCTGGCGCCTCGCCGTCGCCCCGATGATGGACTGGACGGACCGGCATTGCCGCTTCTTCCACAGACTGCTGACGACGCGTGCGCGGCTCTACACCGAGATGGTGACGACGGGCGCGCTCCTGCACGGCGACGTCGCGCGCCACCTCGACTTCGATGCGTGCGAGCAGCCGGTGGCACTCCAGCTCGGCGGCAGCGAGCCCGACGATCTCGCCGCGTGCGCAAGGCTCGGCGAGCGCTGGGGCTACGCCGAGATCAACCTCAATTGCGGCTGCCCGAGCGAGCGTGTGCAGCGCGGCGCTTTCGGCGCCTGCCTGATGGCCGAGCCGGCGCTCGTCGCCGCGTGCATCGCGGCGATGCGCGACGCCGTCGCGATCCCGGTGACGGTCAAGCACCGCATCGGTCTCGATCGCTCGGAGGAATACGGCTTCGTGCGCGACTTCGTCGGCACCGTCGCCGAGCGCGGCGGCGCGAGCGTCTTCATCGTCCACGCCCGGAACGCCTGGCTGCGCGGCGTCAGCCCGAAGGAAAACCGCGAGCTGCCGCCGCTGCGCCACGACGTCGTGCGTGCGTTGAAGCGCGACTTCCCGGAACTCGTCTTCGTCGTCAACGGCGGCATCGCCGAAGCCGACGCGATCGATGCGCAGCTGCAGTCGCTCGACGGCGTCATGGTCGGCCGGGCCGCCTACCACCATCCGTGGGACCTGGCCGACTGGGACCGGCGCTTCTTCGGCGATGCGGCGTCGACGCTCGACCGCGACGCCGTCGAGGACGCGATGGTCGACTACATGGAGCGGCTGCTCGCGCGCACCGGCGAGCCCTGGTCGCACGTCTCGCGCCACATCCTGGGTCTGCGCAACGGCGAGCCCGGCGCCCGGCGCTGGCGCCAGGTCTGGTCGGACCATCGCCTGAAGGGCGAGGCGCCGCGCGTCGTCTCGCGGCTGGCGCGCGACGCGCTCGCGAGCCGGCTCAGCGTGGCTGGCGCGACGGCCACGTCGCCAGCACCACGCCTCCCAGCGCCAGCGCGAACGCAGCCGCTTGCGACGTCGTGAACTCCTCGCCGTAGAACATCGCCCCGACGGCAGCCGCGCTCACCGGCAGGAACACCGTGAAGATGCCGGCCGACGAGGCCGGCACGTGCTTGAGGCCCGTCATCCAGAGCCACACCGTGACGACGCTCGCGGCGATCGAGTACACGACGAGCAGCACCCACGACGACGTCGGGATGAAGGCCGGCGAGAAGTCGCGCAGCTGCCAGAGGGCGAAGGGCGCGACCAGCGCCAGGCCCCAGAGGTTGATGAGAGCGCTGATGCGCTTCGGCCCGATCGTCGCCGAGAGCTTCTTGCCGATCACGACGTAGGTCGCCTCGCAGGTCACCGCACCGAGGAGCAAGGCGACGCCGACGAGCGAGCCGCTGGCGAGCTCGCCGTCGGCGTCCCGCGCGAAAGCGACGAGCGCGATGCCGGCAATTGCGCAGCCGATGCCGGTGCCGACCCGCGGCCGGACGCGCTCGCCGAGCAGGGCCCACGAGAGCAGCGCGACGACGGCGGGCAGCGCGGCCATGATCACGCCGGCAGCGAGCGCCGAGCTCTGGCGGATGCCGAACAGCATGCAGATCGAGAACAGGAAATTGCCGAAGAACGACTCGAGGAACAGGAGCCGGTGCGTTCGCGCGTCGAGCGGCGTCTCGCTCGCCGGTCGACGCAGCCACGGCGCCATGGCGACCGCGCCGATCGCGAAGCGCAGGCCCGCCAGGACGAAGATCGGGAAGACGACGACCAGCGCCTTCGAGAAGCCCACGTAGGCGCCGACGATCGCCATCGACGCGGCGAGCGAGAGGTAGGCGAGGCCGATGCGCGCGGTGCCGGTGCTCATGCCGCGGCCGACGGCCGTTTCGCGGCCGCCGCATCGATCAGGCGCCGGCGCTCGTTGGCCGCGATGACGAAGCTCGCGACGACGACCCCGATCGCGACCACGGCGATGATGATCGTCGCCACCGCATTGACGCTCGGGTTGAGGCCGAGCCGGGCGCGCGAGAAGATCACCAGCGGCATCGTCGTCGCGCCCGGGCCGGAGAGGAATGCCGAGAGAACGACGTCGTCGAGCGATAGCGTGAAGGTGAGCAGGAACGCGGAGAGCAGCGACTGGCCGATCATCGGCAGCGTCACGAGCCAGAACACCTGCCACGGCCGCGCTCCGAGGTCGAGCGCGGCCTCCTCGAGCTGCGGATCGAGCGTCTGCAGGCGGGCGCGGATGACGACCGTCGCATACGCGAGGCCGAGCAACAGGTGGCCGAGCCAGATCGTCATCATCCCGCGCTCGGGAAAGCCGACACCGAAGGCTGCTTCGGTGGTGCGCTGGAGCGACACGAGCATCAGCAGCAACGACAGGCCGATGATCACCTCGGGCATCACCAGCGGCGCGGCGACCATGCCGGTGAAGAGCGTGCGGCCGAAGAAGCGTGGATAGCGCACCAGCGCGAAGGCGGCGAGCGTTCCGAGCACGACCGAGGCGCAGGCTGTCGTCAGCGCGACCTTGAGCGAGAGCGCCAGTCCGGCGAGCAGCTCGCGATCGGAGGCGAGCGCGACGTACCAGCGCAGAGTGAATCCGCGCCAGACGTTGGCGACGGGCGAGTCGTTGAACGAGTACGCGACGAGCGCGACGATCGGCACGTAGAGGAAGGCGTAGCCGAGCGCGAGCCAGGCGCGCGCGAACCAGCGGTTGAAGGCCGACGCCCGCATCGCCTCAGCTCGAGCGCGCCGACGCTTCGGCCTGGTAGCGGCTGAACACTGCCAGCGGGACGATCACCAGCAGGACCATCGTCACCGCGACGGCGCAGGCCATCGGCCAGTCGTTGTTGCTGAAGAACTCGTCCCAGAGCGTGCGGCCGATCATCTGCGTCTGCGGCCCGCCGAGCAGCTCCGGAATCACGTACTCGCCGACGCACGGGATGAAGACGAGCATCGAGCCGGCGACGATTCCCGGCCCCGAGAGCGGGACGGTGACGCGCCAGAACGCCGTCCAGGCCGAGGCGCCGAGGTCGGCGGCCGCTTCGAGCAGGCGCAGGTCCATCTTCGCGAAGGTGGAGTAGAGCGGCAGGATCATGAACGGCAGGTAGGTGTAGGTCATGCCGAGGATCAGCGAGAACGGCGTGTTCATGAGCTGGCCCGGGCCGGGAACGAGGCCGACGGCCGCCATGGCGCGGTCGAGCCCGAGGGCTTCGATCGCGTTCGCCGCGAGCCCCTGCTCGGTCAGCAGCGCCTTCCACGCGTACACGCGCAGCAGGAACGAGGTCCAGAACGGCAGCATGACCAGCATGAGCAGTGCAGGCTGGAGCGAGCGGCGCGACCGGGCCATGAAATACGCGAACGGGTAGCCGATCGCGAGGCACAGGACCGTCGTCACCGCTGCGAACAGCAGGCTCGAGCCGTAGGTGCGCAGGTAGAGATCGTCCTGCGCCAGCAGCAGGTAGTTGCCGAACTTCAGGCTGAAGGCGATCGCGCCGTCCTTCCACGCGACGATGTCCTTGACCGTCGTCGCCTCCATCTCGGAGACGCTGATCCGCGCGACGACCAGGAACGGCAGCAGGAAGAACGCGAGCAGCCACGCGTAGGGCACCGCGATGACGGCGAAACGCCCGCCGCGGACGGCGCGGCTCATCGCGGCAGGACGACCTGCGACAGGTCGGACCAGCTCGCCCGGGCGGCATCGCCCCAGGTCAGCGGCCGGTCGGGCTGGCGCTCGACGTTGGTCTGGCTCACCTTGAGTACCCGCCCGCCCGCGAGCTGCAGGTGGTAGACGGTGTAGTCGCCGAAGTACGCCATGTCCTTGATCGTGCCGCGGACCTCGTTGAAGGACTGATCACCGGGCTGCGTCGGCCGCGACCCATCGTCGCGCTGAAGGCGGATCTTCTCGGGTCGCACGGCCACGGTGACGGCCATGCCGCGCGTTCCGGTGATGCCGTGGCCGATCCAGTGGCGCACGTCGCCGCAGTCGACGACGACGTGGCCCGCTTCGTCCTCGACGAGCATGCCGTCCATGAGATTGACGTTGCCGATGAAGTCGGCGACGAAGCGGCTCGCCGGCGTCTCGTAGATCTCGGTCGGCGCGCCGACCTGCAGGAAGCGGCCCTCGCTCATCACCGCGATGCGCGACGCCATCGTCATCGCCTCTTCCTGGTCGTGCGTGACCATGACGCAGGTGACGCCGACGTCGTGGACGATGTTGGCGAGCTCGATCTGCGTCTCCTCGCGCAGCTTCTTGTCGAGCGCGCCGAGCGGCTCGTCGAGGAGCAGGAGCTGCGGCTTCTTCGCCAGGCTGCGCGCGAGCGCGACGCGCTGCTGCTGTCCGCCGGAGAGCTGATGCGGCTTTCTCCTGGCGTAGGCGCCGAGCTGCACCAGCTTGAGCATCGCCTCGACCCGGCTCTGGATCTCCGCCGCCGCCAGCTTGTCGCGACGCAGGCCGAAGGCGATGTTGTCGAAGACCGTGAGATGCGGGAAGAGCGCGTAGCTCTGGAACATCATGTTCATCGGCCGCTCGTAGGGCG
>JBBRZP010000048.1:0-22554 GCA_038236565.1 Burkholderiales bacterium | reverse complement strand
GCGCGTCATCCGCAAGATCGAGGCGATCGTGCGCGAGGAGATGAACCGCGCCGGTGCGATCGAACTCCTGATGCCGGTCGTTCAGCCGGCCGAGCTCTGGCAGGAATCGGGACGGTTTCAGAAGTACGGGCCCGAGCTGATGCGCGTCAAGGACCGGCACGACCGCGACTTCGTGATCCAGCCGACGAGCGAGGAGGTCATCACCGACATCGCTCGCCAGGAGCTGCGCAGCTACCGCGCACTGCCGCGGAATTTCTATCACGTCCAGACCAAGTTCCGCGACGAGCGCCGGCCGCGCTTCGGCGTCATGCGCGGCCGCGAGTTCACGATGAAGGACGCGTATTCCTTCGACCGCGACCTCGACGCCGCGCGCCTGAGCTACGACGCGATGTTCGCGGCCTACGTGCGCATCTTCGATCGCATGGGCCTGGTGTTTCGCCCGGTCGCGGCCGACAACGGCTCGATCGGCGGCATCCGCTCGCATGAGTTCCAGGTGATTGCCGAGACCGGCGAAGACGCGATCGTCTACAGCACGGGATCGGACTACGCGGCCAACATCGAGCTGGCCGAGGCGGTCGCTCCCGCCGCGCCGCGTGCCGCGCCGACGATGGCGATCGCGAAGACGCCGACGCCAGGCAAGAGCACCTGCGAGGACGTCGCGGCGCTGCTCCGGCTGCCGCTCTCGAAGACGGTCAAGTCACTGGTGCTCGCGACCGAGGGCGAGGCCAGCGACGGCGTGCCGGCCGAAGCGACGATCTGGCTCCTTCTCGTGCGCGGCGATCACTCGCTCAACGAGGTCAAGACCGGCAAGCTTCCCGGGCTCGACCGAGGTTTTCGTTTCGCGACCGCTGCCGAGATCGAGTCGACCTTCGGTTGCCGGCCCGGCTACCTCGGGCCGATCGGCACGCGGCGCGCGCCGCGAGTCGTCGTCGATCGCTCGGTCGCGCAGATGAGCGATTTCGTCTCGGGCGCGAACGAGGAGGGCTTTCACTACACCGGCGCCAACTGGGGCCGCGACCTGCCCGAGCCCGAGCACATCGCCGACATCCGAAACGCCGTCGTCGGCGATCCCTCGCCCGACGGCCAGGGCACGCTCCAGGTCCAGCGCGGCATCGAGGTCGGTCACGTGTTTCTGCTCGGCTCGTACTACAGCAAGAGCATGAATGCGACCTTCCTCGACGAGAAGGGTCAGCCGCAGCTGCTGCAGATGGGCTGCTACGGCATCGGCATCACGCGCATCGTCGGCGCGGCGATCGAGCAGAACCACGACGAGCGCGGGATGATCTGGCCACAGGCGATCGCGCCGTTCACGCTCGTCGTCTGCCCGATCGGTTACGACCGATCGGAAGCGGTTCGCGCAGCGGCCGACGCGCTGTACGCGGGTCTCGTGGAGGCCGGCATCGATGTCGTGCTCGACGATCGCGGCGAGCGTCCCGGTGCGATGTTCGCCGACTGGGAGCTGATCGGCGTGCCGCACCGCGTCGTCCTCTCCGACCGAGGCCTGAAGGCCGGCGAGCTCGAGTACCAGGGTCGCCGCGACGCCGCCGCCACGCCAGTTCCCGCTGACAACGCGCTTGCCGTCCTGAAGGGCAAGCTCGGCGCATGACCGGCGTGCTCTCCCACCGCGGGAGAGACAGGCGAGCGCTGGTCGCCGCGACGGTCCTGGCGCCGTTGGCGACGTCGTGGCCGCGCATCGCTCGCGCCGGTGCCCAGGCCGAGGAGCCGCTGGCCGACGCCGTGCGCGGCGCGCTCGCGGCGGCAGTGGCCGACGCGGCGCCGCCCAGGCCGAGCTTCACCACGATGGACCAGCGCCTGGCCTACCTGCGCTGGCTCGGCGCGATGAGCGATCGCCTCAGGAAGCAGAAGACCGAGCTCGTCACCCGCGTCGAGTTTCTCCAGACGCTCTGGTACGAAGCCAAGCGCTCCGGCCTCGAGCCGGCGCTGCTCCTCGGCCTCGTGCAGGTCGAGAGCGGCTTTCGCAAGTACGCGATCAGCGTGGTGGGCGCGCGCGGCTACACGCAGGTGATGCCGTTCTGGGCCCGGCTGATCGGCGACGGCGACGCCGGGCGCCTGTTCCACATGCAGACCAACCTGCGCTTCGGCTGCGTCATCCTGCGCCACTATCTCGAGCGCGAGCGCGGCGATCTGTACATGGCGCTCGGCCGCTACAACGGCAGTCGCGGCCGGCCCGAATATCCGAACGCGGTATTTGGCGCGCGTCGCGCCTGGGAATTCAATCCCGCCTGAGGACAGAGGTCGTCAAAGCCCCGACCAGGTCTTCGGCGCCGCGCCGGCGACGCCGAGCAGCGACAGCGCGCGCTCGACCGTCTCGGCGACGAGCTCGTCGATCGTCGTCGGCCGGTGATAGAAGGCCGGCAGCGGCGGGAAGACGATCGCGCCCATCTCGGTCACGCTCGTCATGTTGCGCAGGTGCGCGAGGTTGAACGGCGTCTCGCGCACCAGCAGCAGCAGCTTGCGGCGCTCCTTCAATGCGACGTCCGCCGCGCGCGTGAGGAGGTTGTCGGAGAGGCCGTTCGCGATCGCCGCAAGCGACCTCATCGAGCACGGCGCAACGACCATCGCGTCGGCCGCGAACGAGCCGCTGGCGATCGCGGCGCCGATGTCGCCGGGGCTGTAGGCCACGTCGGCCAGCGCTTCGAGCGCCTTGCGGTCGAGCCCGAGCTCGTGGTGGACGTTGATCAGCCCGGCGGACGTCGCGACCAGATACGTCTCGCATTCCGAGGCGCGCAGGCGCTCGAGCAGACGGATCGCGTAGACGGCGCCGGTCGCGCCGGTGACGCCGACGACGACGCGCTTGCAGGCGCCGGCCACGGGGGCCGCGTCGTCAGGCGGCGACGCCGAGCGTCTGCTGCAGCTCGCCGGCCTGGTACATCTCGGTCATGATGTCCGAGCCGCCGACGAACTCGCCGTTGACATAGAGCTGGGGGATCGTCGGCCAGTCCGAGTAGCCCTTGATGCCCTGGCGAATCTCGTCGTCCTCGAGGACGTTGACCGTCTTCAGGTCGGAGACCTTGCAGGACTTCAGGATCTGGATCGCGCGGCCGGAGAAGCCGCACATCGGGAACTGCGCGGTCCCCTTCATGAACAGGACCACGCGGTTGTTCTTGACGAGGTCGTCGATGCGCTGTTGAACGTCGCTCATGGTGAGAGCCCGCCTGATGGAATGTCGATCGGGCGACTTTACCGGGAAACGCCCATCGAGCGGATCAGAAGGAATACGAGACGCCGAGCTGCACCACGGGCGCGAGGCGCATGTCGCGGACGAGGTCGTCGAGGCTTTGCGAGCCCCCGACGACGCGCCCGAATCGCGTGACGCTGGACGGGCTCTGCGAGACGACGCCGAGATCGGCGCTGAAGCTCCAGCCGCTCTTCGGCCACAGGGTGCTGTAGCCGATGCCGATGTAGGGCACGGTGGACGCGTCGATGCCGGTCTCGCTCGCGCTCGCCAGCGCCGGGACGCCGGGTCCGAAGAGGCGCCGGTCGGCGCCGAACATGCCGTTCGACGCCATGGCGCCGGAGCCGAGCCACGTGCTGCGCGAGCCGATGATCACGCCGCTGGTGGCGCGAAAGCCGGTGACGGGCGCACTTGCAGCGTCCTTCGTGCCGAACAGGTAGACGTCGCCCAGCAGGCCGAGGCCGCCGACCTTGAGGCCGGTGCGCTCGAACGGCGCCAGCGTCGCGCGCCACGCGGGCGCTCCGGGGGCGGCACCGAACCGACCCTGGAAGCGCGCCCAGGGCACGCGATCGGCATCGGCGGAGAGACCCTCGCCTGCCGCGAGAGCGGCAGCCGGCGGCAGCAGCGAGGCCGCTGCCAACACGATCCAGAGCACGACTCGCATGGGACCCTCCTCGACACCACCGGAGACAGGAACGAGACCCGACTCCGGCCTCGAATTCATCCTACGACGTTGCGCTGCGGCGCGTGTTGGTTCTCCGCTGAACCGCGCCGGGATTCGGCGCAGAACGGGGCTATTTCACGGGGGAAAGTCGCGCTTTGATTCCGCTGGTCAGGGGTGTGACAGCTCGTTAACGGGCCGGTCGGAGTCGGCCGCCGGTGACGCGCTCGTGGCCGGCGAGGTCGCGGCGCGTGGCGATCCCCGCCAACCCCGCCGTCTCGAGCAGCGCCCGGACAGCGGCTCCCTGATCGAAGCCATGCTCGAGCAACAGCCAGCCGCCGGGCTCGATGTGATCGCTCGCGCCCCGGGCGATGGTCGCCAGGGCCTCGAGCCCGTCCGCGCCGGACACCAGCGCCTCGAGCGGCTCGTGCCAGAGTGCGGCGAGATGCGGGTCGCCGGCCGCCACATAGGGCGGATTGGCGACGACCATGTCGAAGCGGCGCGCTCCAAAGCCGTCCCACCACGACGCTGCGAGGAGCTCGACGTCCAGGCCGAGCCGCGCCGCATTGGACCGCGCCACCGCGAGCGAGACGGCGCTGGCGTCCGTCGCCGTGACGAGCGCCTGCGGGCAGCGGTGCTTCAGCGCGAGCGCGATCGCGCCGCTGCCCGTTCCGAGGTCGAGCACGGTCGGGCGCTGCGCCTGCGCGCCGAGCAGATCGGTTGACCAGTCGACGAGCAGCTCGGTCTCGGGCCGCGGCACGAGGACGCCGGCGCGCACTTCCAGCATCAGGCCACAGAACTCCTTCTCGCCGAGCAGGTACGCGACCGGTTCGCCCGATGCGCGCCGTGTCGCGAGGTCGGTCCAGCGACGCAGATCGTCGTCGCTCAGCAGCCGATCGTCGTTCGCGATCAACCCGGTGCGCGTCGTCGCCAGGACGCGCGCCAGCAGCAGCTGCGCGTCGAGCGACGTGACCCCCCGAGCGCGTGCGTCGGCGAGCGCCTGGGCGACGGTCGTCACGCCTCGCCGCTCTCCAGCGCGGCGAGCTGCTCGGCTGCCTGCGCCGCCTGTAGCGCCGCGATCAGCTCGACGAGATCGCCGTCGAGGATCGCCTGCAGCTTGTAGAGCGTGAGGCCGATCCGGTGGTCGGTGAGCCGGCCCTGCGGGAAGTTGTAGGTGCGGATCCTGTCGCTGCGGTCGCCGGTGCCGATCAGGCCTTTCCTGGTCGCAGCCTCCTTCGCAGCGCGCTCCGAGCGCTCCTTGTCGCGCAGGCGCGCGGTCAGCACCGCCAGCGCCTTCGCCTTGTTGCGATGCTGCGAGCGGTCGTCCTGGCATTCGGCGACGATGCCGGTCGGTAGGTGCGTGATGCGGATCGCGCTGTCGGTCTTATTGACGTGCTGGCCGCCGGCGCCGCTGGCGCGGAAGGTGTCGATGCGCAGCTCCGACGGATCGAGCGTCACTTCTTCCGCCTCGTCGGGCTCGGGCATGACGGCCACCGTGCAGGCGCTGGTGTGGATCCGGCCCTGCGTCTCGGTTTGCGGCACGCGCTGGACGCGATGTCCGCCCGACTCGAACTTGAGCGCGGCATAGACGTCCTCGCCCTCGACGCGGACGACGAGCTCCTTGTAGCCGCCGAGGTCGCTGAGGCTCTGCGAGAGCACCTCGGTCTTCCAGCGCCGGCGCTCGGCGAAGCGCAAATACATGCGCGCGAGATCGGCGGCGAAGAGCGCCGACTCGTCGCCGCCGGTGCCGGCGCGGATCTCGAGGAAGACGTTCCTCTCGTCGTCGGGATCGCGCGGCAGGAGCGCGGCCTGGACTTCGGCGAGCAGTCGCGTCAGGTCGGCGGCGGCCGACTCGGATTCCTCGCGCGCCATCCCGACCATGGCGTCATCGCCGGCCGATTCGACGAGCATCTCGCGAGCACCTGCGAGATCGCGCTCGCGCTCCTCGTAGCGGCGGAACAGGCCCACCAGCGATGCGGCCTCCGCGTGCTCGCGGCCGAGCTCGCGGTAGCGCTTCATGTCGGCGGCGATGCTGCCGTCGGCGAGCAAGGCGTCGAGCTCGCCCAGCCTCAAGGCGAGGCGCTCGAACTGCTGGCGAAGAGAGGGCTTCATGGGTCGGATCGGTGTCGGGGCGGGCGAAGAGGAGGCGACGCGAGCGGGTTGCGCCGGACGACGGCGCGGCGCGCCTTCGTCGACGCCGTCCGCGTCGCTAACGCTTGTCGTCGCCCAGGCCGCGGCCGCTGGTGCGCAGGAAGAGGCGCGAGACCGTCTGCGCCAGCCGCGTGCGCTCGTCGCCTTCGGCGGCGTTGAGCTCGGCAAGCGTGCCGTGCAGGAGCTTTTGCGTGAGGCCGCGCGAGAGCGCTTCCAGGACGGCGTCGATGCCGGCGCCGCCTGCAAGCAGCTTCTTGGCACGCGCCATCTCGGCGCCGCGCCAGTCGTCGGCCTGCGCGTGCAGCGCCTGGATCAGCGGCACCGAGCCGCGCCTGTCGAGCCACTGCACGAAGCTCTGCACGCCGGTCTCGATGATCGCCTCCGCCTGCGCGACCGCGGCCTCGCGCTTCTCGCCGCCCATCTGCACGAGCGCCGAGAGATCGTCGAGCGTGTAGAGATAGACGTCCGACAGGCGTGCGACCTCGGGCTCGATGTCGCGCGGCACGGCGAGGTCGACCATGAACATCGGCCGGTGCCGGCGCGCCTTCAGCGCGCGCTCGACGGCGCCCAGGCCGATGATCGGCAGCATGCTCGCCGTGCACGAGACGACGATGTCGAACTCCGCGAGGCGCGTCGGCAGGTCGGCGAGGGGAAAGGTCGCCGCCGAGAACTTTGCGCCGAGCTCTTCCGCCCGCGCCGCGCCGCGGTTGGCGACGGCGAGCAGCTTCGGGTGGCGCGCCGCGAAGTGCGTTGCTGCAAGCTCGATCATCTCGCCGGCGCCGACGAAGAGCACCTGCGTCTGACGCATGTCCTCGAAGAGCTGCGATGCGAGGCGCACCGCTGCCGCGGCCATGCTGATCGAGTGGGCGCCGATCTCGGTCGAGGTCCGCACTTCCTTGGCGACCGCGAACGAGCGCTGGAACATCTGCTGCAGCGTCGTCCCGAGCGTGCCGGCGCTGCCGGCTTCGCGGATCGCATCCTTCAGCTGCCCGAGGATCTGCGGCTCGCCGAGAACCATCGAGTCGAGGCCGCTGGCGACGCGAAACGCGTGGCGCGCCGCCGACGGGCCTTCGAGCACGTACGAGTGCGACCGCAGCGTGGCCGGCGCGACGCCGCCCATGCTGGCCAGCCATTCAACCGCCGGATCGACGGCGGCGACATCGGCGCCGACGTAGACCTCGGTGCGGTTGCAGGTCGAGACGATGGCGACTTCCTCGATGCGCTCGAGGCGCGAGCGAAAGGCCTGCAGCGTCGCCGTGAGCTGTTGCGGCGCGAGCGTGAACCTGCCGCGCAGATCCAGCGGCGCGGTCGTGTGGTTGATGCCCAGCGCGAAGACGCTCATTGCCGGATTATAAAATTCGTGTCGCGTTCCGGGTTGCAGTCGCTTCACGCGGCGTACGACGGACGCGCCCTTCGCCTTGCCGACCTGCCTTGTCCCTGCCCGTGCACGCCACTGACGCCTTCTGGCATGTGATGAATTTCTGCGCACCGGCGCTCGGTATCGGCGGCTTCGCGGCCGTCCTGTCGCGCCTGGTCTGGCGTGGCGGACTGCGCCGTGGCGTCGTCGCCCTCTGGACCTGGGCCAGCGCCGCGGCACTCGTGGCGTCGATCGCCGGGCTCGTCGCGTTCGAGCGCGACGGCAGGATGGCGACGTACGCGCTCATGGTCGTGGCCTCGGCGACGGCGATCTGGTGGATCGGATTTCGCGCCACGACGCGCTGACTGCGAACACGTCGCCGCCGCGCCGGCGTCAGGCGACGAGCTCGCCGCGCAGCGAATGGCCGCGCACTTCGGTGATCCGGGCGTCGACGAGACGGCCCGCGAGCGCGGCGGCGCCGGCGAGGTTGACGACGCGGTTGCACTCGGTGCGGCCCATCGATTCGTCCGCGTCCTTGCGCGACGAGCCTTCGATCAGGAGACGGCGCACGGTGCCGACGCGCGACCGGCTGATCGCGTCGCCCTGCGCCTCGATCAGCGTCTGCAGCCGCTGCAGGCGGGCGAGCTTGACCTCGGCCGGCGTGTCGTCGGCGAGCGCCGCCGCGGGCGTGCCCGGGCGCGGGCTGAAGACGAAGCTGAAGCTGTAGTCGAAGCCGACATCCTCGACGAGCGCCATCGTGCGCGCGAAGTCGCCGTCGCTCTCGCCGGGAAAGCCGACGATGAAGTCGCTCGAGATCGCGATGTCGGGACGCACGGCGCGGAGCTTGCGGACCGTGCTCTTGAACTCGAGCGAGGTGTAGCCGCGCTTCATCGCCGCCAGGATACGGTCGCTGCCGTGCTGCACCGGCAGGTGGACGTGATCGACGAGCTTGGGCGTGCGTCCGTAGGCGTCGATCAGGCGCTGCGTGAATTCCTTGGGATGGCTCGTCGTGTAGCGGATGCGCTCGATGCCCGGAATCTCGGCGACGTACTCGATCAGCGTCGCGAAGTCGGCGATCTCGGCCGATGCGCCCATCGCACCTCGATAGGCGTTGACGTTCTGCCCGAGCAGCGTGACCTCGCGCACGCCCTGGTCGGCGAGGCCGGCGACCTCGACGAGAACGTCCTCGAACGGCCGCGAGACTTCCTCGCCGCGCGTGTACGGCACGACGCAGTAGGAGCAGTACTTCGAGCAGCCTTCCATGATCGAGACGAAGGCGGTCGCGCCGTCGACGCGGGCCGGCGGCAGGTGATCGAACTTCTCGATCTCCGGAAAGCTGATGTCGACCTGCGGCCGGTTCTCGCTGCGCCGCCGCGCCAGCATCTCGGGCAGGCGGTGCAGCGTCTGCGGTCCGAAGACGACGTCGACGTAGGGCGCGCGCGTCACGATCGCCGCGCCTTCCTGGCTCGCGACGCAGCCGCCGACGCCGATCAGCGCGCCGCGCGCCTTCAGATGCTTGATGCGGCCGAGATCGCTGAACACCTTCTCCTGCGCCTTCTCGCGCACCGAGCAGGTGTTGAAGAGGATCAGGTCGGCCTCGTCGACGTCGGTGGTGGTCTCGTAGCCTTCGGCGGCATGCAGGACGTCGACCATCTTGTCGGAGTCGTAGACGTTCATCTGGCAGCCGAAGGTCTTGATGAAGACCTTCGGCCTGGTCGCCGCCGGAACGCTCATGGCTTCGACCAGACCTGCGCCGCCGGGTCGAAGCTCCAGGCCGCGGCCTGCTCGCGCGTCGTCGGCCACGGCCGGACGGCGGCTTCCTCGGGGCGCAGGATCCAGACGTCCTTGACCAGGCCCGAGAGGTCGATCGTGTAGTTGACGAGGTAGCGTCCGCCGATCACCGAGCTCGGCACGAGGGTCATGTTGTTCATGTCGCGGATCCGCGACCCGGGCGACAGCCGGCCGACGTTGCCGTTGAGCGTGATCTCGGGCGCCTCGCCGATGACGATCGCGCCGCGCAGCGCGTTCTGCGGGAAGTTGCGCTGGACCTGTGCCGATGCGGGTGCAGCGAGGCAGGCGGCGGCCATGAAGGCGATGGCGAGGCGAAGCATCGTGTGTCCCGGCGAGGGCCGCGAGGGCGGCGGATGACGTCGCGGCGGGTCTGTCGACGGCAATCTGGTGGCGCTTCAGGGACTCGAACCCCGGACCTGCGGATTATGATTCCGTCGCTCTAACCAACTGAGCTAAAGCGCCTGAACCCACGAGTATAGCGAGGCGTTTTGCACGCGATTCGCTTCCTGGCTCTCCGGACGAGCCGATTCCCCTCACTGCCCTCGCCGACCGACCACGCCGGCCCGCCATGTTCCGCTTCTTCCGACCCAAGCCGCCCGCTGCGGCATCGAGCGCCCCGGCTGCCGACACCGCCGTTCCCGGCACACGAGGCGTCGACGACGGCAGCCCGGCAGCCGCCGACGATGCACGCGACAGCGACGGCCGCCCGCGCACCGCGCTCGAGTGGCTCAACGCCGATGTCGGCGAGCTCTTCTTCGGCAAGAAGCCAGCGGCGCAGCCACACGAACCCGATGACGCAGCACTCGCCGGCGCAGCCGTCGTCGCAGACGAAGGCGCCGGATCCGATGACGACCGCTCGGGCTGGCTCGCCAAGCTGAAGAGCGGACTGCAGCGCACCGGCTCGACCCTTGCCGGCGCCTTCATCGGCGCCGAGATCGGCGACGCGCTCTACGAAGACCTCGAGGTCGCGCTGCTCCAGGCCGATGCCGGCGCCGAGGCGACCGTCTACCTGCTCGACGACCTGCAGGCGCGCGTGACGCGTGCACATGTCCGCGATCCGGCCGCGGCGCGGCATCTGCTCGCGCGCTGCATCGAGGATCTCCTTCGGCCGCTCGAGCGCCCGCTCGAGATCGGCGCGCGCACGCCGACCGTGATCATGGTCGTCGGCGTCAATGGCGCCGGCAAGACGACGAGCGTCGGCAAGCTCGCGCGCCATCTGCTCGACTCCGACCAGAAGGTGTTGCTCGCCGCCGCCGACACCTTCCGCGCCGCGGCGCGCGAGCAGCTCATGGCCTGGGCCGAGCGCGCGGGCAAGACCGGAGTCGACGCGGGCCGGGGCCGGATCGAGATCGTGAGCCAGGAAGGCGGCGATCCGGCGGGCGTCACCTTCGATGCGGTCGTCGCGGGCAGGGCGCGCGGCTGCGATGTCGTCATCGTCGACACTGCCGGCCGCCTGGCGACTCAGTCGCACTTGATGGAAGAGCTGAAGAAGATCCGCCGCGTCATCGGCAAGGCCGAGGCCGGCGCGCCGCACGAGGTGCTGCTCGTCATCGACGGCAACACCGGGCAGAACGCGCTCTCGCAAGTGAAGGCGTTCGACGAGGCCCTGCAACTGACGGGGCTCGTCATCACCAAGCTCGACGGCACGGCCAAGGGCGGCGTGCTCGCCGCGATCGCGCTCTGGTCGCGCTCGCGCGCGGCGCCGCTGCCGGTCTACTTCGTCGGCGTCGGCGAGAAGCTCGCCGACCTGCAGACCTTCCGGGCGAAGGAGTTCGCGGCGGCCCTGGTCGAGTGACCGGCCGCGCGGGCTAGCGCTTCTCGGGCGGCGGCAGCTCCGCCGTCACCGAATCGAGCTCGTCGAACCACGACGAGGTGCTCGGCTCGAGAACCTCGATCACTTCGCCCTGGGTCCAGTCGCGATCGGTGTCGGCGAACGGATCGACCGCCGGGCCGCCCTCGACGACTGCCTCGTCGACCATGGCCAGCGCGCCGGCCGCCTCGGCAGCGGTCGCCATGACGACCGGCCGCTTGACCATGCTCGGCGGCACCGCCGGGACGTTGGGCAGCAGCTTCTCGCGCGCCGCCTCGATCGTCGGCAACTTCTCCTCGTTCCAGACGTGGAGCGGGATCTTCGCCGCCTTGAGCGCGCGCGCGACGCGGTCGAGGCGCACCCGGACCCTCTCGTCGAGGTTGTCCATCGGCGGCCGGACCTCGACCACGGCGACGACCTGCGAGGTGACGTCGCAGACGACGAAGTCGACGCACTGGTTGCCGAGCCGGCGCATCCACTCGGCGTACGAGTTGCGCTTCGGCACGGTGAGAAAGCGCGCCAGCGGCACCTGCGCCAGGATCAGGTAGCCGGGCAGGGCGAGCTTCAGGGTGCTGAAGGCCAGGCGCTCCGACGAGCGCAGGATGCGCGTCGGCTCGGGCGGCCAGCCGGCGAGCGTGTCGAGACGCTCGGCCGGCATCTCGGGCCGCACGGTCGGGCCCTGCTTCCTCGCCAGCCACCAGACCAGTGGCAGGGCGCACAACAGGGCGACCACGGAAATCAGGATCGGATCCATCGCTGCCTTTTCTTGCTGAGGACGTCGGGCGCCCGCTCAGCGCATGCCGCCGAGCCCCTTCATGCCGCCCATGCGCTTGATCATCTTCATCATGCCGCCGCCCTTCATCTTCTTCATCACGTCGCGCATCTGTTCGAACTGGTTGAGCAGGCGGTTGACGTCCTGCACCTGGACGCCGGCGCCGACCGCGATGCGCTTCTTGCGCGTGGCCTTCAGCAGCTCCGGCTTCCTGCGCTCCTTCGGCGTCATCGAGCAGATGATGCCTTCCATCCGGCGCACGTCGCGCTCGGCCCGTTCCATCTCGGCCGGCCCCAGATTCGCCGCCTTCCCGGTCAGTTGCGAGGGTAGCTTGTCCATCAGGCCGCCGAGGCCGCCCATCTTCTTCATCTGTGAAATCTGCGACAGGAAGTCGTTCAGATCGAAGCTGTCGCCGGCCTTGACCTTGTCGGCGAGCCGCTGCGCGGCCGCGACGTCGACGTTCTTGCCGACCTCCTCGACCAGGCCGACGATGTCGCCCATGCCGAGGATCCGGCCGGCGTGGCGCTTGGCGTCGAACACCTCGAGGCCGTCGAGCTTCTCGCTCGTGCCGGCGAACTTGATCGGCGCGCCGGTGATCGCGCGCACCGAGAGCGCCGCGCCGCCGCGCGAGTCGCCGTCCATCTTGGTGAGGACGATGCCGGTCAGCGGCAGCGCTTCCTTGAACGCCTTGGCCGTGTTGATCGCGTCCTGGCCCTGCATCGCGTCGACGACGAAGAGCGTCTCGACCGGATCGAGCGCGGCGTGCAGCTCGCGGATCTCGGCCATCAGCTTCTCGTCGATCGCCAGGCGGCCGGCGGTGTCGACCAGGAGCACGTCGAAGTAGTGGCGCTTGGCGTGATCGAGCGCGGCCTGCACGATAGCGAGCGGCGTGTCGCTCGCGCTCGACGGGAACCACTCCGCGCCGGCCTGCTTCGTCACCGTCTTCAGTTGCTCGATCGCGGCCGGACGGTAGACGTCCGCCGAGACGGTAAGCACCTTCTTCCTGCGCTTCTCGATCAGGTGCTTGGCCAGCTTGGCCGTTGTCGTCGTCTTGCCCGCGCCCTGCAGCCCCGCCATGAGGATGACGGCCGGCGGCTGCGTCGCGAGGTCGAGGTCGGCGACCCCTTCGCCCATCGTCGCGGCGAGCTCGCGGTCGACGACGCCGACGAAGGCCTGGCCGGGCGAGAGCGACCCTGCGACCTCGGCTCCGAGCGCACGGTCCTTGACGCGGGCGATGAAGTCGCGGACGACCGGCAGCGCGACGTCGGCCTCAAGCAGTGCCATGCGCACTTCGCGCAGCATCTCCTGCACGTTCTCGTCGGTGATGCGCGCCTGCCCGCGCATGGTCTTGACGAGCCGGCTGAGGCGATCGGTGAGTGCAGAAGCCATGAAAGCGGCGCGACCCGTGACGTCGTGGCCGCGAATCTACGTCAGTACACTTGGGCCGATGATTCTATCGTTCGGTCCCGAGGCGGGCGCATCCGCGCCGGTCGCGCTCGCGTTGACCTTGCCGAGCATCGTCGCGCTCGCGTGCTACCTCGGGGCGGCCTTGCCGAGCGAGCGGTTTTCGTCGGGCCTGCGCAATGCGCTGCTCGTCGGCTGGGTCGCGCAAGGACTGTCGATCGCGATCGACGTCGCAGGCATCGGCTCGGGCATTGCGGGCGCGCGCTTCGGCTTCGCACCGGCCCTCTCGGTCACGCTCTGGCTCGTTCTCGCCGTCTACGAGTTCGAGAGCCGCTTCGTGCCGCTGGCCGGCGCGCGCCGCGCGCTCGCCGCGATCGGCGTTGTCGTCGTCGTCGTCGCCTGGTTCTTTCCCGGCCAGGTCCATGCGCAGGCGGCGTCGATCTGGGCACCGCTGCACTGGCTGCTCGGCGTCGCGTCGTACGGGCTCTTCGGCGTCGCCGTTCTGCACGCGCTGCTGCTCAACCGCGCCGAGCGGCAGATGCGCCGGACGCCGACCCTGGTCGAGCCCGCGACGCGCGGCGTGCCGTTGCTGCGGCTCGAGCGGCTGACGTTTCGCTTCGTCGGTGCCGGCTTCGTCGTGCTCACCGCGGCGATCGTTCTCGGCGTCTGGTTCAGCGACCACTGGCGCTGGGACCACAAGTCGGTCTTCTCGATCCTCGGCTGGCTCGTCTTCGCCGGACTGCTCGCCGGGCGGCGCGCGTTCGGCTGGCGCGGCCGCAAGGCGACGCGCGGCGTGTACGCCGGCGCGGCGCTCCTGCTGCTCGCCTACGTCGGCTCGCGCTTCGTCCTCGAAGTCGTCCTGAATCGGCCGCTGGCCGCCTGACTGCGCCATGAAGTTCATCCTGTTCCTGGTCGCCGTCTTCGTCCTGGTCTGGCTCCTGCGCGGCGCGCTCGGGCGGCGCGGCGGCGGCAGCGGCGCCGCCCCGCCGACTCCGCAAGTGCCGCAGCCGATCGTGGCCTGCAGCTACTGCGGCCTGCACCTGCCGCGCGACGAGGCGCTGCCCGGTCGCGGCGGCGTGTTCTGCGGCGACGCGCACCGGGTCGCCTTCGAGAAAGAGCGGACGCCGTCGCCATGAGCACCGCGCCGCGTCCGGGCGCGCCGGCCGACGACACCGGTCGCCGGATGCGCCGGCCGGCCGGCGCGGACGAGTCGTGGTTCGGCGTCTTCGGCGCGACCGGCGACACGGCCTCGCTGACCGACGACTCGCGCTTCGCGATGTCGTGGCAGAACGACGCCACGACGACGCGCCGGCGCACGCCGCGCAGCGGCGACGGCGGCATCGCCGAGACCACCTTCGAGCGCATCTACGGCGCCTTCATCGCCGCCCGCGCCGCGATCGGCGTCGCGCTGGTCGTGACCATCGCACTGGCCGGATTCTTCGGCCTGCGGCCGACGCTGGCTGTCGCTGGCGTCAGCATCGCCTACGCCGCGCTCTCGATCAGCATGTGGCTGCTGCCGCGCTTTCGCCGCGGCGTCGCCCCGCACACGTTCGCGCGCCTGCGCAGCCCGCAGTGGCTGGCCACGATCGGCGTCGATCTCGTCCTCTTCACTGCACTGCACGTCGCGGCGCCGGGATCAAGCTTCAACTACGTCGCGCTGCTCGTCCTGCCGGTCCTCATGGCGGGCGTGCTCACGCCACGCGTGCTCGCCCTCGCGACCGCTGCAGTGGCGACGCTGGCGCTGCTGCTCACCGCCTGGCTGAACCTGGCCGGTGCCGGCGACACGACGCTGCTCATGACCCAGGCCGGCCTCGCGGGCAGCGGCTTCTTCGTCATCACCGTGCTGGCCGGCGAGCTCGCGGGACGGCTTGCGCGCGAGGAGCTGAGCGCGCGCGGCAGCCTCGAGATGGCGCGCCAGCAAGCCCAGCTCAACCGCCTCGTGATCGAGGAGATGGAAGACGGCGTGCTCGTCGTCGATCGCGCCGGCAAGGTGCGTGCGGCCAACCCGGCGGCGCGTCGTTTGCTCGCGCCCGCCGGCACCAGCCGCGCCGCGCCGTTCCAGCTGCGCGGCGTGCCGGCGTGGGGCTCGCTGGTGCGTGCGGTCGAGCACGCCTTCGCCGAGGCGACCTGGCCGGAGGCCGGCCGCGACGTGCCGGTGCAGTTCGGCCCCGACTCGCATCGCATGCTGCGCGTTCGCGTGCGCTTCACGAGGAAGCGCGAGTCGGCGGCGAGCGAGGAATTCTGCGTCCTCTTCGTCGAGGACGTGCGCAACGTCCAGGCGCGCAGCCGCCAGGAAAAGCTGGCCGCGATGGGACGCGTCTCGGCCGGCATCGCCCACGAGATCAGGAACCCGCTCGCCGCGATCTCGCAGGCCAACGCACTGCTCGCCGAGGACGCCACCGATCCGGCGCAGCGCCAGCTGATGAGGATGGTGAGCGAGAACGTCGAGCGGCTCAAGCGGATCGTCGACGACGTCATGGAGGTCGCGCCCGGCCAGGTCCAGGACGTCGCCGCCATCGACGCGACGTCGCAGATCGGCGCCGTCTGCGTCGAATGGGCGCAGGCCGCCGGCGTGCAGCTCGGCGCGTCCAGCATCCTGCGCGTCGATCTGCCCACCGAGCCGACCGGCGTGGTGTTCGATGCCGAGCACCTGCGCCGCGTCCTCGTCAACCTGCTAGACAACGCGCGCCGCCATGCGAGCGACAAGCCGGGCGCGGTCCGGGTCCAGCTCCAGGGATCCTCGGACGACGGGGGCCGCGCGGTATTCAGCGTGCGCAGCGACGGCGTTCCGATCGCGGCCGACGTCGAATCCTATTTGTTCGAGCCGTTTTTCTCGACTCGCAGCCGCGGCACGGGCCTGGGCCTTTACATTTGCCGCGAGCTCTGCGAACGATACGGGGCGCGCATCGACTACCGCCTGCTGCCGCCCGACGAGACGCTGCGCAACGAGTTCTTCGTCGACATGCGGCGCGGCGAGCTGCAGCCCGTCGATCGCCAAGCCATGACCCTATGACCACCGCTTCCCACTTCAGCCTGCTCGTCGTCGACGACGAGCCCGACCTGCGCACTCTCTACGAGCTGACGCTGCTGAGGGAAGGCTACGACCTCGACACCGCCGGCACCGTCCAGGAGGCGTTGCTTCATTTGAAGGACCGCACCTACAGCGCCGTCATCACCGACATGCGCCTGCCCGACGGCACCGGCCTCGACGTGCTGAAGTGGCTCGAGGAGAGCGGCCGGCGCGAGAAGGCGATCGTCATCACGGCCTACGGCTCGTCGGAGAACGCGGTCGACGCGCTCAAGGCCGGCGCCTACGACTACCTCACCAAGCCGGTCGACCTGAAGCAGTTCCGCGGCGTCGTCGCCTCGGCGCTCGGGCGCGGCGGCAGCGGCGCGCCGACCGTCGATCCGGCGAGCCTGCCGTCGGAGCACCGCATCGCCGCAGCGCCGCGGCCCGCGCGCGCGGCGCCGCCGCAGTCGGCACCGGCGCCGGTGAGCGCTGCGCTGACACGCATGGCGGGCCAGTCGATGGCGATGCAGCAGGTGCGCTCGCTGGTCGAGAAGGTCGCGCGCAGCATGGCGCCGGTGCTGGTCGACGGTGAGTCGGGGACGGGCAAGGAACTGGTGGCGCGCGCGATCCACGAGGTGAGCGTGCGCAGCGCGATGCCGTTCGTGCCGGTCAACTGCAGCGCGATCCCCGAGAACCTGCTCGAGGCGGAGTTCTTCGGCTACCGCAAGGGCGCGTTCACCGGCGCCAACGACGACCGCGAAGGCTTCTTCCAGGCCGCGAACGGCGGCACGCTGTTCCTCGACGAGATCGGCGACCTGCCGCTCTCGATGCAGTCGAAGCTGCTGCGCGCGATCCAGGAGCGCTCGGTGCGGCCGGTCGGCGCCGTCACCGAAGTGCCGGTCGACGTGCGCCTGCTGAGCGCGACCCACAAGGACCTCGGCGCCGAAGTCCAGGCCGGGCAGTTCCGCCAGGATCTCTATTACCGGCTCAACGTCATCCAGATCCGCGTCCCGCCGCTGCGCGAGCGTCTCGAAGACCTCGCCGTCGTCAGCGAGCGCATCCTCGAGCGGCTGGCGCGCGACGCCGGCGTCTGGCCGGCCCCGCGCCTGACCCGCGACGCGCTGGTGCACCTGTCGCGCCATCCGTTTCCGGGCAACGTCCGCGAGCTCGAGAACCTTCTGCACCGCGCGGTCGCGCTGTCGGGCGCAGAAGAGCTCGACGTCTACGATCTCGGCCTGCCGGAATCGGTGTTCACCGACAGCGCCGCGCAGGAGCTCGACCAGATCTCCGCCGCCGCCGAGTCCGCGATCAACGGCGTGCGGGCGCAGGCCCGGATGGCGCCGGTCGAGGAGCCGTTGCCGAGCGACCTCGCCAAGTTCCTCGACGACGTCGAGCGCGACATCCTCGTGCGCGCCCTCGAGCACCACCGCTTCAACCGCACGGCAGCCGGCATCAGCCTGGGCCTGTCGCTGCGCCAGATGCGCTATCGCATGGCGCGGCTCAACGTCAACGTCGGTGGCGACCCGGGCGGCGGCGACCGCGAGTGAGCGCCGCAGACTGGCACGACGGCTGGCTCGTCCGCGCGCGCGCCGTGCCGTCGCCGAACGTCGGGCCGCGGCCGCCGTCGACGCCGATCGACCTCGTTGTGCTTCACTCGATCAGCCTGCCGCCTGGCGAGTACGGCGGCGACGCGATCGAGCGTCTCTTCACCAATCGCCTCGACTGGGAGGCGCATCCCTACTTCGACACGATCCGCGGCATGACGGTGTCGACGCACTTCCTGATCCGCCGCGACGGCGAGCTGGTCCAGTTCGTGTCCTGCGAAGAGCGCGCCTGGCATGCCGGCGCGTCGTCGTGGAACGGACGCGACGACTGCAACAACTTCTCGATCGGCATCGAGCTCGAAGGGCTGGAAGGCGAGCACTTCGAGGCGCCGCAATACAGGGCTCTCGCGGCGCTGCTTGCGAGCGTGTCGAGGCGCTATCCGATCCGCGCCGTGGCCGGCCACGAGCACGTCGCCCCGGGCCGCAAGAACGATCCGGGTCCGGCCTTCGACTGGCCGCATCTGCGCGCGTTGTTCCACCGTCCCGGCATCCGCTCCGCGGCCTGATCGGCGGGTCGCCGGCATCGTCCGTGACGGCGTCCCGGTGGCCTCGATCGGCAATAATCGGCGCAGGATGAATCTTCGGGTAACACGCTATAGGTAGTGCTTGTGAGCAGAAGGCACCCCAGATATAGTGTCCGCACCCGCAACGGAGTTTTCATCGAGTGCCGCCGCGCCGGGCGCGCAAGCAGTCAGCGGCGGCGGTCGAAATTCGAGCCCCGGGCTCCGAGCGCGTCTCGGTCCGGGGCGATGACACAAGCGTCCTGAATCGCGTCGAGCGAGCCAGGTCTCCAGAAGGAAGTTCATGCAAGCAACATCCGCCCAGGCGACCCCGATCGCTCCGGTCGCGAGCCGCCCGGCCGCCCGCCCCGCGCCGGCCGCGTCGGCCTATCAGGGCTATCAGATCCTGCGTCGCAACGGCGCCGTCGTCTCGTTCGAGCCGAACAAGATCGCCGTCGCGCTGATGAAGGCGTTTCTCGCCGTCCACGGCACGCAGGGCGCGGCGTCGGCCAGCGTGCGCGAGACCGTCGACGGCCTGACCGAATCGGTCGTGCGCGCGTTGCTGCGCTCGCGACCGGGCGGCGGCACGTTCCACATCGAGGACGTGCAGGACCAGGTCGAGCTCGGCCTGATGCGCGGCGGCCACCACGAGGTCGCGCGCGCCTACGTGCTCTACCGCGAGCGCCGTTCGCAGGAGCGCGCCCGCCAGGGCGCCGCTCCGGTCGTCGCGACGCCGGCGCTGATGGTCGTCGACCGCGGCGTGCGCGTGCCCTTCGATTCGGCGCGCATGCAGACGCTGATCGAGTCGGCTTGCGCCGGCCTCGGCGCCGACGTCAAGCCCGATCCGATCCTGGCCGAGACGCGCCGCAACCTGTACGACGGCGTCTCGATCGACGAGGTCCACAAGGCCGCGATCCTCGCCGCGCGCACGCTGATCGAGAAGGACCCTGGCTACACGCGCGCCACCGCGCGGCTGCTCCTGCACACGATCCGGCGCGAGATTCTCGGCGAGGAGCTGCTGCAGTCGGACATGCAGGCGCGCTACGCCGAGTACTTCCCGCAGTTCATCAAGAAGGGCGTCGGCGCCGAACTGCTCGATGAGAAGCTCCTGCAGTTCGACCTGGTCCGTCTCGGCGCGGCCCTCAAGGCCGACCGCGACCTGCAGTTCGACTACCTCGGCCTGCAGACGCTCTACGACCGCTACTTCCTGCACATCGAGGAAGAGCGCATCGAGTTGCCGCAAGCCTTCTTCATGCGCGTCGCGATGGGCCTCGCGCTCGGCGAGATCGACCGCGAGGAGCGCGCGATCGAGTTCTACGAAGTCCTCTCGACCTTCGACTTCATGAGCTCGACGCCGACGCTCTTCAACGCCGGCACGCGCCGCTCGCAGCTGTCGAGCTGCTACCTGACGACCGTCTCAGACGACCTCGACGGCATCTACGAGGCGCTCAAGGAAAACGCGCTGCTCTCTAAATTCGCCGGCGGCCTCGGCAACGACTGGACCAACGTGCGCGCCCTCGGCAGCCACATCAAGGGCACCAACGGCAAGAGTCAGGGCGTCGTTCCGTTCCTGAAGGTCGTCAACGACACGGCGGTCGCCGTCAACCAGGGTGGCAAGAGAAAGGGCGCCGTCTGCGCCTACCTCGAGACCTGGCACCTCGACATCGAGGAGTTCCTCGAGCTGCGCAAGAACACCGGCGACGACCGGCGCCGCACGCACGACATGAACACCGCCAACTGGGTCCCCGACCTGTTCATGAAGCGGGTGATGGAAGGCGGCGAGTGGACGCTCTTCTCGCCGAGCAACTGTCCCGACCTGCACGACAAGTTCGGCCGCGACTTCGAGGAGACCTACACGCGCTACGAGGAGAAGGCTGCCCGCGGCGAGATCAAGCTCTTCAAGAAGGTGAAGGCGGCCGACCTCTGGCGCCGTATGCTGACGATGCTGTTCGAGACCGGCCACCCGTGGATCACGTTCAAGGACGCCTGCAACGTGCGCTCGCCGCAGCAGCACGTCGGCGTCGTCCACTCGAGCAATCTCTGCACAGAGATCACGCTCAACACCGGCCCGACCGAAATCGCGGTGTGCAACCTCGGCTCGGTGAACCTGGTGCAGCACGTCGTCGACGGGCAGCTCGACCAGGTCAAGCTCAAGAAGACGGTCGCGACTGCGATGCGGATGCTCGACAACGTCATCGACATCAACTACTACGCGGTCAAGAAGGCGCGCGACTCGAACCTGCGCCACCGCCCGGTCGGCCTCGGCATCATGGGGTTCCAGGACGCGCTGTATGAAATGCGCCTGCCGTACGCGTCCGACGCGGCGGTCGAGTTCGCCGACCGGTCGATGGAAGCGGTCTGCTATCACGCCTACTGGGCCTCGACCGAGCTCGCCGCCGAGCGCGGCCGCTACTCGAGCTACCGCGGCTCGCTCTGGGACCGCGGCATCCTGCCGATCGATTCGCTCGACCTGCTCGCCGAGCAGCGCGGCTCGCTGAAGGGCGCCGAGGGCAAGGCGCTGGTCGAGATCGATCGGAGCACGTCGCTCGACTGGAATGCGCTGCGCTCGCGCATCACCGAGCACGGCATGCGCAACTCGAACTGCGTCGCGATCGCGCCGACGGCGACGATCTCGAACATCGTCGGCGTGAGCGCGTCGATCGAGCCGTCGTTCGGCAACCTGTCGGTGAAGTCGAACCTCTCGGGCGAGTTCACGATCGTCAACGAGTACCTGGTGCGCGACCTGAAGAAGGCCGACCTCTGGGACGACGTCATGGTCATGGACCTCAAGCACTTCGACGGATCGCTGCGTCGCATCGACCGCGTTCCCGAGGATCTGAAGGCGCTCTACGCGACCGCGTTCGAGATCGAGACGCAGTGGCTGGTCGAGGCTGCGGCGCGGCGCCAGAAGTGGATCGACCAGGCGCAGTCGCTCAACATCTACATGGCCGGCGCGTCGGGCAAGAAGCTCGACGAGACCTACAAGCTGGCGTGGCTGCGCGGTCTGAAGACGACCTACTACCTGCGCACGCAGAGCGCGACCAATGCAGAGAAGTCGACGGTGATGTCGGGCCAGCTCAACGCGGTGTCGAGCGGCGTGCGCAGCGCGGCAACGACGACGAGCGCGACAGCAGCGGCGTCGTCGGTGCTCGCGAGCACGGAGATGGAGAGCGACGTGAAGTTCTGCGCGCTCGACGATCCCGAATGCGAAGCGTGTCAGTGACAACGACTTGAACACGAGAGGCATCGCTCGTCGTGTGTGAACGAGTACCGCGAAGTGCGGATGAGCGATGCAACAGAGCAACAAAATCGAAGCGAACGGATTGATATGTCTTGGGGTTCGCAGGCATCGCTCCGATAATCAAGTGGCAGAGGAAATATCCGCAATGCTGGTTTGGGAAGAAGACAGAACCACAGAGTCCGTTCATGCCGCAAGCACCGCGCACCGCGCGGTCTCTGCATTGCCGTCCGCAGTCACGGCGCAATTTTCTGCTGTCGAACCGGTCGCCGTCGCGACCCGCCAAGTCGAACCCAGCGCACCGCCCACGACATCCACGACCGCCGCTCCGGCGATCGCGCGTCGCGTCAAGGCAGCCGACAAGCGGATCATCAACGGCGCGACCGACGTCAACCAGCTGGTCCCGTTCAAGTACAAGTGGGCGTGGGAGAAATACCTCGCCACCTGCGCGAACCACTGGATGCCGCAAGAGGTCAACATGTCGCGCGACATCGCGACCTGGAAGGACCCGAACGGCCTGACCGACGACGAGCGCAGGATCGTCAAGAGGAACCTCGGCTTCTTCGTCACCGCCGATTCGCTGGCGGCGAACAACATCGTCCTCGGCACGTATCGCCACATCACGGCACCGGAGTGCCGCCAGTTCCTTCTGCGCCAGGCGTTCGAGGAAGCGATCCACACCCACGCGTACCAGTACATCGTCGAATCGCTCGGTCTCGACGAGAGCGAGATCTTCAACGCCTACAACGAAGTCCAGTCGATCCGCGACAAGGACGAGTTCCTGATCCCGTTCATCACGGCGATCATGGATCCGCACTTTCACACCGGCACGCCGGAGACCGATCGCACGCTGCTGAAGTCGCTGATCGTCTTCGCCTGCCTGATGGAAGGCCTCTTCTTCTACGTCGGCTTCACGCAGATCCTCGCGCTCGGCCGGCAGAACAAGATGACCGGCGCGGCCGAGCAGTACCAGTACATCCTGCGCGACGAGTCGATGCACTGCAACTTCGGCATCGACCTGATCAACCAGATCAAGGCCGAGAACCCGCACCTGTGGACG
>JBBRZP010000047.1:0-23178 GCA_038236565.1 Burkholderiales bacterium | reverse complement strand
GCCTCGCGCATCTTGTCGTCGCACAGGTAGGCGAGGTTGGTGTCGTCCATCTGCACGTAGGTGCATCCGGCAGCGGCGAGCGAGCGCAGCTCGGCGCCGTAGGCGTCGGCCACGTCCTGGTAGAACGGCTCGAGGTCCGGATAGTGCTCGCGGCTGATGCCGGCGCGGCCGCCGCGAAAGTGCAGCATCGTCGGCGACGGGATCGTCACCTTGGGCGTGTGGCCCGCGCTCACTTTCGACTTGAGGTACTCGAAGTCGGCCTTCTGGATGTCCTTGACGTGCCTGACCTTGTCGATGACGCGCATCACCGGCGGTGCCAGCTCCTGCGTGCCGTCGGGCTTGACGATCGTCACCGGGATGTCGGTCTTCACGCCGCCGAGCTGCTCCAGGAAGTCGATGTGGAAATAGGTGCGCCGGAACTCGCCGTCGGTGACGCTCCTGAGGCCGATGTCTTCCTGGAACTTCACGATCTCGGCGATCGCGTCGTCCTCGACCGTGCGCAATTGCTGCGCGCTGATGTTGCCGGTCGCGCGCTCGGCCCTCGCCTCGAGCAAGCGCTTCGGACGAAGGAAGCTGCCGACGTGGTCGGCGCGAAACGGGGGATGGGTGCGGGTGGTCATGCAGCATCCTAAAGCTAACATCGTCACACCATGATGCTGCTCGATGCCGCCCTGCGCGGCACGGTCGTCGCCTTGCTCGCGCTGGTCGCGCTGCGGCTCGCCCGCGATCGCTCGCGGGCCTGGCCGGCACGCATCGGCGTGGTGTTCGCGATCGGCCTCGTCGTCGAGGTCGTGAGCTCGACGCCGGCGCTCGAGTCGGCGCTACCGCGTCTCTGGCAGGCGCCGCTGGTCGCGATCTCGGTCGGCAACGCGGTGCTGTTCTGGATCTTCGTCAAGGCCCTGTGCGACGACGACTTCGTGCCGCGTCCCTGGCATGCGGCCGCGTGGCTGCTGGCCGCCGCGATCGGCGCCTCCAACTGCGCGGCCGGCTGGAGCACGGCCGACGTGCCCGGTCGCATCGCGGTTGCCGTGCAGCGCAGCGTACCGCTGCTCTGCGCGCTGCTCGCGGCCGTCGCGGCCGGCTCGACCTGGCGGCTCGACCTGGTCGAGAAGCGCCGGCGACTGCGCCTCTTCATCATCGTCGCCGGTATCGCCTACACCGTCGCTTCGCTCGGCGCCCGGCTGGCCTCGCCCGACGGCCGTCTGCTCGGCGCGACCGCGACGCTCAACGTCGCGGCGCTGCTCGCGATGGTCGCCGTGGTCGCCGTCGCGTTGCTGCGCGTCGGTCCGTCGGAGTTGTTCCCGGTGCAGGCCGCGGCCGCGCCGTCGGAGCCTGCCGCCATCGCGGCGTCCGACAGCGACGACGAGACCCGAGCCGCGCCCGAGCCGGGCGACGAGCGCCTCGCCGCCGCCCTCGACGGCCTGATCCGCGACGAGCGCGTCTATCGACTCGAGGGGCTCACGGTCGCGGGGCTGGCGAGCCGGCTCGCCGTTCCCGAGTACCGGCTGCGCCGCGTCATCAACCGGCGTCTCGGCCACCGCAACTTCACCGCCTTCATCAACAGCTTCCGGCTCGACGAAGCGCAGCGCGCGCTGCGCGACCCGGCGCAGCGCGAATTGCCGGTGCTGACGATCGCCCTCGAGGCCGGCTTCCAGTCGATCGGTCCGTTCAACCGCGCTTTCAAGGCGGCCACCGGCGTGACCCCGACCGAGTTCCGCAGACAACATCTCGCCGAAACCTGAAATCGGCCAGCCGATCCGCGCAAGTCGCGGCCTTCGGCGAGACGCGATGCTCGCGCGCCGGCAATCTGCCGGCACCGGAGGCAGGGGCCTTCGATGGGAGCAGTCGATGCAGGACTTCATCACCCGGGCCAGTGCCCGCTTCTTCTGGCTCGTCGCGGCAGCGGCGAGCGTCTGCGCCGCCGTCGCTGCGGCGCCGTCTTGCCCGCACGTCGGCGTGGCGCGGATCGCCGCGACCGCGGACGACGGGCCGGTCACCGTCTTCTACGGCACCGCCGCCGAGCCGGCAGTGGTCAGGCGCGGGCCGTTCACGTTCTCCCTCGCCGAAGATGGCGCGCCTGCGCGCGGCAACGGCCGGCTCGTGGTCGTCTCGCACGGCTCGGGCGGATCGCCGTGGGTGCACGCCGACCTGGCGCGTGCGCTCGTCGAGGCGGGCTTCGTCGTCGCCTTCCCCGAGCATCGCCGCGACAACACGCGCGATCCGAGCCATCCCGGACCCGACAGCTGGACGATCCGGCCGAAGGAAGTCGTGCATGCGATCGACGCGGTCGGCCGCGACCCGCGCTTTGCGCCGCTCCTCGCCCTCGAGCGCGTCGGCATGTACGGCATGTCGGCCGGCGGACACACCGCCCTGAGCCTCGCCGGCGGGCGCTGGTCGCCGGCGCTCTTCGCGCACCATTGCGACGCCGACCTCGACGCCGACTTCCAGTCGTGCGTGGGGCTCGCCACGCGGCTCACGGGGAGCCCGATCGATCCGGTCAAGCGGGTCGTCGCGCGCGCCGTCATCCAGCATCGCTTCGCGGCTGACGACCGGTTGCGCAGCGACGGCGATCCGCGCATCGCCGCGATCGTCGCCGGCGTGCCGTCAGCGGCCGACTTCGACATGAGTTCGCTGGCCGCGCCGCGCGTTCCGCTCGGCCTTGTCACGGCGCGGGGCGACCGCTGGCTGATCCCGAGCTTCCATAGCGATCGCGTGCTCGTGGCGTGCAAGAGCTGCGAGCACGTCGCCGAATTCCCCGACGGCGGCCACGGCGCGTTGCTCGCCCCGCCCCCGCCGAAGCTCGACGGACTCGTCGGCGAGTTGCTCAACGATCCGCGCGGCTTCGACCGCGCCCGCGAAGCGCCGGCGGTCGACGCGAAGATCGTCGACTTCTTCAAGCGCCATCTGCTCGGCAGCAGCTGAGCGCAGTCAGCGGCCGCGCAAATGCGCCGGCGTCTCCAGCCGCTTGGCGAGCAACGAGAGCGTCAGCGTGATGACGAGATAGATCGCCGAGATGAAGAGGTACGGCTCCCAGTAGCGCGAGTAGGCGCCCGCGACCGTTCGTGCCGCGAGCGCCAGCTCGGCGAGGCCGATCGCCGAGACCAGCGACGAGTCCTTCACCAGCGTCACCGCCTCGTTGACGAGCGCCGGCACCATCCGGCGCAATGCCTGCGGCAGGACGATGTAGCGCATCGACTGCGCATGCGTCAGGCCGACGCTGTACGCGGCTTGCGTCTGTCCGCCGTGGATGCTCTGGATGCCCGCGCGCAGGATCTCCGAGATGTAGGCGCCGGCGTTGAGCGTCAGCGCCAGCGCGCCCGAGAAGAAGGCGCCGTGGTTCTGCCGGAACTCGCGCGCCACCTCGCCGCTCAGCAGCAGGCCGCCGTCGGGCTGGATCAGGAGCGGCATCACGGCGAAGTGAACGAGCAGGATCTGGACGAAGAGCGGTGTGCCGCGGAAGAAGCCCACGTAGGCGCGCGTCACGAGACGCAGCAGCTGCCACGCCACCGCGGCGACCGGCGACGACGGACGCGGGCTGTCGACCGAGCTGCTGACGAGGCCGAGAAAGACGCCGAGCGCAAGCCCGCCGGTGAGCGCGACCGCCGTCAGCCCGAGCGTCATCAGCAGGCCCTGCGCGAACAGCGGCGCATAGCCGACGAGGATGTTCCACCGCAGGTCCGGCAGGCCCACGATGCGACGGGTGCCGGTTACTTGGCGGGCGGAGCCGAACCGGCCGAGCCGCTCGCGGCGCTGAAGTAGCTCGCGTTGATGCGGTCGTAGGTGCCGTCGGCGCGGATCGCGGCCAGCCCCTGGTTGAGCTTGGCGAGCAGCGCGGCGTCGCCCTTCTTCACGGCGATGCCGTAGCGCTCGGGCACGAAGGCCGCGTCGTTGACGGTCTTGAACCTGTTGCCGCTGTTGTTCTTCACGTAGTTGACGACGACGCCGTTGTCGGCGACGACCGCGTCGATGCCGCCGGTCTCGAGCTCCTTCAGCGCCAGCGGCGTCGACTCGAAGCGCTTGATGTCGGTGCTGTTCTTGCCCTGCAGCTTCGAGATCGCCTCGTCGCCGGTGGTGCCGGTCTGCACGCCGACCTTGAGCGACTTCAGGTCGTCGAAGTGCGCGACCTTGGAGTCGGCCCGCACGGCGATGAGCTGGTGCGCGTCGAAGTAGGGATCGGAGAAGTCCATCGACTGCTTCCTCTCGTCGGTGATCGTGATCGACGAGACGAGCAGGTCGCGGTCGCCCTGCTTCAGGGCGTTGAAGATGCCTTCCCACGGCGTGTTGACGAACTTCACCGCGATGCCGGCCTTGGCCGCGGCGGCGCGCACGACGTCGATGTCGAAGCCGACGATCTCGCCGTTCTCGTTCTGCGATTCGAAGGGCGCGTAGGCGGCGTCGGTGCCGACGACGTAGAGCCGGGATATCTCGACCGTGGTCGGCGCAGAAGCTGCGCTCGACGCGGTCGATGCGCTCTCCTGCTTGCTGCAGGCGACGAGCGCGAGTGCAGCGACGGCACACGCTAGGAAACGCGAGAAAGGCGTGCGTGCGAGTTCGGTCATCATTCCTCCCGGGGCGATCGATCGTATCGCCATGAGCCCATGATGCCCGAGCGATCCAGAGAACTCTCCGTGTCCGGCGCGCGCCTGCGCTGGCTGGCCGTCGCCCTCGCGGTGTTCGCATTCGACGCCTCGGCGCAGACGCCGCCGCCGTCGCCGACCGCGGCGCGCCTGACGCGCCTCGCCGAGACCTTCATCTCGCAGACCGCCGCCGACGATCCGATCTCGGGATCGTCGCTCGGCCTGCGCGAGTACGACGGCAGGTTGGTCCTGCCCAGCGAAGCCGCACGCGCGGCACGCATCGTGCGGCTGCGAGGATGGAAGGCCGAGGTCGAGACGATCGCGCGCGAGGCCGGGGCAAGCGCGTCGCTCGCCGAGACCGGCGACGTGCGGCTTCTGCGCGCGGGCTTCGACGAGCGCCTCAACGAGCTCGTCGTGCGCCAGAGCGACCGCAAGGACTACGCCGGACCGGCGCTTCGCATCGTCCAGGCCATCTTCGACCAGTTCCTGCACCTGCCGATCGCCGGCACCGACGGCGCGACCGCCGCCGACGTCGACCGGGGCTGGGACGACATCGTCGCCCGGCTCGAGCAGGCGCCGGCGTACATCGTCGCCGGCCAGAAGCTCGCGACGCGGCCCGGTCGGCTCTTCGCCACCGTCGGCAGCCGCCAGCTCGGCGGCGCGCCCGAGTTCCTCGGCGAGGCGCTGACGGCTGCGGCCACGGCGCAGATCGCCGCCCGGCCCGCGGTGCTCGCGCGCTTCGCCGCCGCGCGCGACCCGGTCCTCGCGACGATCGCCGAGACCAAGGTCTACCTCGACGCCAATGCCGCGTCGTGGCCCGAGAACCACGTCATCGGCAAGGCGGCGTACGAGCAGATGCTGCGCGACGAGATGCTGCTGCCGTTCGACTCGGCCGATCTCATCCGCATCGCCAACGACGCGCTCGCCCACGGCTGGGCCGAGGAGGCGTGGCTGCAGGCGCTCTCGACGCACCGCAAGATTCCGTTCGGCCCGGCGAGCGGCGGCGGCCTCGCGCCGGGCGGGCCGGCGCTCGTCGGCTACTACCGCGACCGCATCGCCGAGCTCACCGCCTTCATGAAGGAGCTCGACGTCGTCACCGTGCCTGCCTGGCTCGGCTCGATGGAGATCGTCGAGACGCCGGCCTTCCTGCAGCCGGTCTCGCCGGGCGCGTCGATGTATTCGCCGCGCCTGTTCTCCAAGTCGAGCACCGGCTACTACTTCATCACGCCGCCACGCTCGCTCGAGGAAGCCGCCAAGCGCCTGGACATGAACGAGGACTTCGACCGCGACCGGATCTGGTCGACGGCGGCGCACGAGGCGATGCCGGGCCACTTCCTCCAGCTCTCGATCGCGCGCCGCCATCCGAACTTCGTGCGCCGCATCCAGCACGACTCGGCGCTCGCCGAAGGCTGGGCTTTCTACGGTGAGGAGATGTTCGTGCGCCTCGGCCTCTACGGCGACGGCCTCGACGCGCGCCTGTTCACGGCGCGCTGGGAGCGCGTGCGCGGCGCGCGCGCGACGGTCGATCCGAAGCTCGCGTCGGGCGAGTGGACGGTCGCGCAGGCGGTCGACTTCTTCGAGGCGCAATCGGGCTTCACGCGCGGCGCCTCCGAGGCGGCCGTCAACGGCATCGCGCTCGGGCCGGGCGACGTCATTTCGTACGCGGTCGGCCGATTGCAGCTCGAGACGCTGCTCGGCGAGTACCAGCGGCGCATGGGCGCGAAAGGGTCGCTGCGCGACTTCCACGACCGCCTGCTCTCGTACGGCTCGATCCCGCTCGCCGTCCTCGGCCCGGAGCTGATCGCCGACCTCGACAAGCCTGGGAGCGCCGTCCGCGCGGCGGCGAACTACTGACGAACCGCGCGAATCTCCCGATGCCGCGGTGCGCCCGCGTGCCGAGAATCGGCGCATTCCTTTGTCCCGCAGAGAGCTCCATGAACCGACGCCTTGCCCTGTCCACGCTGACCACCGCGGCGCTGCTGTCGCTCGCCGCGCCGGCTGTCTTCGCGGCCGACGGCCCGTTCAAGATCGGCTTCATCCTGCCCATGACCGGGCAGTCGGCATCGACCGGCAAGCAGATCGAGGCCGCGATCAAGCTCTGGCAGGCGCAGAACGGCACGACAGTGGCCGGCCGCAAGGTCGAGGTCATCGTCAAGGACGACGCCGGCGTGGCAGACACGACCCGGCGCATCGCCCAGGAGATGGTCGTCAACGACAAGATCGACGTGCTCGCCGGCTTCGGCCTCACGCCGCTCGCCTTCGCCACCGCGCCGATCGCCACGCAGAGCAAGACGCCGATGGTCGTGACCGCGGCGGCGACGTCGGCGATCACCGAACAGTCGCCCTACATCGTGCGCACCAGCTTCACGCTGCCGCAGGTGTCGGTGTCGATCGCCGAGTGGGCGGCCAAGCACGGCATCAAGAGCGTCGTCACCTTCGTCGCCGACTACGGCCCTGGCATCGACGCCGAGAAGTTCTTCAAGAGCCAGTTCCAGCTCAACGGCGGCAAGATCACCGGCGAGATCCGCTCGCCGCTGCGCAGCCCCGACTTCGCGCCCTTCCTGCAGAAGGTCGCCGACCTGAAGCCCGACGCCGTGTTCGTGTTCCTGCCGTCGGGGCAGGGCGCTGCGTTCATGAAGCAGTTCGGCGAGCGCGGCCTCGACAAGTCGGGCATCAAGCTGATCGCGACAGGCGACGTCGTCGACGACGACCAGCTCAACGACATCGGCGACGTCGCGCTCGGCGTCGTCAATTCGCATCACTACTCGGCCGCGCATCCGTCGCCGGCGAACAAGAAGTTCGTCGCCGCCTTCGAGGCGGCCAACAAGTTCCGGCCCAACTTCATGGCCGTCGCCGGCTACGACGGCATGCACCTGATCTACAACGCCCTCGCCGCGACCAAGGGCGCGGGCGGCGGCGACGCGCTGCTCGCGGCGATGAAGGGCCAGATCTTCGAGAGCCCGCGCGGCCAGATCCTGATCGACGCGCAGACGCGCGACATCGTCCAGGACGTCTACATCAGGAAGGTCGAGCGTGTGCCGGCGATGGGCAACCAGCTCTACAACGTCGAGTTCGACGTGCAGAAGGCGGTGAAGGATCCTGCCAAGCTGAAGTAGCCGCGACGCAGGCAACAATGGCGAGGCCATGAGCCTCGTCGCGATCGTCCTGCTCGCCCTGGCCATGTCGACGGACGCCTTCGCGGCGGCGATCGGCGAGGGCCTCGCCCTCGACCGGCCGCGCTGGTCGGAGGCGCTGCGCACCGGCGCCATCTTCGGTGCGATCGAGGCGGTGACGCCGATCGTCGGCTGGGCGACGGGGAGGGCATGAGCGCGGTTCTCGGCATCGGCGAGTCGATCGCGCCGCCGCAGGCCGGCACCTTCCTCGGCCACCCGAAGGGCCTCGCGGTCCTCTTCCTCACCGAGATGTGGGAGCGCGTCAGCTACTACGGCATGCGCTCGCTGCTCGTGCTCTACATGGTGAACCACCTCTTCGTGCGTCCCGACGCGGGCGCCGAGGTGCTCGGCTTCAACGCCTTGAAGCGCGCGCTCGAGACGGCCTTCGGCGTGATGACGCCGCAGGCACTGTCGTCGATGATCTACGGCCTCTACACCGGCTTCGTCTACCTCACGCCGTTCTTCGGCGGGATGCTCGCCGATCGCCTCCTCGGCCGACGCCGGGCGGTGATCGTCGGCGCGGTGCTGATGGCGATCGGCCACTTCCTGATGGCGAGCGAGCACCTGTTCTTCGTCGCGCTGATGGTCCTCATCGTCGGCAACGGCTGCTTCAAGCCCAACATCTCGACCCAGGTCGGCGGCCTCTACGTCGCCGGCGACCCGCGCCGCGACCGCGCGTATTCGGTCTTCTACGTCGGCGTCAACCTCGGCGCCTTCATCGCGCCGCTGATCTGCGGCACGCTCGGCCAGGTGGTCGGCTGGCACTACGGCTTCGCGGCGGCCGGCGTCGGCATGGTGATCGGCCTCGTCCTCTATGTCACGAACCAGGACAAGCTGCCGATCGAGCCCGCGCCGACGGCCTCGACCACGACCCCGTGGCTCGGCGTGGCCGGCTTCGTCGTCGCCGTGCCGATCGCCATCGTCGCGCTGCTGTGGATGCTGACGCTGCCGCCGCTCGTGCCGGCGTCGCTCGCCGTGCTCGTGGTTGCCTCATGCCTGCTCTGGATGATCCGCCTGCCGCGCGACGAACGGCCGCGGGTGATGGCGATCTGCGCCGCCTGCCTCGTCACTGCGGCGTTCTGGGCGGTGTACGAGCAGCAGGGCAACACATTGCAGCTCTGGGCCGACCAGAGCACGCGCTGGCCGACGGTCTTCGGCTTCACGATCCCATCGACCTGGTACCAGTCGTTCAACCCGTTCATGATCTGGCTCATCGTGCCGCTGCTCAACCTCGTCTGGGCGGCGCAGGCGCGGCGCGGCCGCGAGCCGACGAGCCTGGCGAAGATGGCGATCGGCTGCATCGTGCTCGGCGCCGGCTTCCTGGTGATGATCGTCGCCTCGAACGGCATGCCCGCCGGCGCGCGCAGCAGCGTGCTGTGGCTGGTGGCGACGAGCGTGATCTTCACCGTCGGCGAGATCTACCTCTCGCCGGTCGGCCTGTCGTTCGTCAGCAAGGTCGCGCCGGCGCGGATGGTCTCGATGATGATGGGCGTGTGGTACCTGTCGAGCTTCGTCGGCAACTACATGACGGGCTATCTCGGCACGTACTACGAGAAGATGCCGCACTCCGAATACTTCCTCATGCTCGCGGTCATCGGCGGCGTCGCCGGCCTCGTCCTGTTCGCCATGAACCGGCCGCTCGACCGCATCGTCGGCGGCCACGATCGCCTGATGCAGGCGTCGCATGGCTGACGACGACGCCGACGTACCTACAGCGAGGGACGTGCCTCAACCGTCCGACTGCTCGCCCGCCCGGCCCGCGCCGAGATAGTCCTTGATCCGGTCGACGCGCGGACCGACGACCTGCACTGCCTTCAGCAGCGCCTCGTCGGTGACGCCGAGGGCCTCGCTCCAGCGCACGACCCCGGCGTTGTCGTGGACGTCGATCTCGACTTTCGACCCCGGATCGTCGGCGGCCTGTGTTTCCGATGTCATGGATGCGCTCCGGTGGTCTCGGCGGGGGAAGGCGACGCGCGCATCGTACGCAGCAGCGCCATCAGCTTGTCGACGTCGATCGGCTTGACGACGTGGAGGTCGAAGCCGGCGTTCCGGGTGCGGCGCCGGTCGTCGCCCTGGCCCCAGCCGGTCTGCGCGACGAGCGTCGCGTCGTGGCCCCACGACGTCGCGCGCATGCGCCGGCAGGCCTCGTAGCCGTCGAGCTTGGGCATGCCGAGGTCGAGGAGCACGATCTCGGGCCGGAAGCTCTCGCCGATCGCGAGTGCCTCCTCGCCGTCGTAAGCGACGCGCACCGCGTGGCCGGACGCTTCGAAGAGCAGGGCCAGCGTGTCGGCGCTGTCGACCAGGTCGTCGGCGATCAGGACCCGCCACGTCGGCCCGGCGGTCGCCGTCGGCGAAGCTGCCATCACCGGCGCCTCGGGATCCGCATCGCGCACCAGCGGCAACCGGACGGTGAACTCGCTGCCGCGGCCCGGGCCGTCGCTGCGCGCGGCGATCTCGCCGCCATGCAGCCCGATCAGCTGCCGCGCCAGCGACAGGCCGATGCCGAGGCCACCTTGCGAGCGATCGAGCGCCGACGCCAGCTGGCCGAACATCTCGAAGATCAGCGGCATCTGCTCGGCGCTCAGGCCGATGCCGGTGTCGCCGACGCGCACCACGACGTCGTCGCCGCCCACCTCTGCGGTCAAGGTGATCACGCCGCGCTCGCGCGTGTACTTGGCGGCGTTGATCAGGAGATTGGAGAACACCTGGGCCAGCCGCGTGAGATCGCCCCGAACGAAGAGCGGCCCGGCGGGCATGGTGGTCCGCAGGTCGTGGCCGCCGGCGTCGATCGCGGGCCGGGCGATCTCGACCGCGCGCTCGATCACCGTCGAAACCGCCAGCGTCTCCAGCCGCAGCTGGAGCTGCCCGCGCGTCATGCGCGAGACGTCGAGCAGGTCTTCGAGCAGGTGCGTCATCTGGCCGACCTGGCGGTCGATGACGTCGCGGCACCACCTCGCCTGCGGATCGTCGGCCGCGCTCAGGCCCAGCAGGCTGACCGCGTTCCTGATCGGCGCCAACGGGTTGCGCAGCTCGTGCGCGAGCGTGGCGATGAAGGCGTCCTTCTTGCGGTCGGCGTCGCGGAGCGCTTCCTCGGCGTACTTGCGGTCGCTGATGTCCATGGTGATGCCGAAGTGGCGCACCGGCCGGCCCGCGTGGTCGTACGCGGTGCGGCCGCGGTGGGCGATCCAGGCGACTCGGCCATCACCACGCACGACGCGCAGCTCGACCGCGAACGGCAACCGCCGCTCGATCGCCTCGGCGCGCTGGCGGATGAACGAGGCGCGGTCGTCGGGATGGACGAGCTCGATCACAGTCGCCCGCGTCGGCGTGAAGCTCGCCGGATCGACGCCGAAGATCGCGTAGGTCCGCGGCGACCACCACAGCTCGTCGCGCACGATGTCGAGGTCGTAGGCGCCCATCTGGCCGGCCTCGAGTGCGAGCGCCAGACGCTTGCGCTCGATGGCAAGGTGCGCCTCCACCTGCCGACGCTCGCTGACGTCGGCCATGATGCTCACCAGCCGCTGCACTTGGCCGTCGGGTCCGCGTGCGACGACGAGACCGCGGCCCGAGAGCCAGAGCTGGGTGCCGTCGGAGCGGACGATCCGGTAGTCGGCGGCGAACGAGTCCTCGTGCTCGGCCCGGCGGCGATAGTCCTCGACGAGATGCCGGTCGTCCGGATGCAGGGCCTGCTCGTACTCGTCGCCGCTGCCGCCGACCTGGCCGCGCCCGTCGGGCAGCGACAGGCCGAAGAGCGCCATGCCCTCCTGCGACCACGTCCGCGTGTTGGCGACGAAGTCGGTCTCCCACGAGCCCATCCGGCCCGCCTTCAGGGCCGAGCGGTAGCGCGCCTCGCTCTCGGCGAGCGACTCCGCGGGCGAGGGCGTGTCGGCACCTTGCTGAAGCGACGTCGAACGGATGTCTGCACCTCCACGCATGTCCGGGCTCCCGCGCGTCGAGCGCGGGCGGCGCTCGCGACGGCGCCGCCATGATAGGGACCGGGCGTCGGCGCCGTGCGCGGCGGTGGATGGTCGAGAATCCGGGCCGCACGTCCTGCCGAGCCCATGCTGACCCTGCTCTTCGACGGCATTGCCTACGGCATGCTGCTCTTCATCCTCGCCGTCGGGCTCGCGGTCACGCTCGGGCTGATGAACTTCATCAACCTCGCGCACGGCGCGTTCGCGATGGCCGGCGGCTACATCACCGTGCTGCTGATGAACCGCGCCGGCTTTCCGTTCCTGGCCTGCCTGCCGATCGCCTTCCTCGGCACGGCGCTCCTCGGCGCGCTGCTCGAGCGCACGCTCTACCGGCCGATGTACGCGCGGCCGCATCTCGACCAGGTGCTGTTCTCGATCGGCCTCGTCTTCATGGCCGTCACCGCGGTCGACTACGTCGTCGGCTCGATGCAGCAGAACATCCATCTGCCCGACTGGCTCCAGGGGCGCCTGCCGATCGAGGCCGTCGGCATCGGCAAGTACCGGCTCTTCATCGTCGTCGTCTGCGCGCTGCTCACGGTGGTGCTGCAGTGGATCCTGTCGCGCACGCGCTTCGGCAGCCGCCTGCGCGCGTCGGTCGACGATCCGCGCGTCGCAGGCGGCCTCGGCCTCGACGTCAACCGCATCTTCCTCGTCACCTTCGCCGTCGGCTCGGGCCTGGCCGGGCTCGGCGGCGCCCTCGGCGCCGAGGTGCTCGGACTCGATCCGAGCTTCCCGCTCAAGTTCATGATCTATTTCCTGATCGTGGTCTCGGTCGGTGGCACGACGACGATCACCGGCCCGCTGCTCGCTGCGCTGCTGCTCGGCGTCTTCGACGTCGCCGGCAAGTACTACGTGCCCAAGCTCGGCGCCTTCTTCGTCTACAGCCTGATGATCGCGATCCTGGTCTGGCGCCCGCAGGGCCTGTTCGCCGGGAGGACGGCACGGTGAGCGAGTCGCCTGCCGCGCGGTCGCTGCGCGCCTACGCGCGCTGGCGCTGGTGGGAGCTCGCGCTGCTCGCGGCGCTGCCGCTTTCGTGGCTCGTTTTGCCCGGCCAGTCGCTGCTGCTCAACGAGATCGCCATCGTCGCGCTCTTCGCCGTCTCGCTCGACCTGATCCTCGGCTATGCCGGCATCGTCTCGCTCGGCCATGCCGCGTTCTTCGGCTTCGGCTCGTACGCGGCGGCGCTGTTCGCGAAGAACGTGATGCCCGATCCGCTCGTCGGGCTCGTCGTCGCGGTCGCGGCGAGCGCGCTGCTCGGCCTCCTCACCAGCGTCCTGATCCTGCGCGGCAGCGACCTGACGCGCCTGATGGTCACGCTCGGCGTCGCCTCGATCCTCTACGAGCTCGCCAACAAGCTCGACTGGCTCACGGGCGGCGCCGACGGCCTGCAGGGGGTCGTCATGGGCCCGCTGACGATTCCCTTCACGCCGATCCCGGGCTTCGCCTTCGACCTCTCCGGCCGGGTCGCCTACGCCTACACGATCGTCGTCCTGATCGTCGTGCTGCTGATCGCGCGCCGCCTTGTCCACTCGCCGTTCGGCGCCTCGCTGCAGGCGCTGCGCGACAACCGGCTGCGCGCCGCGAGCATCGGCCTGTCGGTGCCGCTGCGCCTGGTCGCGGTCTACACGATCGCCGCCGGCGTCGCTGGCGCCGCCGGCGCGCTGCTCGCGCAGACGACCGGCTTCGCCTCGCTCGACGTCTTCGATTTCCGCCGCAGCGCCGAGGTGATGCTCGTGCTCGTCGTCGGCGGCACCGGCTACCTCTACGGCGGCATCTTCGGCGCCATCGTCTTCAAGATCCTGCACGACGTGCTCTCGGCCTGGACGCCGCAGTACTGGAACTTCTGGCTCGGCCTTTTCCTCGTCGTGCTCGTCCTCGTCGGCCGCGACCGCTTCGTGCGGCCGTGGACCTGGTTCGGCCGCCGCCGCGCGCCATGACGACCGTCCTCGAGACCCGCTCGCTCGTCAAGCGCTTCGCTGGCCTGGTGGCGACCAGCGACGTCTCGCTCGTCGTCGAGCGCGGCGCGCGCCACGCGCTCATCGGCCCGAATGGCGCGGGCAAGACGACGCTCATCAACCTGCTCACCGGCGTGCTCGAGCCGACGTCGGGAACGATCCTCCTCGACGGCGACGACATCACCCGGCTCGCCGCGCACCGGCGCGTGCGCCGCGGCGTCGTCCGCACGTTCCAGATCAACCAGCTCTTCAACACGCTGACGCCGCTGTCGTCGCTCGCGCTCGCGGTCTCGGTGCACCAGGGCACGAGCGCACGCGGGTGGCGTGCGCTCGGCAGCGACGCGGCCGTCGCCGCGGAGTGCGACGGCCTGCTCGCCCGCTTTCGCCTCGCCGACGTGATGGACCAGCCGGTGCACTCGCTCGCCTACGGCAAGCGCCGCCTGCTCGAGATCGCGATGGCGCTCGCCTGCCGGCCCCGCTTGCTGCTGCTTGACGAGCCGGTCGCGGGCGTCCCCGAAGGCGAGCGCCAGGAGATCTTCGAGACCATCAACGCGCTGCCGGACGACGTCTCGATCCTGCTCATCGAGCACGACATGGACCTGGTCTTCAACTTCGCGAAGACGGTGACCGTGCTGGTCAGCGGCGCGGTGTTCGCCGAAGGCGACGTGCAGTCGATCTCCAACGACCCGCGCGTCAAGTCGGTCTACCTCGGCGAGGACGCGCATGTCTGAGCTCCTGCGCGTCAGCGGCCTCAGCTCCGGCTACGGCGAGGCGGTGGTCGTGCAGGGCGTCGACTTCGCGCTCGAGGCCGGCCAGTCGCTGGCCTTGCTGGGCCGCAACGGCACCGGCAAGACGACGCTCCTCAACAGCCTCGTCGGCGTCACGCGTCGGCATGCCGGCACGATCACGCTGGCCGGGCGAGACATCACGGCATTGCCGCCGCACGCGCGGGCCGCCGCCGGCCTCGGCTGGGTGCCGCAGGAGCGCAACATCTTCAAGTCGCTCAGCGTCGACGAGAACCTGACGGCGGTGGCCCGTCCCGGGCCGTGGACACCGGCGCGCGCCTACGAGATGTTCCCGCGCCTGGCCGAGCGCAAGTCGAACATGGGCAACCAGCTGTCGGGCGGCGAACAGCAGATGCTCGCGGTCGCGCGCGCGCTCGTGCTCAATCCGAAGCTGCTGCTGCTCGACGAGCCGCTCGAAGGCCTCGCGCCGATCATCGTCCAGGAGCTGCTGCGCTCGATCGAGCGGCTGGTCGAGGACGAGGGCCTGTCGGCGATCATCGTCGAGCAGAACCCGCGCATGATCCTGCCGATCACGGCGAATGCCGTCGTCCTCGATCGCGGCCAGATCGTCCACGCGGCGCCGAGCGCGCAACTGCTCGCGGATCGCGAGACGCTCGACCGCTGGCTGGCCGTCGCGCGCGCCTGATCGCGCCGGGTCGCGTGCGCGCGTTCAGGAGCGGATGTACGCCCAGCCCTGCTGCTGCTTGCGCATCACCTCGATCACGCCGGCCGGCACGTAGGTGATGTCGGGGAGCATGTCTGCGGGCACGAGCTTCATGCCGGTCATCGTGTTCTGGCAGCCGTTGATGACCACCCCGCTCTTCAGCGCATCGGCGATGCGCGCCTTCACCGGCGAGTCGGCCTTGAGCATGGCGATGCCGGGGCCGTAGGCGACGAGCTCGATCTCCGCGCCTTCGCTGCCGACGCCTTCGCGCAGGTTGATGATGTTGTTGAGGATCATGTTCCAGCGCGCCGGGTCGTTGTCGGTCACCTGGAACAGGGCGCGGTTCTTCACCGCGGCCGAGGCCGGCTGCGACTGGGCGCGCGACAGCAGCGGCAGGGCCGCGGCGAGGACGGCGCCGCCGGCAAGCAGGAACGAGCGTTTCGGGAGCTTGGTCATCGTGGACTCCTGGAGGCGAAGGGGCGAGGTTACAGCGGCAGGCCGACGTAGTTCTCCGCCAGGGCGGTGGATGCCGCCCGCGACGAGACGAGGTAGTCGAGCTCGGCGAGCTGCATCTTCTGGCCGAACGCGCCGGTCTCGGGGAAGCGGTGCATGAGCGAGGTGAACCACCACGAGAAGCGCTCGGCGCGCCAGACGCGGCGCAGGCACCGTTCGGAATAGGCGTCGATGCCGGCGTCGCTGCGCTCGCGGTAGTGCTCGGCGAGCGCGCGCGACAGCAGGCCGACGTCGGCGGCGGCGAGATTGAGGCCCTTGGCGCCTGTCGGCGGCACGATGTGCGCCGCGTCGCCGGCGAGGAACAGCCGGCCGAAGCGCATCGGCTCGGCGACGAAGCTGCGCAGCGGCGCGATGCTCTTCTCGATCGACGGCCCGGTGACCAGCGACTCGGCCGCCTCGTCGTCGAGGCGGGCGCGCAGCTCGGCCCAGAACGCATCGTCGCTCCATTGCTCGACCTTGTCGTCGAGCGAGCACTGCACGTAGTAGCGGCTCCTCGTCGCCGAGCGCATGCTGCACAGGGCGAAGCCGCGCTCGTGGTTCGAATAGATGAGCTCGTGCGAGACCGGCGGCGTCTCCGAGAGGACGCCGAGCCAGCCGAACGGATAGACGCGCTCGTACTTGCGCAGCGCGCTGTGCGGCACGCTCTCCCGGCAGACGCCGTGGAAGCCGTCGCAGCCGGCGATGAAGTCGCATTCGAGCTCGTGCGCGCGGCCGTCCTGCGCGAAGCGCACGGTCGGGCGCGTGCCGTCGAAGCCGTGCAGGCTCACGCCCTCGGCCTCGTAGACCGTCTGCTGTCCGGCATCGGCACGCAGCTGCATCAGGTCGCGCGTGACCTCGGTCTGGCCGTAGACCATGACCCGCTTGCCGTCGGTGAGCCCGTTCAGGTCGATGCGGTGGCGCATGCCGCCGAAGCAGAGCTCGATGCCGTCGTGCGGCAGTCCTTCGGCGTGCATCCGCGTGCCGGCGCCGGCTGCGTCGATCAGGTCGACAGTCGTCTGCTCGAGGACGCCGGCGCGGATCCGGCCGAGCACGTACTCGCCCGAGCGCCGCTCGAGCACGACGGTGTCGACGCCGGCCCTGGCGAGAAGGGCGGAGAGCAGCAGCCCGGCCGGACCGGCTCCGATGATCGCGACCTGGGTCTTCATGGCTCGTAGTGTGCCCGGGCGTGGCCGGAGCGACGCGGCGCCGCTGCGGTCAGCGCGCGAGCCAGCGCGCGATCAGCTCGGCTTCGCGCGCCGGCGTGAGCTTGCCCTTTCGGCGCGGATCGGCCTCGACAAGGCCGGGCGCCTCGTCGAGCACCGCTTCGATCGTTTCGACGATCGGCCGCGTCGTCATCCCCGCCGCGGCGGCGCGGCTGCAGTCGACATGCGAGTGGGCGCGCTCGCTTGCGTCGCTGGTCGGGATCCAGAGCGGCAGCTCCATCCAGGGCGCGACGCCTTCGGCGAGGAGGAAGTCCTCGCCGACGCGCACGACCTGCGCCGGCGGCGCGCCTCGGCGCCCGGCGGCGCCGAGGCAGGCGTCGATCAGCGCTGCCCAGTCGAGCGTCTTGCCCGACACCGGCCCGGTGGCGTTGTAGACGCCGTTCGCCCGGTCTTCGATCAGGCGGAGCATGAACGCCGCCAGGTCGCGCACGTCGATGACCTGGATCGGATCGCCGGCCGCAACGTCGGGCACGAGCATCGCGCCGCCGGCGAGCGCGCGCCACGGCCAGTGGCTGAAGCGGCCGGAGCGGTCGCGCGGACCGACGATCAGGCCGGGCCGGACGATCAGGGCGCGCTCGCCGAACGCGGCTTCGACCTCGTGCTCGCACGCCGCCTTCTGCGGGCCGTAGTGGGCGAGGTCTCGGTTGTCGTCGGCGATGCCGTCGCTGGTCGCGCGGGCATCGTTCTCGCGGACCGGCGCGACGGCGAACGAGGCGTAGACCGAGATGCTCGACACGTACAGATAGCGGTCGCACGCAGCGAGCGCAGCGGCGCTGGCGCGTACATCGGCCGGGACGTAGCCGCAGGCGTCGACGACGGCGTCGAAGCGCCTGCCCGAGACGAGCCCGAGGTCGCGCTGGCGATCGCCGTGGACGACCTCGACGCCGTCCGGCCAGTCGGCGCGGGCCCGGCCGCGGTTGAACACGGTGAGGGCGTGGCCGCGAGCAAGCGCGGCGTCGACGAAGGCGGCCCCGACGAAAACGCCGCCGCCGATCACCAGGATGTCCATGGTCGTGGCGATGCTAGGCGATCGTCTCGTCGATCGCCAACGCCGTCACGATCCACGGGCGGGACACGCGAGCGGCCGAGCCGCGCGTCCCGGCGTCAGGCCGGCAGCGGCGCCGCGCAGTTGGCGCAGAACTTCCCGCCCGGCTGGGCTTCGGTGCCGCACGCGGAGCAGAAGCGCTTGCGCGGTGCGGCTGGCGATGCGGCTCCGCCTGCTGCGCCGCCCATGCCGAGCGCGGCGTGCGCCGCTGCGGTCTGCAGGTCACGGTGCAGCTCCGCGGCCGCGGCCGCATGCGGCGCGCCGGCGTCCATCGCCCGCTCGCCGGCGTTGAGCGCGGCGATGCGCTGCTCGTCCTCGCCGCTGAAGGGAGCGACGAGCACGCTCTGGCTGCGTGCGAACTGCATCAGCTGCTCGGCGAGTGCCTTCGCTTCCTGCTCGGTCGAGAACATCGCCGTCACCTGGCGCGCGTCGTCCTTCCCGAAGACGACCGACTCGATCCGCGCGCGCCAGACGCGCAGCGTCATCGCCTCGGTTCGGACGACGTTGTTCTCGGTGTTCATCCGGCTCGAGAAGTTGTTGCCGGTGCCGATGCGCGAGGTCTGCCAGCTGCCGACCATCTCGACCCAGGTGAGGATCGACTCGAAGTTGAAGCGGCCCCAGAGACGCGACGACGCCTGGAAGCAGAAGGCGGCGACGAAGGCCAGGATCGCCGACGTGCCGACCAGCGAGTAGCGATTGGACTGCCACGGCGCCGTCGCGTCGAAGCCGCGCACGAAGACCAGCGTCAGGCCGATCGCGGCGAGCACGAGCACGGTCGCGTAGAGGTCGATCACGAGTAGCGCACGGTGGCGCGGCGCGGCGAGCGCGGCGGCGAAGGTCGGCGCCTCGGTGCCCGAGGTGGGCATCGGCTGGCTTTCCTCGAACAGCTCGCCGGCGAAGTTGCCGGCCGGCGTCGCAGCCGTCGTCACCGGCTCGATCCGCGCATAGCGACGGTTCGGGATGCGCTCGGTCCAGCCCGACTGCAGGATGCGGTCGAGCTCGGTCATCAGCGTCGAGGGCGGCGCGTTCATCGAGAGGCGCTGCTGCTCGACGCTGGCGCGCGTCTGCGGCGCGGCATCGACCTGCGCCAGGACCGCGACCATCGCCAGCGCGCAGGCGACGAGCGCGGTGCCGAGCATGACGAAGGTCTGGGCGTCGAGCGTGAAGGCGCCGAGCGGCGGCAGCTTCGCGGCGACCAGACCGATGGCGACCGGTCCGAGGATCGCGACCGCGACCAGGCCCACGAGCGAGGCCGTCGTCACCCGCGCCTTGTGCTGCGAGAGCACCGGTCGGAGCAGGAAGACGACGCCGAACACGAAGTAGAGGATGCCGATCCACGGCCGCGTCACGACGTTGCCGAAGACGAACCACGAGAACAGGAAGCTGACAAGCGTCGCCGCGATCGCCGCGAGATTGAACATGTCGCGTCGCGCCAGCGCCTGCACTTCGCGCGGCGCCGTGATCAGCGTCGGCGCCCAGTGGTAGAGCAGGCCCTCGACCGCGCCCTGCGGCTCGGGATAGGTGAGGCCGCCCTGGCGCAGCATCTCCTTGACCGAGTTCGCTGCGGGCGACTCGCCGTTCGCGCCCTGCGGGATCTCGGGCGCGAGCGACGCCGGCCGGCCGCGGCCGAAGAAGAAGCGCAGGCGGGTCGCCGCCGTCGCGGCCGCGGCGAGGCCGGCGCCGAGCAGCAACAGGCCGGCGGCGAGAGGCGCCGCGGCCAGCCGCAGGTCGCTCGTCGCCATCGCGCTGCGCGCCCAGAGCAGGCTCACGACACCGGCGAGCACGAGGAGCGCAGCGCACAGCCACAGCAGCCGGTTCTGCAGCCGGTACGGGTTGGGCAGCTCGAGGCGCTTGGAGTCGGAGCCGTATTCGTAGGACATGGTCATCTGGGCCTCGAGGCGGGCGCGAGACTGCGGAAGGAGGTCGGCGGGCCAGTTTAGTGGCACGTTGCCGCAGGCCTGGCGTCGCGCGCGGGCCACGAAACACCGGGTGCGGCCGCGTCCGAGCGTGCACTGCAGCACGGTTTCGCGCCGTTCTCAAGGTCCGGGCCGGAGCGCCGATAACTTTGACGACATGAAGACCGCGACCCCGCACGACACGATCGACGTCCAGGCGCTGCGCGTCGGCATGTTCGTGCACCTCGACGGCGGCTGGATGTCGCATCCGTTCCCGCTCAGCAACTTCCGCATCACGACCCCGGCCCAGCTCGCGACGATCCGCTCGCTCGGCCTGCGCCGCGTGCGCTGGAGCCCGCAGCAGAGCGATCTCGACGACGACGCGGCGGTGCCGGCGCCACCGGTCGCGGCCGTGCTGCCGCCGGTGGACGCCGCCAACGACGACCGCGGCGCCGGTCCGGACGCCGAAGACACCGTGCCTCATCTGCCGCCCGCCTTGGGCGCAAGCACCGAGCCCGGGGCTCTCGCCCAGGCCAAGGCGCAGCTCGAGGGTCAAAGGCAGCTCGCCCGCCAGCGCGAGGCCAAGGAGCGCTGCGAGCGCCAGTACGCCGAGGCCGCGCGCGCGTGCCGGCAGACCTTCGATCTCGTCGTGGCGCGGCCCGAGGAGGCGCGCCTCCACGCCGAGAAGCTCTCGCGCGCCCTGTTCGACAAGATGATCGGCGCCGAGGAACTCTGCATCCGGGTCCTCGGCGAATCGGCCGGCGACAAGGCGTCGCTGCACGCCCTCAACGTGGCGATCGTCTCGCTCCTGATGGGCCGCTGCTTCGGCTTCGACGCCGACGAGATGATGGACATCGGCATCGGCGCCATGCTGCACGACGTCGGCAAGATCGAGCTGCCGGTGCGGCTGCGCCACCGCGACGACAGCTTCTCGCCCAACGAGCTGCGCATCTACCGCGAGCACGTCGCGATGGGCGTGGCGCAGGCGCGCCGCATGGGCCTCACGGTCGGCGCGAGCGCGGTGATCGCGCAGCACCACGAGCATGCCGACGGCAGCGGCTTCCCGGGCGGCCTCAACAGCGACCGGATGACGATGGCGGCGCGCATCGTCGCCCTCGTCGACCGCTACGACAACCTCTGCAATCCGCATCTGCCGGCGCGGGCGATGACGCCGCACGAGTCGCTCTCGCTCCTGTTCGCGCAGGGGCGCAGCAAGTACGACACCTCGATCCTGGGCGCGTTCATCAAGATGATGGGCGTCTATCCGCCGGGATCGACGGTCCAGCTCACCGACGACCGCTACGCCTTCGTCGTCGCCACCAACTCGTCGCGGCCGCTCAAGCCGAACGTGCTCGTCCACGACGCGTCGGTGCCGCGCGCCGAGGCGCTGGTGCTCGATCTCGAGACCGTCGCCGGGCTGGGCATCCGCCGCAGCGTGCGCGTGGCGCAGCTGCCGCCGCCGGTCGCCGACTACCTGGCGCCGGGCAGCCGCGTCTCCTACTTCTTCGAGCCCGCGGGCGCGGTCGAGGACGAGGAATGAACAACCCCTTGCCGGTCGACCCGTTCAGCGTCGCCGAGGCGGCGCGCCGGACCTGGCCGGCACTGATCGAGTCGATGCTCGAGGCGGTCTGCCTGGTCGAGCCCGAAGGCCTGCGCATCGTTGCCGCCAACGGCGCCGCCGGGCGGCTGTTCGGGGTCGATCCGGCCGAGCTCGTCGGCCGCGACATGCGCGCGACCTCGGCGACGCCCGAGGACGATCTCTTTTGGGCCCGCGTCGAAGACACCGGCGGCGCGTGCGCCAGCATCTGCTCCGATTCCTTCGTCACCGGCGCCGGCGGGCAGGCCGTGCCGGTCGTGCGCCGCGTCAGCCGGATCGAGCCGGCGCCGGGCAACGCCCTCTATGTCCTGGCCCTGCACGACCGCAGCGAGCAGCTGCGCGTCGAGCGGGCCGGCGAAGTCCGCCTCGCCGAGCTCGCGGCCACGCTCGAATCGGTCGCCGACGGCATCCTCGTTGTCGACCTGGCCGGGCATATCAGCAACTTCAACCGTCCGTTCGCGGCGCTCTGGGAGCTGCCCGACGAGATGCTGCTGCTGCGCGCCGACGACGAGATCTTCGACTGGATGCGCCAGCAGGTCGCCGACCCCGTCGCCTACATGCGCCGGCTGGCCCAGATCGACGCGGAGCATCTGCTGCGCGCGACCGACCCGGTCGTGCTGCGATCGGGTGCGATCGTCGAGCGCCGCAGCCTGCCGCAGCTGAGCCGTGGCCGGGCCATCGGCCGGGTGTTCTCGTACCGATTCGCCGCCGCCGAGGCGGCCGAGCCGGTCACGCGCGTCGTCGATCGCCGCGCGGCGCACTGACACCGACGGAGGAATTCCCGGGGATCCGGGATGCGGTGCATCAAGCGCTGCTGGCGCGGGCTCGCTAAAGTCAGGCTTCGACACAAGGAGCCCGACGCCATGTCTGCTCTCGCTGGAGCTCTCGAACAACGCATCGGCACGCTGCCGCTCGCGGTGGTCCTGCCGGGAGGGCGCCGCGTCGGCCGGAGCGACGCCGCAGTGACCCTGCGCCTGAACGACCTCGGCACGCTCGCCCACCTGCTCACCGGCCAGATCGGCAAGGTCGGCCAGGACTACGTCGAGGGCAAGGTCGACCTCGACGGCGGCATGCGCGAGCTGATGGCCGCCGCCGCCGCGCTGCTGCCTGGCGACCCGACCGAGCCGAGGACCACGACACCGGCGCCGCTCTCGTGGCTGAGCCAGCTGACGCAGACGATGCGCTCGCGCAGGCACCATCGTCCCGATGCCGACGCCGAGCAGATCCAGTTCCACTACGACGTCTCCGACGACTTCTACGCGCTCTGGCTCGATCCGCGCCGGATCTACTCGTGCGCCTACTTCTGCGACGCCGGCATGTCCATCGCCGCGGCACAGGAGGCCAAGCTCGAGCACATCTGCACCAAGCTCATGCTGAAGGAAGGCGAGCGCTTCCTCGACATCGGCGCCGGCTGGGGCGGGCTGCTCCTGTTCGCGGCCGAGCGCTACGGCGTCAGGGGCCAGGGCATCACGCTCAGCAAGAACCAGCACGCCTACGTCAACAAGCTGATCGCCGAGCGCGGCCTCGCCGGCAAGGTGCGCATGGACCTCGTCGACTACCGCAACCTCGACGAGAGCGCGCCCTACGACAAGATCGCCTCGGTCGGCATGTTCGAGCACGTCGGCCGCGCGCAGCTGCCGGAGTACTTCGCCAAGATCCATCGCCTGCTCAAGCCCGGCGGCCTGCTGCTCAACCACGGCATCACCGCCGGCGGCACGCACAACCACCAGCTCGGCTCGGGCCTGGGCGACTTCATCGAGCGCTACATCTTCCCGGGCGGCGAGCTCGAGCACGTCTC
>JBBRZP010000046.1:0-23462 GCA_038236565.1 Burkholderiales bacterium | reverse complement strand
GCGCTGATCCACGCGGCCACGATGGTGACGGCCGGCATCTTCATGGTCGCGCGCATGTCGCCGCTGTTCGAGCTGTCGGACACGGCCTTGTCGTTCGTGATGATCATCGGCGCCATCACGGCGCTGTTCATGGGCTTTCTCGGCATCATCCAGAACGACATCAAGCGCGTCGTCGCCTACTCGACGCTCTCGCAGCTCGGCTACATGACGGTCGCGCTCGGCGCCTCCGCGTATTCGGTCGCCGTCTTCCACTTGATGACGCACGCGTTCTTCAAGGCGCTGCTCTTCCTCGCCGCGGGCTCGGTGATCATCGGCATGCACCACGACCAGGACATCCGCAACATGGGCGGCCTGCGCAAGTACATGCCGATCACGTGGATCACGTCGCTGGTCGGCTCGCTCGCCCTGATCGGCACGCCGCTCTTCGCCGGCTTCTACTCGAAGGACTCGATCATCGAGGCGGTGCACGAGAGTCATCTCGCCGGCGCGGGCTTCGCCTACTTCGCCGTCGCCGCCGGCGTCTTCGTCACCGCCTTCTATTCGTTCCGGATGTACTTCCTCGTCTTCCATGGCGAGGAGCGCTTCCGTCACAAGCCGTTCCCACCCGAGGCGCACGAGGAGGAAGCCGGACACGAGCACGACGCGCACGCCGACGCCCATGCCGACCCGCACGAGTCGCCGGCGGTCGTGTGGGTCCCGCTCGTGCTGCTGGCGATCCCGTCGGTGGTGATCGGCTACATGACGATCGGCACCATGCTCTTCGGCGACTTCTTCCGCGACTCGATCACCGTCCTGGCCGAGCGCCACCCGGCGCTCGAGGAGCTGGCCAAGGAATTCCATGGTCCGCTCGCGATGGCGGCGCATTCGCTGACCGGCCCGATCTTCTGGCTCGCGCTCGCCGGCGCCGTCGTCGCCTGGTTCTTCTACCTGCGCCGGCCCGACATCCCGGCCGCGATCCAGCGCCGCTTCTCGTTCCTCTACACGATCCTCGACAACAAGTACTACTTCGACTGGTTCAACGAGAACGTGCTGGCCAAGGCCACGCGCACCCTCGGCAACGGCCTCTGGAAGGGCGGCGACGTCGGCGTCATCGACGGTGTCTTCATCGACGGCTCGGCGCGCGCCATCGGCGGCATCTCGGCGCTGACCCGGCGTCTTCAGAGCGGCTATCTCTACTGGTACGCACTGGTCATGGTCATCGGCGTGATCGGCCTCATGACCTGGCAGCTCTGGCCGTTCCTGGCCGTCATGGGCCGCTGATCTTTCCCGGACAAGAACAAGAACATGCCCTTGCTCAGCCTCGCGATCTGGCTGCCCATCCTCGCCGGCGTGCTGCTGCTCGCGTTCGGACGCGACGACCGTGCAGACGCCGTGCGCTGGGCGGCGCTCGTCGCGGCACTGGTCAGCTTCGCGGTCACGATCCCGCTCGTCACCGGCTTCGACGTCTCGACCGCGGCGATGCAGTTCGGCGAGCGCCACGCCTGGATCGGCCGTTTCAACGTCTGGTACACGCTCGGCGTCGACGGCCTCTCGGTGTGGTTCGTGCTGCTCACGGCGTTCACCACGGTGATCGTGATCGTCTCCGCATGGGAAGTGATCACCGAGCGCGTCAACCAGTACATGGGCGCGTTCCTGATCCTCTCGGGCCTGCTGGTCGGCGTCTTCTGCGCCATGGACGGGCTCCTGTTCTACGTCTTCTTCGAGGCGACGCTGATCCCGATGTATCTCATCATCGGCGTCTGGGGCGGGCCGCGCCGCGTCTACGCGGCGTTCAAGTTCTTCCTCTACACGCTCGCCGGCTCGCTCCTGATGCTGGTGGCGCTGATCTATCTCTACTACAAGTCGGGCGGCAGCTTCGACATCCTCGCCTGGCATCGCCTGCCGCTGACGATGTCGGCGCAGGTCCTGATCTTCTTCGCCTTCTTCTTCGCCTTCGCCGTCAAGGTGCCGATGTGGCCCGTGCACACCTGGCTGCCCGACGCCCACGTCGAGGCGCCGACGGGCGGCTCGGTCGTGCTGGCCGCGATCATGCTGAAGCTCGGCGCCTACGGGTTCCTGCGCTTCTCGCTGCCGATCACGCCCGACGCAAGCCACAAGTGGGCCTGGCTGATGATCGCGCTCTCGCTCGTCGCCGTCGTCTACATCGGCCTCGTTGCGCTGGTCCAGCAAGACATGAAGAAGCTCGTCGCCTACTCGTCGATCGCCCACATGGGCTTCGTGACGCTCGGCTTCTTCCTGTTCGACGAGAAGGGCATGGGCAGCGAGCTCACGACCTCGGGTGCGATCGTCCAGATGATCTCGCACGGCTTCGTCTCGGGCGCGATGTTCCTGTGCATCGGCGTCCTCTACGACCGCGTCCACTCGCGCGAGATCTCGGCCTACGGCGGTGTCGCCAACACCATGCCGGTGTTCGCCTCGTTCGCCGTGCTGTTCGCGATGGCCAACGTCGGCCTGCCCGGCACGGCGGGCTTCGTCGGCGAGTGGATGGTGATCCTGGGCGCCGTGAAGGTGAACTTCTGGATCGCGATGATCGCCGCCTCGACCATGATCTGGGGCGCGGGCTACACGCTCTGGATGGTCAAGCGCGTGTACTTCGGCGCCGTCGCCAACGACCATGTCAAGGAACTCGTCGACATCGGCAAGCGCGAGTTCGCGATGCTTTCCGTCCTGGCGGTCGCGGTCCTGGCGATGGGCCTGTACCCGAAGCCCTTCACCGACGTGATGCACGAGTCGGTGAGCGGCCTGCTGCGCCACGTGTCGGTCTCGAAGATCGCCCGCTGACCGTCCGCACGAACGCCTGCACGACCCTGCGCACAACAAGACCATGAACTGGCAAGCCGTCTATCCCATCGCGCCCGAGATCGGCCTGCTCGTGATGGCCTGTATGGTCGCGCTGACCGACTTGTGGATCCCGGGCAAGGACCGGATCGTCACCTATTGCCTGGCCCAGGCGTCGCTCTTCGGCGTCGCGCTCGGGCAGCTCTGGTACTTCTACGGCGGCGCGACCTACTACGCGATGCAGCACATGGTCGTCGCCGACCCGATGGGCCACCTGCTCGGTCTGTTCGCGACGCTCGCGATGATGACCACGCTCGTCTATGCCCGGCCGTACGCGGCCAGCCGCGACATGCTGAGGGGAGAGCTCTTCACCCTCTCGATGTTCGCGCTGCTCGGCATCCTGGTGATGGTCGCGGCGAACAACTTCCTCGTCGTCTACCTCGGCCTGGAGCTGATGTCGCTCTCGCTCTACGCGCTCGTCGCCATGCGCCGCGACGACACCGGCGCGACCGAGGCGGCGATGAAGTACTTCGTCCTCGGCGCGCTGGCGAGCGGCTTCCTGCTTTACGGCCTCTCGATGATGTACGGCGCCACCGGCTCGCTCGAGATCAGCGAGGTCTTCAAGGCGATCGGCACCGGGCGCATCAACCGCGCCGTGCTCGTCCTCGGCACCGTGTTCATCGTCTCCGGCCTGGCGTTCAAGCTCGGTGCAGTGCCCTTCCACATGTGGGTGCCCGATGTCTACCAGGGCGCGCCGACGTCGATGACGCTGCTCGTCGGCGGCGCGCCCAAGCTCGCCGCCTTCGCGATCACGATCCGCCTCCTCGTCGAGGGGATGATCGGCCTGGCCGTCGACTGGCAGCAGATGCTCGTGCTGCTGTCGCTCGCGTCGATGCTGCTCGGCAACCTCGCCGCGATCGCGCAGACCAACCTGAAGCGGATGCTCGCCTATTCGACCATCGCCCAGATCGGCTTCATGCTGCTCGGCCTGTGCCCCGGGGTCGTCAACGGCAACACCTTCTCGGCGAGCAACGCCTACAGCTCGGCCATGTTCTACGTCGTCACCGACGTGCTCACCTCGCTCGGCACCTTCGGCATGATCATGCTGCTCTCGCGTGCCGGCCACGAGGCCGAGCGCATCGACGACTTCCGCGGCCTGGCGCGGCGGAGCCCCTGGTTCGCCGGCGTGATGGCGGTCTTCATGTTCTCGCTCGCCGGCATCCCGCCGACGGTCGGCTTCTATGCCAAGCTTGCCGTGCTCCAGGCGCTGGTCTCGACCAACGTGCCGGGCTTCATCTGGCTTGCCGTCGCCGCCGTCGTGCTCTCGCTGCTCGGCGCGTACTACTACCTGCGCGTCGTCAAGGTGATGTACTTCGACGAGCCTGTCGACACCCACGCCATCGAGGGGGACCGTGACGTGCGCATCATGCTGTCGTTCAACGGCGCCGCCGTGCTTCTGCTGGGCATCCTGCCGGGCGGGCTGATGCAGCTCTGCGAGCAGGCGATCGTCAGGATGTTCGCGACATGACGGAGGTCGCGCATCTGCGCGAGACGACGGTCGAGTCGGAGCAGGTGTGGCGCGGCGCCTTTCTCGACGTCCGCCGCGACCGGGTCGCGTTGCCCGACGGGACCGAAGCGGGCCGCGAGTACATCGTCCACCCGGGCGCGGTGATGATCGTGCCGATCCTCGACGACGGCCGCCTCGTCGTCGAGCGGCAGTGGCGCTATCCGATCGGCGCAGCGATGCTCGAATTCCCCGCCGGCAAGCTCGAGGCCGGCGAGCCGGTGATCGACTGCGCGGTGCGCGAGCTGGTCGAGGAGACCGGCTACCGCGCCACCGAGTGGGCGCGCGCTGGCCACATGCACAACGCGATCGCCTATTCCACCGAGGCGATCGAGGTCTGGTTCGCGCGCGGGCTGGTGAAGGGCGATCGCCGTCTCGACGCAGGCGAGTTCCTCGACGTGCTCGAGACCAGCGAGGCCGAGCTCGCGCTCGCCAGCGGTCGCGGCGAGGTCACCGACGCCAAGACGCTGGTCGGCCTGCTCTGGCTGCAGAACTGGCGCGCCGGGCACTGGCCCCTTCGGTGGATGTCGGCACCCTGAGCTTCGTGCCGATAATGCGCTGATGAAGGTCCTCAACCTGCGCTGCGGCCAGCATCACGCCTACGAGGGATGGTTCGCATCGGAAGAGGATTTCCTGTCGCAGAAGGAGCGGGCGATCGTCGCCTGTCCGCTGTGCGGCGACACCCGGGTCGAGCGGCTGCCCTCGGCGCCGCGCCTCAACGTCTCGCGCCACGCGGCGGTCCAGACGCCGGCGCCGCCCGAGGCGCGCACGGAGATGACGCTGCAGTCGCAATGGCTGCGCGCGGTGCGCCAGGTGATGAACAGCACCGAGGACGTCGGCGACCGATTCCCCGAGGAAGCGCGGCGCATCCACTACGGCGAGGTCGAGGAGCGCGGCATCCGCGGCAAGGCATCGAAGGAAGACGCAGACGCCCTGCGCGAGGAAGGCATCGACGTCATGGCGCTGCCGATGCCCGACGCAGCCAAGGGCCCGGTTCAGTGACGGACGGGCTCGCCGGCGTCGAGCACGACGTAGCGTGAGTCGGCGAAGGCGCTGAGCAGCGCGTCGGTGTGGCGGTCGAAGGCGAAGGCGTCGCCCGGGCCGAGGACGATGTCGCGCAGGTCGCCGTCCTGGGTGATCCAGATCGAGCCGCTGAGGCACTCGACCGAGCGGCCGACCCGGACCGGGAGATGGCTGATGCGGCCCTTGGCGAGCGAGCGCGAGGCGAGCAGCAGATCGTTGTTCATGGTCGACTCCTGTAGCATGAGTTTCATGCATGCATCGCGGCCGCTCTCGACTTGCCTGATCGGCGACCGCGAGAGGAAGTGTCACGGCACGAGCGATGCGTCTCAAGCGGTCATTCCTCATTCTCCGCATGCGCTGCACGCATGCGAATGCGCGCCGTGAGTCGCGGCCCGTTCGAGCTTCCCCCGCTCGAGCTCCTGGTCGCGTTCGAGAGCGCGGCCCGGCACCTGAGCTTCACGCGCGCCGCGGAGGAAGTGGCTCTGACGCAGTCGGCCGTCAGCCGCCAGGTGCAGGCGCTCGAAGGCCGGCTCGGCGTCGCGCTCTTTCGCCGCATGCATCGCGCGCTGGCGCTCACCGACGACGGGTCACGGCTCTACGCGGCCACGCTCGAGGCGCTCGGCCGCATCGACCGCGCGACGCGCGAGATCCGGCACAGCGAGCGCGTCAGGACGGTCGTCGTGACGACCACGCCGGGCTTCGCCGGGCTCTGGCTGATCCCGCGACTGGCCGGCTTCGTGGGCAGGCATCCCGGCGTCGACGTGCGGATCTCGGCAAGCAACACCCTCGTCAACCTCGACCGCGACGGCGTCGATCTCGCGATCCGCTACCGGTCGGTTCAGGCCGGCACGTCGGGGGCGGGCACGCGGCTGTTCGGCGAGACCGTCTTCCCGGTCTGCGCCCCGCGTCTGCGCCGGCCGCCGCTCGCGCCGATCGTCAAGCCGAGCGATCTGGCTGCGCACACGCTCCTGCGCATGGAGCCCGACGGCCACAACCAGCTGCAGGACTGGGGCCTCTGGCTGCACGCGATGGGCCTCGACGACCTGCGTCCCGCCGGCGTGCTGCACTTCTCGTCGTACGACCAGCTGATCTCGGCGGCGCTCGCCGGCCAGGGCGTCGCCCTCGGGCGGATGCCGCTGATCGAGAGCGCGATGAAGAGCCGCAAGCTGGTCGCGCCGTTCAGCGACCGGGTCGCCTCGGCGCGCAGCTACTTCATGCTGGCCTCGGCGGCTGCTGCGGCCAAGCCCGAAGTGCAGGACTTCATGGCGTGGCTGGAGGTCGAAGCACGCGACCTGGATTCAGCACGCCCGTCGGATCGAGCGCGCGCTTGATCGCCAGCATCATGTCGAGCGCGACCGGCGACTTGCGCGTCGCCAGCTGCTCGCGCTTGAGCGCGCCGATGCCGTGCTCGGCCGAGATCGAGCCGCCACGCGCGACCACGGCGTCGTAGACCGTCTCGTTGATCGCGGCCTCGTGGCGCTGCACGAAGGTCGCGCCATCGAGGCCCGGCGGTCCCTGGACGTTGTAGTGCAGGTTGCCGTCGCCGAGGTGGCCGAAGTCGACCAGTCGAACGCCAGGGAAAGCGGCCAGGAGGGCAGCGTCGGTGCTGGCGACGAACTCCTCGATCGCCGAGATCGGCAGGGCGATGTCGTGCTTCACGTTGGCGCCCTCGCTCGACTGCGCGATCGGGATCGACTCGCGCACATGCCACATCGCGTTGGCCTGCTCGAGGCTCGCGGCGACGGCGGTGTCGTCGATCAGTCCATGCTCGAGCGCCTCGCCGAGCATCGCTTCGAGCGACTCGGTGGCGTGCGCCTCGCTCTCGCCGTCGGAGTGCTCGACGAGCACCGTCCACGCGGCGGGCCCGAGCGGCTGGCGCAGCTGCGGCAGGTGCCGGCGCACGAGCTCGAGCGAGAACGTGTTCATCACCTCGAAGCCGGTGAGCCCCGAGCCGAGCCGACGCTGCGCGAGCGCGAGCAGGGACGTGGCCGCGGCGAGCGTGGCCAGCGTCGCCATCGCGGTCATGACGGCGGCCGGTCGCGGGTGCAGCTTCAGCGTCGCGGCGGTGATGATCGCCAGCGTCCCTTCGCTGCCGATCAGGAGATCGCGCAGGTCGTAGCCGGTGTTGTCCTTGCGCAGGCCCGACAGGCCGTCCCAGACGCGCCCTTCGGCGGTGACAGCCTCGACGCCGAGGCACAGCTCGCGCGCGTTGCCGTAGCGCAGCACCTGCGTGCCGCCGGCATTGGTCGCGAGGTTGCCGCCGATCGTGCAGCTGCCTTCGGCGGCCAGGCTGAGCGCGAACATCAAATCGTGCGCGAGCGCTTCGGCCTGCACCGACTGCAGGATGCAGCCGGCCTCGGCGATCAGCGTGAGGTTCCTTCGATCGACGCTGCGGATGCGGTTCATGCGGCCCAGCGACAGCAGCACCTGCGCGCCGCTCTCGTCGGGCACCGAGCCGCCGACCAGGCCGGTGTTGCCGCCCTGGGGGACGATGCTCGCGCCGTGCGCGCGACACGACGAGACGACGGCCGCGACCTCGGCGGTCGAGCCCGGCCGGACGACCGCCAGCGCGTGGCCGCGAAAGCGCTTGCGCCAGTCCAGCTCGTAGGCAGTGCGGTCGCCGTCGACGATCACGTGCGCCGCGCCGACCGCGGCGCGCAGCGCGTCGACGAGGCTCACGGCAGCGGCCCCGCGCCCGCGGCTGCGGCGGCGAGCGCCGAGGTCCGCAGCCGCGCCCGGACATGCAGGCCGCAGGCGATGAACAGCAGCAGCGAGAGCACGACCTCGACGGCAGCGAGCGGCGCGCCGAGGCCGCGATCGCTGGTTGCGCGCACCGCGCCTTCGGCGAAGTAGAGCCAGACGGCGAGGCTGACCCATCGATAGGTGTAGAGCCGGTCGCGCGTGAGGCCGGGCAGGGCGAGGGCCAGCGGCAGCACCTTGATGGCGAGCGTGCCGGTGCCCGTCGGCGCGAGCCAGAGCTCCCAGGCCAGCCCGAGCAGCACGATCGCAACCGCCGAGCCGACCGCGAGGATCCAGGTCCACCTCAGCGGGACGTGCACGGCAGGGGCTTCTTGCATCGCTGCTTATGATGCCAGCAATGCAGCGAGAGACCGGCCCGTGACAGAGCCCGCCGACGGACCGACCACCTGGGTCTCGGCCGTGCAGAAGTGGCCGTGGCTGACAACGCTCCCCGCGCTGGTGCTGCGCTTTCGCGAAGACCGCCTCGCGCTGGTCGCCGGCAGCCTCACGTTCACGACGATCATCTCGCTCGTGCCGCTGATGACGGTGATGCTGGCGCTCTTCTCCGCATTCCCGATGTTCGCGACCTTGCAGGGATCTCTGCAGAGCTGGTTCGTGCAGGCGCTCGTGCCCGACAGCATCGCCCGGCCGGTGATGACGGCGATCACCCAGTTCTCGAGCCGCGCGAGCCGGCTCGGCGCGGTCGGCCTGGTCGCGCTCGTGGTGAGCTCGCTCGCCATGATGCTGACGATCGACCGCGCGCTCAACGCTATCTGGCGCGTCAAGAAGCCGCGCCGCATCACCCAGAAGGTGCTCGTCTACTGGGCCGCGCTCACCCTCGGGCCGATCATCGTCGCCGTCAGCGTGGCCGCAACGTCGTACGCGATCACGGCGTCGCGCGGCGTGCTCGGCGACGTCCCGCGTGGCTTCGGCGTGATCGTGGCCCTGGTCGAGTTCGGATTCGAGGCGATCGGCGTCGCGGCGCTCTTCCGCTACGTGCCGAACACCTGGGTGCGCTGGCGCCACGCCATGCTCGGCGGCCTCTTCGTCGCCATCTGCCTGGTCGGCGGCAAGCGCGCGTTGACGTCCTACTTCGGCGCGGTTCCGACGTACTCAATGATCTACGGCGCGTTCGCGACCCTGCCGATCTTCCTGGTCTGGATCTACGCGAGCTGGATCATCGTGCTGCTCGGCGCCATGATCACGGCCTACGCGCCGCTGGTCGGCAAACAGCTCTCGCGCTGGCCCGATGAAGCGGGCGCGCAGTTCCACCTCGCGATCGTCGTGCTCGGCAAGCTCGCCAGGGCGCGCTCGACCGAGCATCGCGGCCTCCAGCTGATCGAGCTCGTCGACGCGCTCGCCATCGATCCGCTGCAGATCTCGCCGGTCCTGCAGGCGCTCTGCGAACTCGACTGGGTGGGCAGGCTCGAGGAGCCGCGCGATGCCCGCTACGTGCTGCTGTGCGATCCTGCATCCACATCTGCCGAGCCGCTCGTCGCCAAGCTGTTGCTCGATCCGGCGCCCGGTCTCGCAACGGTGTGGCAGCGCGCCGGCTTCGCGCGCATGAAGCTCGCGGAGATCCTGGCTCCGGCGCCGGTCGTCGCGTAGTCGCTCACAGACGGCCGATGCAGCGCGGCGCGCCGCAGCGACAGGCCAGTCGCCCTTCGTGGTGCGACTCGCCATAGCCGACGGTGAGCTCCTCGCCGGCGGCGACGTCGCGCATGGCGTAGAACTCGACGCGTCCCTGGCGGATGCGGAGCACGGCGTTCGGCGCGCACGAGTGGTTGGTGAAGCGCAGCGCGTCGGTCGACGCCGCGGCGTCGATGGCGCGCCGCTCGCTCACCTCGACGATCATGATCCGGTCGAGTCCGCGCGCGCGGCGCCGGGCTTCGCGCACGCTGATCGACTCGCCGCGGATCTCGCCGATCTTCTTGCGCGCCGGGATCGATTCGTCTGCGAACGCGCCCTGTCCGTCGATCGCGCTCGGTCGGGCGACGACGCGGTACTTCTGCGGATCGGCGGGCGGGCGGCGCGGCCGGTCGGGAAGAGCGGTCATCGCGATTTCAGCCGGCGTGGCCGCCCTCGCGCCTGCGCGACGCGGTGCGAAAGGTCACGGAGTAGCGCAGCGCCGGCGTCGACGCGACGCTGTGCTGCCAGCCCCAGCGCGCCTCGGCGCGCAGCACGTACGCCGAGCGCGGCGCGAGATCGAGCGAGAGCACGTCGGCCTTCTTCGGCGCGACCGGCGGATAGCGGCGAAAGCGCATCCGACCCGGGCCGGCGAGCGAGACGCCGACGACGGTCTCGTAGTCCGGCACGTCGCGGTGCCAGCCGAGCGGCACACCCGGTCGGTACTCGGCGACGAGGGCGTTGACGAGCGCATCGGCCGGCTCGCCGATCCACGCGGCGGCCTTCACGCGGAGCGGATGCAGACTCGGCGGCAACGGCGCGCCCGGCAGCAGGCGGTTGTCGTCGTAGTCGTAGGCGAATCCGAAGTGGACGACGCGGCGGCGCGCCGTGTAGCCCTTGTAGCGCGCCTCGTGCAGCGGCAGTGCGGCGATCGCGTCGAGCAACTCCGCTTCCTCGTCGACGCCGAGGAAGTCCTCACGATACGCCCAGCCGGACGGCAGCGAGCGCCCGTCGGACGGCGCCGGATCGGCGAACAGCGCGAGCTGGTCGGAGACGATGTCCATGGCGCGTCATTGTGCCGGCGGCGCCCCGCTGTCGCTCGCGCGACGCCCGAATCCCGACTGCGACCGCACCATCGGCGCTTTCGAATCGGAGCAGGCGACATGGTGGCTGAGGACACGGCGCGCGACGCCGTCATCGCGCTCAACGCGAGCGCCGCATTCAACCGGCTCGCCGGCTTCGAGGTCGTGAGCGCGGGCGTCGGCGCGGCCGAGTTGCGCCTGCCGTGGCGCGCCGATCTGGGCCAGTACGCCGGCTTCCTGCATGCGGCGATGATCGGCGGGATGATCGATACCGCCTGCGGCTTCGCCGCGTACACCCTCGTCGGCAACGTGCTCGCGTCCCACTTCTCCGTCAACTGCCTCGCGACTGCCGCCGGCGACGCGTTCGTGGCACGCGCCCGAGTCGTCAAGGCCGGTCGGCGCCAGGTGTTCGTGCACGCCGACCTGTTCGCAGTCAGCGGCGCCGACGAGCGGCTCGTCGCGACCGGCGATGCGATCCTGGTTCCCGTGGGAGCGGCGGCATGAGCGTGCCGGACGCACATCCGCTCGATGCGGCGACCGAGCTCTCGGGCCATGCCGACGCGCCGGTTCGCACCGGCCGGACGAGCGACGCCTACTGGACCTTCATCTCCCCGTTCGGCGGCTCTTCGGCCGCGACGGCGCTGCGCGCCGTGCTGGAGCATCCCGGTCGCGAGGGCGATCCGATCGCGATCACCGTCAACTTCTGCGCGCCGATCGCGCGCGGCGCATTCGAGGTGCACACGCGCCGCGCGCGCGCCAACCGCTCGAGCCAGCACTGGCTCGTCGAGTTCAGGCAGGAGGGGAGCGAGGAGGCGGTGCTCACGGCGAGCCTCGTCACGGCGGCGCGGCGCGACAGCTGGAGCCATCAGACGGCGACGGCGCCCACGTTGCCGGCGTTCGCATCGATTCAGCCGATCGACAACGGGCGCTCGCTGCCGTGGGTCGCGCGCTACGGCTTTCGTTTCGCCGAAGGCCCGCCGGAGCGGGGCGCTGCGACCTTCGATCCTCCGAAGAGTCCGCGCTCGGTGCTCTGGCTGCAGGACGAGCCTGCGCGTCCGCTCGATGCCATGTCGCTGCTGGCGCTGAGCGATGCCTTCTTCGGCCGCATCTTCCAGGTGATCGGCCGCATTCCGCCGTTCGGGACGGTGTCGATGACGACCCATTTCCACGCCGGCGGCGACGAGCTCGCGGCGCACGGCAGCGAGCCCCTCGCGGCAGTCGCCGATGCTCACGTCTTCCACCGCAGCTACTGCGACCAGAGCGTCCAGCTCTACGGCCGCGGCGGCCAGCTCCTCGCGACGTCGACCCAGATCGCCTACTTCAAGGTCTGATCGCCCGGGCTAGAACAGGCCGTCGATCTCGCCGTCCGGATTGACGCGGATCGCGTGCGCAGCCGGCTTCGCCGGCAGGCCGGGCATCGTCATGATGTCGCCGCAGATCGCGACGATGAAGCCGGCGCCGGCGGCCAGGCGCACCTCGCGCACGGGCAGCACATGGCCCGACGGCGCGCCGAGCAGCTTGGGATCGGCCGAGAACGACACCTGCGTCTTGGCCATGCAGATCGGCAAGGCGCCGTAGCCCTCGGCCGCGAAGCCGTCGAGGTCGGCGCTCGCCTTGTGCGAGAAGGCGACGTCGGCGGCGCCGTAGATGCGGGTCGCGATCGTGCGGATCTTGTCGGGGAGCGGCATGGCGTCGTCGTAGAGCGGCGCAAAACCGGGTTCACGCGACTCGCCCGACTCGCAGCGCGCGACGACACAGCGCGCGAGCTGCTCCGCCCCGGCCGCGCCGTCGGCCCAGTGCCGGCACTGCACCGCCTCGACCTCGAACTCGGCCTCGCAGATGTCGGCAAGCAGGCGATGCTCGGCGTCGGTGTCGGACGTGAAGTGGTTGATCGCGACGATCACCGGCACGCCGAAGCCGCGCACGTTGCGCACGTGGCGGCCGAGGTTGACGAGGCCCGACTGCAGCGCGGCGAGGTTCTCGCGGCCGAGGTCGGCGACGGCGACGCCGCCGTTGAACTTCAGCGCCCGGACGGTCGCGACGATCACCGCCGCGTCGGGCCGCAGGCCGGCCTGCCGGCACTTGATGTCGAAGAACTTCTCGGCGCCGAGATCGGCGCCGAAGCCGGCTTCCGTCACGGCATAGTCGCCGAGCTTGAGTGCGGCCCGCGTCGCGATCACCGAGTTGCAGCCGTGGGCGATGTTGGCGAACGGACCGCCGTGGATCAGCGCCGGCGAGCCTTCGATCGTCTGCACGAGGTTGGGCTTGATCGCGTCCTTCAGCAGCGCCGTCATCGCGCCGGCGGCCTGCAGCGCGCCGGCCGTGATCGGCCGCCACTCGCGCGTGTAGGCGACGACGATCCTCGCCAGCCGCTCCTCGAGGTCGGCGAGGCCGGCCGCCAGGCACAGGCACGCCATGACCTCCGACGCGACCGTGATGTCGAAGCCGCTTTCGCGCGCGAAGCCGTTGCTGCCCGCGCCCGACGCGCCGCCGAGCCCGACCGTCACCGCGCGCAGCGCGCGATCGTTCATGTCGACGACGCGGCGCCAGACGACCCGGCGCGTGTCGATCGCCAGTGCGTTGCCCCAGTACACATGGTTGTCGAGCAGCGCCGCGAGCAGGTTGTGCGCCGAGGTGACGGCGTGGAAGTCGCCGGTGAAGTGCAGGTTGATGCGCTCCATCGGCATCACTTGTGCGCGGCCGCCGCCGGTCGCGCCGCCCTTGGCGCCGAACACCGGCCCCAGCGACGGCTCGCGCAAGGCGATCACGGCGCGCTTGCCGATCCGGTTGAGCGCGTCGCCGAGGCCGATCGTCGTCGTCGTCTTGCCTTCGCCGGCGGGCGTCGGATTGATCGCGGTGACGAGCACGAGCTTGCCGTCGGGACGGTCGTGGAGCGAGTCGAGATAGGCGCGCTCGAGCTTGGCGATGTGCTTGCCGTGGAAGTCGAGCGCGTCGAGCGGAATGCCGGCGCGCTCTGCCACTTCGGCGATGGGACGCATGCGGCTGGCGCGGGCGATGGCGAGGTCGTGCGACATGGCGAGGGCGAGGCGAGACGGGGGCGTGCCGGAGTGTGTCATGCCCTGCCTGCGTGGCCGGGCGAGCGCCGGGCGCTATGCTGCATGCCCCGACCCGCGAGCTGCACGCATGCCACACGTCTGCACCCACCTCGCCGGCATCCGCACCGTGACGCCGAGCGCGCGCGGCTGCGAGGAGTGCCTGGCGAGCGGCGACACCTGGGTGCATCTGCGCATCTGCCGCACCTGCGGCCACGTCGGCTGCTGCGACGACTCGAAGAACAGGCACGCGACCAAGCACTTTCATGCGACGACGCATCCGATCATCGAGGGCTACGACCCGCCCGAGGGCTGGGGCTGGTGCTTCGTCGACAAGGCCGTGTTCGACCTGAGCGACCGCAAGACGCCGCACGACGGTCCAATCCCGCGCTATGACTGACCCCCCCCCGCCCCCCGCCACTGCCCACGCCGACCATGACGCCGATCGAACCGCAAGCCCTCGATGCCGCGACCCGCGCAGCGCTCGAAGGCGTGACCACCGCGACGCTGACCACGGAGCTGCTCAAGAAGGGCCTGCGCAACGTCTGGATCCGCGGCGCGCGGCCGCTGGCCGAGCGGCTGCCCGCGCGTCGCGTCGGGCGCGCGTTCACGCTGCGCTTCGTGCCGGCGCGCGAAGACCTCGCGACGCCCGCGTCGTGGGCCTCGCCGATCTCGACCCGCGCCGCGATCGAGGCGATGCCCGCGGGCGCGATCGCCGTCGTAGACGCCATGGGCACGACCGACGCCGGCATCTTCGGCGACATCCTGTGCGCGCGGATGCACAAGCGCGGTGTCGCCGCGCTGGTGAGCGACGGCGTGGTCCGCGATCTCGCCGGCGTGCTCGGCACGGCCTTGCCGGTCTGGTGCCAGGGCGCGTCCGCGCCGGCGTCGGTGAACGGCCTGACCTTCGTCGGGTGGCAGGAAGCGATCGGCTGCGGCGGCGTCGCCGTCATGCCGAACGACGTGATCGTCGCCGACGGCGACGGCGCGGTGGTGATTCCGGCGGCGCTGCTCGACGAGGTCGTCGGCACGGCCGTCGAGCAGGAGCGGCTCGAGGGCTGGATCATGCGCGAGGTCGATGCCGGCGTCGCCCTGCCGGGCCTCTATCCGGCGAGCGAGGCGACCCGGGCGCGCTACGACGCGTGGTCGAAGGCGAACAAGTAGCGCGCCGTCAGCGCGCCGGATGGCGCGTAGTCCGCGGAATCCAGTACCAGAGCACGATTGCGCCGGCGAATGCGGTCAGGCCCGTGCACCCGAGGCCCGCCGCGAGCGAGACCAGTGCCGTCACCGCCGAGAGCAGCGCCGGGCCGACGGTCGAGCCGATGTCGGACATCAGCCGCCAGAGGCCGAGGAAGTGGGCGCGGCCGGCGACCGGCGAGTAGTCGGCGCCGAGCGTCATGATCATTCCCGAGCCGATGCCGTTGCCGAAGCCGATCAGAAGCGACGCGAGCAGCAGCGTGTAGGCGCCGTGCGTGAACGGCGTGAGCAGCAATGCGACGCCCATGATGGCCATCGACGGCACCGCGACCCAGGCGCGGCCCTTGCGGTCCATCACCTTGCCGGCCGGGTAGAAGACGAGCATGTCGATGCCGCCGGCCAGGCCGTAGATGAGCGACGTGGTGGCGGCGTCGAGGCCGATCGATTCCGCCCAGAGCGGGATCACCGCCTGGCGCGAGGCGCGCACCGCGGCGACGAGCAGGGCGCCGATGCCGACGGTGAGGAAGATCTTCGCGTGGCCGGCGCCGACCGAGAACAGGGTCGCCGGTGCGCGCACCGAGGCCAGGTCGACGCCGCCGTCATCCACTGGCCCGTGCGCCGGCAGGTCGGGCATGCGCATCGCCACGATCGCCGCGACGACGAGCGAGCCGACGCCTGCCCAGTATGCGCCGCCGATACCCATCCAGTGGATCAGCCCGGCCGCGACGAACGGGCCGACGAACAGGCCGATGCGCATCACGCCGCCGAGCGTCGACAAGGCGCGGGCGCGGAAGTGGAACGGCACGGCCTCGGTGAGGTAGCTCTGTCGCGCGAGCCCGAACACCGCCGCCGACATCCCGACCATGAAGACGCCGACGCCGAAGACCCAGAGGGCGGGCGCGAGCACGCACGCGACCATGCCGAGGGCGCCCCACACGGCGGCGCCGACGATCGCCCAGCGCTCGCCGTAGCGCGTCGTGATGATCGACGCCGGGATGTTGGAGACGAGCGAGCCGATGCCGATCAGCGTGACCATCAGCGCAGCGAGCGCGACCGAGCCGCCGAGCTGGCGCACCGTGAGCGCGATCACCGGCAGGATCGCGCCTTCGCCGAGGCCGAAGAGGAACGAGGGGCCGAACGCCGGCAGGGCGATCTTGCGCAGGCTGAACGTGTCGGCAGTCACGCGGGGCGGACGAGCTCCGGAGGGAAAGCAGGGAGCTTATCCGCGTTCCCGCTCCCGGGAGGTGCACGCTATCCTCCTGCGATCGGCAGCCCTGCCGAACCAGACCTCGAAGGAAACCCATGGCAACGTCATCGTTACGAGCCAGCCCTCCGCGCCAGGCCGGCGCCGACGCAGCATTGCTGGTCCTGCGCCTCGTGCTCGGCATCCTCATCCTGCTGCACGGACTGAGCAAGCTGCCGCCGCCGCCGGCGTTCATCGTCTCCGAGCTTGTCAAGCACGGCCTTCCCTCCGCGCTGGCCTACGGCGTCTACGTCGGCGAGATCGTGGCGCCGGTGCTGATCATCATCGGCGTGTGGACGCGGCTCGCCGCGCTGGTCGTGGCGATCAACATGGTCGCCGCGATCCTGCTCGTGCACGTGCCGCAGCTGCTCCAGCTCGACAAGGAAGGCGGCTACGCCCTCGAGCTGCAGGCGATGTACCTCTTCACTGGCGTCGCGCTGATGCTGACCGGCGCCGGCCGCTACAGCGTCGGCGGCCGCTACGGGCCGATGAACTAGCGCGAACTAGCGCGCGTCGGCTGGCTCGGGATCGAACCCGCCGGCCAGCCGCAGTTCGCGCGACCGGGGTCCGCCGAGCATGCCGAGGAAATGCGCCGCGTCGCCGACGTCGCCAGCGCCGCTCGCGAGCGCGGCGCTGTAGACGGTGGCCAGCGCGAACGGCGCGGGCAGGGCGCCGACGAGATCGAGCCCGGTCGTGTAGCGGATCTCGGTCGCCTGGGTGCAGCCGATCGCATCGGTGCGCGGGTCGTCGGCGAGCGCGCGCATCGCGATGGCGCCGTTGGGGAACATGCGCAGTCGCGGCTCCATCTCCATGCGGACCCCGAGGCCGTCGAGCATCGCGGCGACGTGCGCGCCCGCGGTGGACAGCGTCGCGTCGGGGAAGTACAGGGCGCCCGCTGCGAGCAGGCTTGCCTTCAGCGCTTCGGCGCTCGCGATGGCAGGCTGTCGCGCGGCGGCCTGAACCGCGATCGCTGTTTGGACCGTGCCGATCCGCATCGCCGATCCGGCCCGCAACTCGCCGCTCGCCATCAGGTCGTCGACCATGCGCGCGCTCACGATCAGCACGTCGCACGGCACGCCCGAGCGCAGCGCGTCGCGCATCGCGCCGACGGCGCCGAACGTCGCTTCCACCGCGACGCCGGCCTCGGCCTCGAAGCGCGGCTGCAGCGCCAGCACCAGGCCCTTGACGGCGCCGGCGCAGAGGACGTTCAGCCGCTTCACTGCTCGGGCTTGGCGCCGGAGATCTTGACGATGCGCGCCCACTTGACGATGTCGTCGTTGAGGTAACGCGTGAATTCGGCGACGCCCATCGTCATGGGCGAGGCTCCCTGCGCCTTCCAGGCCTTGGCGACGTCGGGGTTCGAGACGATCTTCTGCACTTCCGCGTTGAGCTTCGCGACGATGGCAGGCGGCGTCGCCTTCGGCGCCATCAGGCCGAGCCAGATCGTCGCCTCGTAGCCGGGCACGCCGCCCTCGGCGATCGTCGGCACGTCGGGCAGCACGGGCGAGCGCGTCAGGCCGGTCGTGCCGATCGCTTTCACCTTGCCGGCCTTGATGTGCTCCGACATCGTCGGTACCGCATCGAACATCATGTCGACCTGGCCGCCCAGCACGTCGGTGCGCGCGCCCGAGCTGCCCTTGTACGGGATGTGCAGGATGTCGACGCCGGCCATCGCCTTGAAGAGCTCGCCGGCCATGTGGTACGGCGTGCCGGGACCGGACGACGCGTACGAGAAGCCGCCCGGCTTGGCCTTGGCGGCGGCGATGAGCTCGCGCACGTTGGCCACGGGCAGATTGCTTCGCGCGACCAGCACCAGGTCGGACGAATTGATCGGCGCGATGGGCGCGAAGTCGCGCATCAGCTGGAATGGCTTGGTCGCGAACAGCGATTCGTTCACCGTGTGGGTGTTCGACATCAGCAGCAGCGTGTAGCCGTCGGGCGCGCTCTTGGCGACGGCGTCGGTGCCGATGATCGAGCCGCCGCCGGGACGGTTGTCGATCACGAAGGTCTGGCCGAGCGACTCCTGCAGCTTCTGGGCGAGGACGCGTGCATAGACGTCGGCCGGACCGCCGGCGGCGAACGGCACGATGATCTTCACCGGGTGGCTCGGATACTCCTGCGCCGCCGCGAGCGGCGCGGCCAGGGAGAGCGCGATGGCGGCCATGCGAGCGAGCGAGCTTCGCCGGATGTCGCGCGCGTGTCTTGTCGAAGGCTTCCCGGTCATCGTGTTTCCTCGTTCGTGGCGGCGTGCGGCCACATCTCGCGGCATGTTACGGCGGGCCGCTGTGCAGTGGTTAGGATCGCGGCCATGCATCGCTACCACCTCATCGCACGCGTCGCCTCCGCTGCACTGCTGGCATGTGCCGGCGTCGCCGCCGCGCAATCGGGCTATCCCGACAAGCCGATCACGATGATCGTGCCGTTCCCGCCCGGCGGCGTCGCCGACACCGTCGCGCGGCCGGTCGCCGAGGCGATGGCGCGCGAGCTGAAGCAGCCGGTCGTGGTCGAGAACCGCGCCGGGGCCGGCGGGGCGCTCGGCATCGGCGTCGCGTCGCGCGCCCCCGCCGACGGGTACACGGTGCTGATGAGCCTGTCGTCGATCTCGATCCTGCCCGAGGCCGATAAGCTGCTCGGCCGCAAGCCCGCCTTCCAGCTGAGCCAGTTCCGGCCGATCGCGCGCTTCACCGCCGACCCGACGGTGCTCGTCGTCCGCGCGGACTCGCGCTGGAAGACGCTGAACGACTTCCTGGCAGATGCGCGCAAGAACCCCGGCGCATACAACTACGGCAGCTCGGGCAACTACGGCACGATGCACGTGCCGATGGAGATGCTCAAGGCCGAGGCCGGCTTTCGCATGACCCACATCCCGTACACCGGCGCTGGACCTGCGGTGGTCGCGCTCCTCGCCGGACAGGTCGATGCGATCGCAAGCGGCCCGTCGACGGTCGCGCAGCAGATCCAGGCCGGCAAGCTGCGCGCCCTGGCGCACTGGGGCGAGCGGCCGCTGGCGTCGCTGCCCGAGGTGCCGAGCCTGAAGCAGCTCGGCCATCCGGTGCGCTTCGCCCAATGGTCGGCGCTGTTCGTGCCGACGGGCACGCCCGACGATGTGATCCGCAAGCTGCGCGCCGTCGCGGCCAAGGTCGCCGCCGACGCGAATGTGCGCCAGGTGATTGCCAAGGCCGGCAGCCCGATCGAGTACCTCGACGCGCCTGAGTTCCAGTCGTACTGGGATGCCGATGCCGCCGAGATGACGAAGGCGGTGCGCGCCGTCGGCAAGGTCGAGTAGCCAGGCGCGGACGCTGCGCCTCAGGGCTTCGTCGTCAGGCCCGCGACGAGCGCCAGGCGCGCCTGAGACGCGCCGGAGCCAGCTTGGCGCCCCAGCAGCGAGGAGACGTCCGCTGCGGCTGCCGGTCGGGCCAGGTGATAGCCCTGTCCCTGCCTGCAGCCGAGCGTGTCGAGGACGCGAATCTGTTCGGCGGTTTCGATGCCTTCCGCGATGATTTCCATGTTCAGCGACGTGCCGAGGCTGCAGATCGCGCCGACGATGGCCGAGGCCTGCTCGTTGCAAGCGATGTCGCGGATGAACGATCGATCGATCTTGATCTTGCTGAACGGGAACGACCGCAGGTAGCTGAGCGACGAATAGCCGACGCCGAAGTCGTCGAGGCTGATCCTGACGCCGAGCGCGAGCAGCTGCCGCAGGATCGCGATGTTGATCGGGCTCTCGACCAGCAGCACCGATTCGGTGATCTCGAGGTCCACCCGTTCGGGCGCCAGGCCCGAAGCGGCGAGCGCCGCTGCCACGGTCGCGACCAGCCGGCCGCTCTTCAGCTGCACGGGCGAGAGGTTGACCGCCACGCCGACATGTGCCGGCCACAGGGCGGCTTGCCTGAACGACTCGCGCAGCACCCAATCGCCGATCGCGTCGATCTGTCCGGTCTTTTCGGCCAGCGGGATGAAGCTGTCCGGCATCAGCAGGCCGCGCGCCGGGTGATTCCAGCGCAGGAGCGCCTCGACGCAGATGACGCTGCGCCTTCTCAGCTCGAAGATCGGCTGGTAGTGGATCTCGAGCTCGCCGGCGTCGACCGCCCGGCGCAGGTCGGCTTCGAGCGCCGTGCGCTCGCGGGCGCGATCGTCCATGTGCGCATGGAAAAGCCTGGCCCGCTCGCCGCCTTCGGCCTTGGCGGCGTAGAGGGCAAGGTCGGCGCGCTTCAGGATCTCGTCGGGCTGGTTGCCGTGATCGGGCGCGAGCGCCGTGCCGATGCTGGCGCCGATGCCGACGCGGTGCCCGCCGATGTCGAAGGGCGCCGACAGGGAGCGGACCAGCCGTTCGGCCAGCGCGCTCGATGCCGCGGGCTGCGGCGCACCCACCTGGATGATCGCGAACTCGTCCCCGCCGAGCCGCGCGACGAGGTCCCTTTCTCGCACGCACTCGACGAGACGACCGCCCACCGCGCGCAGAAGCTCGTCGCCGGCAGGATGACCCAGGGTGTCGTTGATCGCCTTGAAGCGGTCGAGGTCGATGCACAGCACGGCCAGCGACTGCCCACTCTCGACGGCACCGATCTGCTGCTCCAGACGCTGCCGGAAGAAGACGCGGTTCGGCAGGCCGGTGAGCGCGTCGTGACGCGCCATGCGCTCGATCTGCAGCTCGGTGCGTCTGCGCTCGGTGATGTCTTCGTGGGTCGCGACCCATCCGCCGCCGGGCATCGGCTGATGGTGGATCGTCATCGTCCGGCCGTCGCTCAGCTCGGCGATCGTGTCCGAGGGGCCGACGGCGGTCGCGATCCGGGCGCGCCACTGCAGGTAAGCCGCCGGCTCCATCTTCGGATTGGAGCCGTGGCGATACCGGTGCTCGACGATCTCCTCGAGCGACGTTCCTGGTCGGCAAAGCTCGCGCGGCAACTTGTAGATGTCGGCGAAGCGATGGTTGCAGACGATCAGTCGCCGGTCGCCGTCGAAGAAGCACAGGCCCTGCGACATGTTGTTGATCGCCGTGTCGAAGCGAAGGTTCTGCTCCTGCTGTTCCACCAGCACGCGATCGAGATCGCGGAGGTAGCGCGAGCGCATCGCCAGCTGGACAAGAGCCACGACCGCGAGTCCCAGGCCGGCGACCATGATCGTGGCATCGAGACGCGGCCACGAGTCGACCCCGCGCAACAAGAGCGCCGTCGCGACGGCCAGGGTTGCTGCTCCGACCGTCCAGGCAAGCTGCGAGCCCGCGCCCTTGGCCACTGTGTCTCCTCCGATGCCGCCCTCGGGCAGCGGTCGGCATCGATATCGACAGAATCAGCCGCGGGCGGAGGAGATCCAGTGCCCGGCCGTGAGATAAGCGACGAAGTCGGGTCCGGCGCCTCGCTGCCTACGCCGGATTCGCCGTCTCCCGGCGATGGGCCCGGATCATGAGGTCGACGGACTCGCCCAGCGCCCGGGCACTGCAGGATTTCGAGACGAAGATGTCGTAGTCGTCGAACCCGTCGCGCACGACCGCTTCCTCGACGCTGGTGTGCATGGCGATCATCGACGCGGAGGTTTTCGGATCGCTGCGCAGCGCACGCCCGACGGCGAGGCCGTCCATGCCCGGCATGTCGACGTCGAGGACGACCGCGTCGAAGGACTCGAGCTTGCTCGCCTCGAGCGCCGCGAAGCCGCTGTCGACGGCTTCGACGACGTAGCCGAGGGCCTCGAGCGAGGCCGTGACGAGAACGCGAACCACCGGAGAATCGTCGACTGCGAGGATGCGGCCGCGGGGATGGGTGGTGTCGGGCTTAGGGTGCATCGCGACGAGCTTAGCGGCCCTCCCGGGATTCGAACAGTCCATCCATCGGCGAAGTCAAGCCAGGGCAAGGCGCTGCCGAGAAATGAGGCAATCGATCGGCGCGGCCCGTCATTGGCGCGGATTCGACGCTTGCGCGCAGGTTGTGCACACAGTTATCAACCACCGCAGTGGTGAAAAAATATTTCAGGGGGGGCGCGTCTTCGCCGCCGTGTCAGGTCGGCGCTGCCGTCCACCGGTCCCACGCCGAGGCCTTCGCCGCCTCGCCCCACAGGTCGACGCTGACCGGGCTGCCGGCGTGTTCCCGACCGGCCGCCGCACCGCGGAGATAGCCGAGCCCGACGCAGCGTCCGGCTGCGACGCTCCAGCCTGCCGACGACAGCTCGCCGACCGGTTCGCCCTCGACAACCAGCGTCTCTCCACCCCAGGCGTATGCCTCGGGATCGTCGAGGACGACTGTCACCAGGCGCTTCTTCAGCGGCGTCGACTGCAGCCCGAGCAGCGCGGCGCGACCGATGAAGTCGTCGTGCTTGCCGAGCTTCACGGCGAACATCGAGCCGGCCTCGAACGGCGTCTCGTCGGCGCCGAGCTCGGCACCCCAGGCGCGCCGACCGGCCTCGATGCGCAAGGCGTCGAGTGCGTAGTAGCCGGCGTCGGCGAGACCGCTGCCCGCGACGCCCAGCCCCTCGCTCGCCTCGTGCAGCGCGAGGTAGACATGACGCGCCATCTCGACCGGAACGTAGAGCTCGTATCCCGGCCCGCCGACGTAGCTCATGCGCGCCGCGCGCACGCGGGCGAACCCGAGGTCGATGTCGCGCGTCGACGAGAAGCGCAGCTGCTCGGGGCCGATCGCGTCGAAGGTCTCGGGCGCCCCGACGCGGCCGAGCAGCACGCGCGCGTTCGGCCCCATCAGCGAGAGCACCGAGGTCATGCCGCTGGCGTCGGTGACGACGGCGGATTCGCCGGCGCCGAGGTGGCGCTCGATCCAGTCGATGTCGCGCGTCGCCTGTGCCGAGCCGGTGACGACGAGGAAGCGATCGAGCGCGAGGCGCGTGACGGTGACGTCGCTCTCGACGCCACCGCGCACGTTGAGCATCGGCGTGTAGACCATGCGTCCGGGCGCGACGTCCATCTCGTTGGCGCACAGCCGCTGGAGCAGGGCGAGGGCGTCCCGACCCTGCAGCAGGATCTTGCCGAACGAGGTCTGGTCGTAGAGCGCGACCGCCAGGCGTGTCGAGCGCTGCTCGCGGACGACGTCGGCGAGCCAGGCCGGCTTGGCGAGTGTCGGCGGGTAGGGCGCTGCGTCTCGTGCGGCCAGACGGAAGTAGCTCGCCCGCTCCCAGCCGTTCTTGGCGCCGAAGACCGCGCCTTTCGTCGTGAG
>JBBRZP010000045.1:0-23617 GCA_038236565.1 Burkholderiales bacterium | reverse complement strand
CGCTCGCGCGGCGCCGCGCCGTCCAGCACATGCGCGGCGGCGACCGGCGCATGCGCCATGCCGAACCGATCGTCACCCTCAAGAGGAGCACCCGCCGATGAAGATCCTGATCACCGGCGGGGGCGGCTTCGTCGGCTCGCGGCTGGCCGCCGCCCTGCTCGCCCGCGGCCGCCTCGGCGGCGCCGCGATCGAGCGCATCGTTCTCGCCGACCAGGTCGCGCCGCGCCCAGCGCTCACGAGCGACCGGCGCGTCGAGGCACGCGTCGGCCCGTTGCTGTCGCAATGCGAGGCGCTCGGCAAGGAGGGCTTCGACGGCGTGTTCCATCTCGCCTCGGCTGTCTCGGGCGAGTGCGAGGCCGACTTCGATCTCGGCTTGCGCTCCAACCTCGACACGACGCGTGCCCTGCTCGATGCGCTGCGCGCGGCGACGGCCCGTGGCGCGACGCCGGCGCGGTTGGTCTTCTCGAGCTCGGTCGCGGTCTACGGACCTGATCCGTCGGCGCCGCTGCCGGACCTCGTCGGCGACAACACGCTGCCCGCGCCGAAGACCTCGTACGGCACGCACAAGCTGGTGTGCGAGCACCTCATCGCCGACTACTCGCGCAAGGGCTACGTCGACGGCCGGTCGGCGCGGCTGATGACGGTCACCGTGCGCCCCGGCAAGCCCAACGGCGCGGCCTCGTCGTTCTTCTCCGGGATCATCCGCGAGCCGCTCGCCGGCATTGACGCGATCTGCCCGGTCTCGCCCGAGGTCTCGCATCCGCTCACGTCGGTCGCGCGCACCGTCGAGGGCCTGATCGCGGTCTACGAAGCGGGCGTCGAGGAGCTCGGCGGCCGCCTGGCGCTCAACCTGCCGGCGATCAACGCCACCGTCGCCGACATGCTCGCGGCGCTCGAGGAGGTCGCCGGTCCCGCCGTCCGCCAGCGCGTGAAGTTCGTGCGCGACGAGAACATCGCCAACATCGTCGGCAACTGGTCGCGCGGCGCGACCGCGAAGCGCGCAGCCCGGCTCGGCCTGGTCGCCGACAAGAGCTTCGCGGACATCATCCGCCAGTACATCGCCGACTGCCGTGCCGCACCCGACGCCGCGCAGACACTCAAGGGCCTGAACGCAGAGGAACGCCGCTCATGAACCAGATCGATCTCGCCGGCCGCGTCGCGGTCGTCACGGGCGGCGCCCAGGGCATCGGTTACGCCATCGCCGAGCGCATGCTCGGCTCGGGTGCGTCGGTCGTGCTGTGGGACGCCGACGCCGCCAAGCTCGCCGAAGCCAAGGGCTCGCTCGGCCACGACGGCAAGGTGTTCACCGAGCAGGTCGAGCTCACGAGCGAAGCCGACGTCGCCGCCGCCACCGCGCGCAGCATCGCCGCGGCGAAGAAGATCGACATCCTCGTCAACAACGCCGGCATCACCGGCGGCAACGCGACGACGTGGGAGCTCGCGCCCGACGTCTGGCGCCGCGTCATCGAGGTCAACCTCGTCGCGCCTTACCTCGTGTGCCGGGCCATCGTGCCGCACATGGTCGGCAACAAGTACGGCCGGATCATCAACATCGCCTCGGTCGCCGGCAAGGAAGGCAATCCGAACGCGTCCCACTACAGCGCGTCGAAGGCCGGCCTGATCGCGCTCACCAAGTCGCTCGGCAAGGAGCTCGCGGGCAAGGGCGTGCTCGTCAACGCCGTCTCGCCGGCGGCGGCGAAGACGGCGATGTTCGCGACCATGACGCAGCAGCACATCGACTTCATGCTGTCGAAGATTCCCATGGGCCGGTTCCTGGAAGTCGGCGAGGCGGCGGCGATGGTCGCGTGGCTGGCGTCGGAGGACTGCTCTTTCACGACCAGCTCGGTCTTCGACCTCTCGGGCGGGCGAGCGACATACTGACTTCGCCGCTCGCCGCCGTGAAGAGCGCCTACGTCATCGTCAACGCGGGCTCGGGCGGCGGGCACGATGACGAGCTCGTCCAGCGGCTCACCGGCCTCTTCGAGCGCGCGGGCGCCACCGCCGAGGTGCATCTCGCGCGCGGCGGCGTCGAACTCACGGCGCTGGCGAAGGAAGCGCTGGCGCGCCGGCCCGACATGGTCGTCGCCGGCGGCGGCGACGGCACGGTCAGCGGCGTCGCTTCGGTGCTCGCAGGCAGCGATGTGCCGCTCGGCGTGCTGCCGCTCGGCACACTCAATCACTTCGCCAAAGACCTCGGCATGCCGCTCGACATCGAGGCTGCGGTCGGACGCATCGTCGACGGCCGGCCGAGGCGGGTCGACGTCGGCGAGGTCAACGACCGGGTCTTCATCAACAACTCGAGCCTCGGGCTCTATCCCGACATCGTCCACGACCGGGAGCAGCAGCGAAAGCGCCTCGGCCGCGGCAAGTGGCCGGCGCTCGCCTGGGCCAGCGTCGCGGCGCTGCGGCGGTTCTCGTTCATGAGCGTGCGCCTGTCGATCGACGGCCGCGACCGGCTGCGGCGCACGCCCTTCGTCTTCGTCGGCAACAACGCCTACGTGATGCAGGGCTTCGCGATCGGCGAGCGGACGGCGATCGACGGCGGGCACCTGAGCCTCTACGTCGTTCACCGCGCTGGACGGCTGCGGTTGCTGCAGCTCGCCATCCGCGCCCTCTTCGGACGGCTCGACCAGGCGCGCGACTTCGAAGTCACACCCGCGGCCGAGATCGTCGTCGAGAGCCGCAAGAAGCGCGTGCGCGTCGCCACCGACGGCGAGATCACGATGATGGCGCCGCCGCTGCGCTTTCGCATCCGCCCGGCGAGCCTCCTCGTCGTCGGCGCCAATCGCGACCGCTCGGCGGCGAGCTGAAGGCGCCCGCGTGCGCACTCTCGTCCATCTCTCCGACCTGCACTTCGGCCGCACCGACCCGCTGGTGCTCGAGCCGCTGCTGGCGACGATCGCCGCGATCGCGCCCGACGTCGTGGTCGTGTCGGGCGACCTGACGCAACGCGCGCGCTCCGACGAGTTTCGGCAGGCGCGCGACTTCCTCGCCCGCATCGCGGCGCCGATGATCGTCGTGCCGGGCAACCACGACGTGCCGCTCTACCGCGTCTGGGAGCGCTTCCTGAGCCCGCTCGGCAAGTTCACGCGCTACTTCGGCCGCGATCTGTCGCCTTCGTTCGTCGACGCCGAGATCGCCGTCATCGGCGTCAACACAGCGCGCTCGCTGACGTTCAAGCACGGGCGCATCAACGAGGAGCAGATGGCCGAGATCCATCGCCTGCTCGATCCGATCGACAAGAGGGTGACGAAGATCGTCGTCACCCATCATCCTTTCGACCTGCCCGACGACGCCGGCGAGGTCAAGCTCGTCGGCCGGGCGAAGGAGGCGATGGAGGTGTTCGCGCGCTGCGGTGTCGACATCCTGCTGGCGGGGCACTTCCACACCAGCCAGTCGGGCGACACGTCGGCGCGGCACGAGATCGCAGGCTACTCGGCGCTCGTGGTCCAGGCCGGCACGGCGACCTCGACGCGCGGCCGCGGCGAGGAGAACTCGTTCAACATCCTGCGGGTGACCGGGAACGAGATCGTCGTCGAGCGGCGGGCGTGGCAGCCGCAGGCCGCGGCCTTCACGGCCGCGGGCAGCGAACGCTTCGTCCGGGAAGGCGCGCGCTGGGTCGAGCGCTGACGCCGCGGCGACGCCTCAGCCGGCGCTCTCCTGGTCCTGCAGCAGCCGCCACATCACCTTGCCCGACCCCGACTTCGGCAGCACGTCGACGAACTGCACGATCTTCGGCACCTTGTAGGCCGCCATGTGCTCGCGCGACCACGCGATGATGTCCTCGGCCGTGGTCTTGCCCTTGGCTTCGGTGCGCAGCACGACGATCGCCTTCACGGTCTCGCCGCGGTAGGCGTCGCGGGCGGCGATGATGCAGGCCTCCTGCACTGCCGGATGCTTGTAGAGCAGCATCTCGACCTCGGCCGGCCAGACCTTGAAGCCGCTCGCGTTGATCATCCGTTTCAGGCGGTCGGTGAGGAAGAAGTAGCCTTCCTCGTCCATCCGGCCGAGGTCGCCGGTCCGAAAGAACTTGCGCCCGTCGAACTCGACGAACGCCGCCTCGGTCGCTTCCGGATGCTTCCAGTAGCCGGTGAATACCATCGGGCCGCGGGTGATGATCTCGCCGACCTCGCCCACCGGCAGCTCCTCGAGCGTGAGCGGATCGACGACGCGCGAGTCGACCGAGTAGATCGGGATGCCGAGGCACTGCAGCTTCGCGCGCTCGGGCGGGTTGGCGTGGCTCGGCGCGGCCGTCTCGGTGAGGCCGTAGCCTTCGGCGAAGGTGAGGCCGAACTCGTCGAGCAGCCGCTGCGCCACCGCATGCGGCATCGCCGCGCCGCCGCCGCTGATGCTGCGCAGGCTCGACAGGTCGAAGCTCCTGTAGTTCGGGCTCGCGAACAGGTCGATCACCATCGTCGGGATGCAGACCCAGTGAGTGATCTTGCGATGCGAGATCAGCCGTCCGGCGAGCTCGCGGTCCCAGCGCGGCAGGATCACGATCGTGCCACCGGCATAGACCGAGCCGAGCACGCCGTACAGCATGCCGGTGATGTGGAACATCGGCACGACGCCGAGCGACACCGGCTCCGCCCCGCCCGCATAGCCCCATTGGCCGCCGACCGTGTTCGACATCAGCGTGCGATGGGTGTGCATGCAGCCTTTCGGCAGGCCGGTCGTTCCCGAGGTGTAGGGCAGGAGCGCGAGGTCGTCGGGCTTCGCCGCATGCGGGCCGGGTGCGAGCTGCGCGGCGATCGCGTCGTTCCAGGGCGTTGCGCCCGCAGGCATCGGCGGCTCGGCGCGCAGCCACGCTTCCATCGCCGGCGGCGGCATGTCGATCTCGGCGATCGCGCCGGGCGGCGGCATCGCGTCGCTGTAGCGCGTGACGACGATCGCGCAGACGCGCTCGCTCTCTGGCAGCGCGGCATTCGCCCTCGCGACGATCTCGGCGAGGTCGGCGCTGCAGATCACGACCTTGGTCCCGGGGTCGCTGATGTAGTGCTTGAACTCCTCCTCGCGGTTCATCGGATTGACCGGGACGACGACCGCATCGGCGCGCAGGACGGCGTAGAGCGCGGTCGGGAACTGCGGGCAGTTCTGCATGAAGACGGCGACCCGGTCGCCCTTCTCGACGCCGGCGCGCTGCAGCCATCCGGCGAGCGCGAGCGCGTCGTCGCGCAATTGCCGGTAGCTGAGTGCCCGGCCGAAGAAGAGGTAGGCGGCGCGATCGGGATAGCGCGTGGCCGAGACCTCGAGGTTGAACCAGAGCGACGTCTGCGGGACGACAAGGACGCGCGCCAGACGCTTGGGCCAGACCTTGAGGTGCGGCCGATCCGCGGGCACGTCGAAGTTTTCGGTCGCCAAAGTGTCGCTCCCCTTCAGGGCCAAAGTACAGGGCTCGGGTATAGCCGAGCGGCCCGGGCCTTTCCACGGCACCTTCCCGGGGTCGCTCGACCCGGAACTCGTCGGCGAGGTGTCGGCGCGCCGCAGACGGCGGAGCTGCGTCAGTTTCTGCGGCGCTCGCCGGGCGCGCGCCCTAGCGGTTCTCGCGCGCGGTCTTGCGCGACAGCACGCCGATGCACTCCGGCGTCGCCCGGTATCGGGGCTCCTCGCACTTGGCGTCCATGCAGATCGCCATCGAGATGAAGCCGCGCTTGCCGCAGGCCTCGCGCGCAGATGCCGGCTCTTCCACGCCGATCCCGGCACCGCGCTGATTCGCCAGCAGGTCGCGGGCCGACGTGCCGGCGCCCAGGCGCGCCGCCTCCGCCGAGCCGGGATTGACGGCCAGCGCAGCACGATCGACCGGACGCATTGCGCCGGTCGACGGCATGAGCTCGTCGGGACGCGTCGCTAGGCGACCCGTAGGGCGTCCGCGGGCGCCTGAAGCCGCCGAGAGATCCGTGATGTCGCGCGAGGTCGTTCCCGAGCGCATCGATGCTTCGCCCGCGGGCGGGACAGGGCGCGATGTCGCGTTGCCGAGCAGCGAGGCGGCCATTCCCGCGGCTACGGCCGCGCTCGTCGTCTGCGGTGCCGGCGACCGGGCAGACGGAAGCGCGGTCATCGGGGCGCCGGACGTCGGAGCCGACCGCTCTTCGATCGGGATCCCGCCGACCGTTGCCGGCGTGGTGGCCGAGCCGATCGGGAACGTCACGGCGCTGGGGGCGGCGCCGGTCGCGAGCGTCGTCTGGCGCGCCTCGGGCATCACGGGAACAGCGGTCGCCGTCGCCGTCGCTGCTGCTGCCGAGGCGGACGGGTCGACAGCGGCCGTCTGCGCTGCCGGTCGTGCCGAATACTGCCACCCGGCGAAGGCGATCGCGACGATGCCGACGCCGCCGGCCGCGACCGCGGCCAGCCAGGCCTTCGATCGGGCAGGTGGGGATGCTGCCTGCAACGGCGCGTGGCGGGGCGGGGCGAACGACTGGGTGGGCGGGCCCGACTCGACGGCCGCCGCGGCAGACACGCCATTGGGTGCCGCAGAGGCTTCGACGCGCGTCGGCGTGCGCGCCGGTACGGGCGGCGGCTGGGTCATCGCCGGGGCCGCGATCGGCGCAGGCGCGGTGGCGGGGAACGAGGTGACGGCCGCCGGCGACTGCGTCTGCGTCTTCGGCGACGCGGACACCGTCGTCTGCGCTCGCGTCGCTCCGGTAGGCGCCGAGGTCGCGCCGACGGGCACCTGACGCGCCGTCGGCATCTGCGTCTCGGGGCTGAACGTCGTCGTCCTGGCGTCGCCGGGCGCGGTCGGCATGTACGTGGGCAGGAACGCCTGGTCGATGCTCGTCGTGTCGGCCGGGCGCACGTGCAGCTGGGTCGGCGCGCCTGCGCGCACCTGGCGGCCGATCGCGCCGGGCAGCGTGATGCCGGGCCGCCCGCGCGGCGGGACATCGGCGAGGCCGTCGAGGACGGCGCGCACCTGCTCGCCGCTCTGCGGCCGCTCGTTGGGCCGGATCGCGAGCATCCACGACATCGCTTCCATGAAGCGCGCCGAGATGCCGGGCACGACGCGACCGTCGACGGCGTCGACGTCGTCCTGGACTGCACGCGCCGTCGCCGGCGCCGGCGGCGTGCCGAACAGCAGGTAGTGGATGACGGCGCCGAGCGCGTAGAGATCGGTCCACGGACCCTGGCGCAGCTGCGTCATCTCGGCGTACTGCTCGATCGGCGCGTAGCTGGGCTTCAGGATCGCCGTGAGCGACTGCGTGCGGTCGCTGATGACGCGGCGCGCGGCGCCGAAGTCGAGCAGGACGGGCGGCCCGTCGGGCGGCAGCAGGATGTTGTCGGGAGCGATGTCGCGGTGGTAGACGCCCTCGCGGTGCAGCAGTTCGAGCGCCGACAGGATCGGCATGATCACGCTCCTGATCCACGGCTCGTCGGGCGGATGGGACATGCGCCGGCGCATGTCGCGCAGCGTGACGCCCTGCAGGTAGGGCATCACCATGTACGCGGTGGCGTTGTCCTCCCAGAAACGGTAGACCTTGACCAGCGACGGGTGGTCGAAACGGGCGAGCAGGCGCGCCTCGTTGATGAACGAGCGCAGGCCGATGGCGTAGGTCTCGGCGAACGAGGCCGAGCGGACGGTGATCTGCGGCCCGGCGCCGCGCGCCGCGAGCGACGCCGGCATGTATTCCTTGAGCGCAACTTGGCGCTCAAGCGAATGGTCCTGCGCCAGGTAGACGATGCCGAAGCCGCCGACGCCGAGGACGCGCAGGATCTCGAACTCGCCGAATCGGGTGCCGGCAGGGAGCGCGTCATGCTCGGTCGCGGCCACCGGGGCCGACGGCTTGCTGAGAGTGGGAGGATGAGTGCTCATGCTTGGTTGGCGGCTGCCGCCGGGCGATGCCGAGCTTACCGCAGGGCCTGCCCGGGCCGCCACCCGCGTGCGCGGGTGGCGCAGGAGATGAAAATAGCCTCCTTTCCAGCGAAAAGCATCCTCAGGTTGCGACTAACCACACATGGCCACGATCCTGCAGCACCTTCCCGTCGGCGAGCGCGTCGGCATCGCCTTCTCGGGCGGTCTCGACACCAGCGCCGCCCTGCACTGGATGCGCGGCAAAGGCGCCGTCCCCTATGCCTACACGGCCAACCTCGGCCAGCCGGACGAGCCCGACTACGACGACATCCCGCGCCGGGCGATGCAATACGGGGCGGAAAAGGCGCGCCTGGTCGACTGCCGCTCCCAGCTCGCGGCCGAAGGTCTGGCTGCGCTGCAGTGCGGCGCGTTCCACATCTCGACTGCCGGCGTCACCTATTTCAACACCACGCCGCTCGGGCGCGCCGTCACCGGGACGATGCTCGTCTCGGCGATGAAGGAGGATGGCGTCGACATCTGGGGCGATGGCAGCACGTACAAGGGCAACGACATCGAGCGCTTCTACCGCTACGGCCTGCTCGCCAACCCTGCCCTGCGGATCTACAAGCCCTGGCTCGACCAGGCCTTCATCGACGAGCTCGGTGGCCGGGCGGAGATGTCGGCGTTCATGGCCCAGGCCGGGTTCGCCTACAAGATGTCGGCGGAAAAGGCCTATTCGACCGACTCGAACATGCTCGGCGCCACCCACGAGGCCAAGGACCTCGAGCAGCTGACGAGCGGCATCACCATCGTCCAGCCGATCATGGGAGTCGCGTCCTGGAAGGACGACGTCGCCGTCAAGCGCGAATCGGTGACGGTCCGCTTCGACGAGGGCCGGCCGGTGGCGCTGAACGGCGTCGCGTATCCGGGCCTCGTCGAGATGTTCCTCGAGGCCAACCGGATCGGCGGTCGGCACGGCCTGGGCATGAGCGACCAGATCGAGAACCGGATCATCGAGGCCAAGAGCCGCGGCATCTACGAGGCGCCGGGCCTGGCGCTGCTCTTCATCGCCTACGAGCGGCTCGTCACCGGCATCCACAACGAGGACACGATCGAGCAGTATCGCGACCACGGCCGGCGCCTGGGCCGACTTCTCTACCAGGGCCGCTGGTTCGATCCGCAGGCGATCATGCTGCGCGAGACGGCCGAGCGCTGGATCGCGCGCGCGATCACCGGCGAGGTGACGATCGAGTTGCGCCGCGGCAACGACTACTCGATCATGAACACCCAGTCGCCCAACCTCAGCTACAAGCCCGAGCGGCTGACGATGGAAAAGGGCGAGTCGAGCTTTTCCCCCCAGGACCGGATCGGCCAGCTGACGATGAGGAACCTCGACATCGCCGACACGCGCGAGAAGTTGCTCACGTACGCGAAGGCGGGGCTTCTCTCGGTCGGCTCCGGGTCGTCGCTGCCGCGCCTGAAAGGCGAGGCTGAGTAGCGCGCGGTCGCGGCACGATCCGTCGCCGCCGCAGCCGCCGCATCCGTCGCCCCCGCCGCCGTCACCGCCGCCGTCACCGCCGCTGTCCGAGCCGCCCATGCCGTCGGCGTCGTCCGAGAAGGAGCCGTCCGAAAAGCTCGAGCCGCAATGCACGGCGCCGTTTTCCGTGGTGCGAGGCGAGAGGATGCCGGAGCAGTCGGCGACATAGACGAAGCCGCCCGGGATGACGAGCTTGGCGTCGAGCGCGAAGAGGAGCGGCAGCCGGCTCGGCTTTTTCGGCAGGATCGATTCCTCGCGGCAGCTCCAGAACTAGGCCCGGCGCAGGCCGTCGTTGTCGGTGGCGCGGGCGCCGAGCGCCTCTGCCGGCGTGTGGTGCAGGAAGCGGCCGAGCGTCAGCTTGCACCAGCCGGCGTAGGCGCGGGTGTGCAGGATGAACTCGTGCCAGTAGCTGTCGACGACCTTCGACGGCATCGCGACGAAGCTCTTGTCGCTGCGCAGGCACGCGTTGAAGAACTGGCGGAAGCCCCGCTCGACGAGATCGCAGTCGCGGCCGTCGAGATGCGGATGGTGCTCGCGCAGCTTCCTCTTCAGGAACTGCGGCAGCGGCCGCTCGCGGATCGCGAGCTCGCGCTGCCGGCGCGCCCAGGTGGCGAGCAGCGCCGTCGCCAGGAAGGGCACGAAGAGCGACCCGAACCACCAGGCGCGAGGACGCCAGCCGAGGGCGAGAGCGAGCCCGATCGACACCAGCCAGGCGCTCACCAGCAAGCCGTTGAGCGCGCGCGCGTGGCGCAGCAGCAGCAGGCGCAGCCGCAGCCAGTTCATCGCGCCGGCCGCGCGCTCGTCGTCACACCACCACCGGTTCGTGCTCGAGGCGGATGCCGAAGCGGCCGTAGACGCTTTCCTGGATCGCGCGTGCCAGCGTCATCACCTCGGAGCCGATCGCCGCGCCGCGGTTGACGAGGACGAGCGCCTGCTTCTCGTAGACGCCGGCTTCGCCGACCGACTTCCCCTTCCAGCCGCAGGCGTCGATCATCCAGGCGGCGGCGAGCTTCACGCTGCCGTCGGGCATCGGGTAGTGGACGATCTCCGGATCGCGGCCGATGATGTCGCGGCATTGCTCGGGCGTGACGACCGGGTTCTTGAAGAAGCTGCCGGCGTTGCCGATCGTCGCCGGATCGGGCAGCTTGGCGCGACGGATCGCGCAGACCCAGTCGAAGACCTGGCGCGCGTCGGGCTTGGGCGTGCCGGTCTCGCTCATCTTCTTCTGCAGCTCGAGATAGCCGAGCACCGGCTGCCACGGTCGCGGCAGGCGCAAGCGCACGCGTGTGATGACGCTGCGGCCGGCGAGCGCATGCTTGAAGATGCCGTCGCGGTAACCGAAGGCGCAGGTGTGCGGCCCGAGCGTGACGCTGCGGCCGGTGACGAGGTCGACCGCGTCGAGCGACTCGAAGCGGTCCTTCAGCTCGACGCCGTAGGCGCCGATGTTCTGCACCGGCCCGGCGCCCACCGTGCCCGGGATCAGCGCCAGGTTCTCGAGGCCGGGACAGCCTGCATCGAGCGTGAACTCGACCAGCGCGTGCCAGCTCTCGCCCGCGCCAGACTCGACGATCCACGCGTCGTCGCGCGTCTCGACGACGCGCATGCCCTTGACCTCGACCTTGAGCACGACCTGCGGCATGTCGCGCGTGAGGATGATGTTGCTGCCGCCGCCGAGGATGAACTTGGGCGCGCGGCCGAGCGTCTTGTCGTCGACGACGGCGCGCACGTCGGCGTCGCTCGCGATGCGCACGAGCGTCTTCGCCACCGCCGGCAGGCCGAAGGTGTTGTAGGGTTTGAGGCTGACCCCCGCGTCGATTTGCATGGGAGAATTTTGGCCCATAAGCGCGGCTGCGACGCGAGTCGCCGATCGCAGGAGAGAAGGAATGCCCAGCTTCGATACCGTGCTCGACCCCGATCTGGTCGAGGTGAAGAATGCCGTCGACCAGGCGGCCAAGGAAATCGCGACGCGCTTCGACTTCAAGGGCTCGTCGTCGCGCGTCGAGCTGAAGGACAAGGAGATCACGCTCTTCGCCGACACCGACTTCCAGCTCGGCCAGGTCGCCGACATCCTGATCGCCAAGCTCACCAAGAGAAACGTCGACGCGCGCTTCATCGACCGCAGCGCCAAGATCGAGAAGATCGGCGGCGACAAGGTCAAGCAGCTGCTTGTCGTCCGCAGCGGCATCAACGCCGAGACCGCGAAGAAGTTGCAGACCGCGATGAAGCAGAGCAAGCTGAAGGTGCAGGCCGCCATCCAGGGCGACACGGTGCGCGTCACCGGTGCGAAGCGCGACGACCTGCAGGCGGCGATGGCGCTGATCAGGAAGGACGTCGCCGACCAGCCGCTCTCGTTCAACAACTTCCGCGACTGAGCCGATGCGCGCTCCGCTGCTCGACGCGCTGCTGCTCTTCTGCGTGGCCTCCTCGGCGTCGGCGCAGGCGGTGTCGATGGGCGGCAGCCTCGGCAACAACGCGCTCCTGGTCATCGACGGCAAGCCGCGCAACGTCGCCATCGGTTCGACCGTGGACGGCGTGCGGCTCGTCAGCGTGTCGGGCAACGACGCCGTCGTCGAGGTGAAGGGCCAGCGCGTGACACTCCATCTCGGCGGCGCGCAGGTCAACCTCGGCGGCAAGCAGAGCGAAGGCTCGGGCAAGCAGATCGTGCTCACCGCCGACAGCGGCGGCCACTTCTACGCCAACGGCTCGATCAACGGCAAGGCGGCTCGCTTCGTCGTCGACACCGGCGCGACCACGGTCGCGATGAGCCAGGACGAGGCCGACCGTCTCGGCCTCGACTACAAGAACGGCCAGCGCGGCATGAGCCGGACGGCGAACGGCGTCGTGCCGTTCTACCGCACGGCTCTGTCGGCGGTGCGCATCGGCGACGTCCAGATCTACAACGTCGAGGCGTCGGTCCTGCCCGGGCAGATGGGCTACATCCTGCTCGGCAACAGCTTTCTCACCCGCTTCCAGATGAAGCGCGAGAACGACGTCATGACCCTCGACATGCGCTTCTGACGCGCGCCCGCCCGCTGTCACGCTGCGGACGGGGCAAATCGAACGATCGTGCTAAAAAGCGCTCTCGGCCAACGCCGATTCGCTCAACCTCTGGAGACTTCGATGGACCTCGCCTTCACGCCTGAGGAACAGGCCTTTCGCGAACAGATCCGCGGCTGGGTTGCCGCCAACCTGCCGAAGGAGATCAGCGCCAAGGTGCGCAATGCGATCCGCCTGAGCCGCGACGACTTGCAGCGCTGGGCCAAGATCCTGGGCAAGCAGGGCTGGCACGGCTGGGGCTGGCCGAAGCAGTTCGGCGGGCCGGGCTGGAATGCGATCCAGAAGCATCTGTTCGAGGAAGAGACGGCGCTGGCCGGCGCGCCGCGCGTGATCCCGTTCGGTCCGGTGATGGTCGCGCCGGTGATCATGGCGTTCGGCACGCCGGAGCAGCAGCAGCGCTTCCTGCCCGGCATCCAGAGCGGCGAGGTCTGGTGGAGCCAGGGCTACAGCGAGCCCGGCTCGGGCTCCGACCTCGCGTCGCTGAAGACGAAGGCAGAGCGCCGCGGCGACAAGTACATCGTCAACGGCCAGAAGACCTGGACCACGCTCGGTCAGTACGGCGACTGGATCTTCTGCCTCGTGCGCACGTCGAGCGACGGCAAGCCGCAGACCGGCATCAGCTTCCTGCTCATCGACATGAAGAGCCCTGGCATCACGGTGCGCCCCATCATCACGATGGAGGGCGAGCACGAGGTCAACGAGGTCTGGTTCGATAACGTCGAGGTGCCGGCCGACCAGCTCATCGGCGAGGAGAACAAGGGCTGGACCTATGCCAAGCACCTGCTCGCGCACGAGCGCACCAACATCGCCGACGTCAACCGCGCAAAGCGCGAGCTCGAGCGGCTCAAGAAGATCGCCGCCGCCGAAGGTGTCTACAACGACGGGCGCTTTCGCGACCAGATCGCGCTCCTCGAAGTCGACATCGTGGCGCTCGAGATGATGGTGCTGCGCGTTCTGTCGGCGGAAGCCTCGGAAAAGAGCGGCGGCAAAGCCGCGCTCGACGTCGCCGGCCTGCTCAAGATCCGCGGCAGCGAGATCCAGCAGCGCTACAGCGAGCTGATGATGCTGGCCGCGGGCCCGTCGGCGGTGCCGTTCGTCCAGGAGGCGATGGAGGCCGGCTGGCAAGGCGACCAGGTCGGCGCGACCTTCGTCGCCCCGCTCGCCGGCACCTACTTCAACATGCGCAAGACGACGATCTACGGCGGATCGAACGAAGTGCAGCGCAACATCGTCGCGCAAACCGTGCTCGGGAGCTGATCATGGACTTCGACTTCTCCGACGACCAGGAAATGCTGCGCGACTCGGTGCGCAAGTGGGTCGAGCGCGGCTACGACTTCGAGCGGCGCAGGAAGATCGTCAAGGCCGGCGGCTTCTCGCGCGAGGCCTGGCAGGAGATCGCCGACCTCGGCATCTGCGGCCTGCAGGTGCCCGAGGCGCAAGGCGGGCTCGGCCTCGGCCCGGTCGACGCGATGGTGGTGATGGGCGAGCTCGGCCGCGGCCTGGTGCTGGAGCCGTACGCGGCGGTCGCGCTCGTCGCGACGAGCCTGCTCGACGCCGGGCACGCGCCGTCGACGGCGCCCTGGCTGAAGGGCATCGCCGACGGCAAGGAGATCGTCGTCCTCGCGCACGAGGAGCGGCACTCGCGCTATCGGCTGAACCACGTCGAGACCAAGGCCGTTCACGACGGCGGCACCTGGCAGCTAACCGGCACGAAGACGGTCGTCCCCGCCGGCGGCGCGGCGGGCGCGTTCATCGTCTCGGCGCGCGCCTCGGGCGACGTCGACGACGGCGCGGGCGTTGCGCTCTTCCTCGTCTCCAGGGGCGAGCGCGGCGTCGAGGTGAAGACGAGCCCGACGCAGGACGGCGCGAGCGCCGCCGAGCTCGTGCTCGAGGGCGCGATCGCGATCGAGCTGCTGGCCGCGGGGCCGGCGCTGGCCGCGCTCGAGCGCGCCGCCGACATCGGCATCGCCGCCCTCTGCGCAGAAGCGGTGGGCGCGATGGACAAGCTGGTCGCGATCACGGTCGAGTACATGAACACGCGAAAGCAGTTCGGCGTGACGATCGCGAGCTTCCAGGCGCTGCGCCACCGCATCGCCGACGTGAAGATGCAGCTCGAGCTCGCGCGCTCGATGAGCTTCTTCGCGACCCTCAAGCTCGGCGAGGAGCCAGCGGCGCGGCGGCGTGCGCTGGCTCAGGCGAAACTTCAGCTCGGCACGTCGATGCGCTTCGTCGGCCAGCAGTGCATCCAGCTGCACGGCGGCATCGGCGTCACCGACGAGTATTCGGCGAGCCACTACTTCAAGCGCTTGACGGTGATCGAGATGACCTTCGGCGACACGCTATTCCAGCTCGGCGAGGTGTCGCAGCGGATGCAGCCGACGGCAGGCGTGTTTGCCTGACGAACTGATGCCCGCACGCTCTCTGCGGTCGCTGCCCCCCGAGGGGGCGTCGCCGGGTTTGGGATGTCCCGGCACCCGGCGATGCATGGCGGCCTGACCGCCGTCGCCGGCATCGAGGTCGGCCACTTCACCGACCCGCGCCGGCCGACCGGCTGCACCGTGATCCTCGCGCGCGGCGGCGCGGTCGCCGGCGTCGACGTGCGCGGCGCGTCGCCGGGCACGCGCGAGACCGACCTGCTCGATCCGGTCAACGCGATCGACACGGTGCACGCGATCCTGCTCGCTGGCGGCAGCGCCTTCGGACTCGACGCCGCAGGCGGCGTCATGCGCTGGCTCGAGGAGCGCGGCATCGGCGCGACCATCGGCGCGAGGCCCGGCGTCGAGTCGCGGTCACCGATGATCGTGCCGATCGTTCCGGCGGCGATCCTCTTCGACCTCTGGGTCGGCGATCCGCGCATCCGGCCCGACGCCGCAGCGGGCTACGCGGCGTGCGACGCGGCAACGCGCGATGCGCCGGCCGAAGGCAACGTCGGCGCGGGCGCGGGCGCGTCGGTCGGAAAGCTGTTCGGCATCGAGCGAGCGATGAAGGGCGGCGTCGGCACGGCGTCGATCACGGTCGGGGCGATCACGGTGTCGGCGCTGGTCGCGGTCAACGCGATCGGCGACGTCGTCGATCCTGCGACACGGCAGGTCGTCGCCGGCGCACGCAGCGTCGACGGCCGGTCGCTGCTCGGCACGATGGCGGCGCTGCGCCGCGGCGAGCTGCCGCCGTCGCTGACGACGAACGCCGGCTCGGCGACGACGATCGCCGTCGTCGCCACCGACGCGATCCTCACCAAGCCGCAGGCAACCAAGGTGGCGCAGATGGCGCACGACGGCCTGGCGCGCACCATCGAGCCCGTCCACACGATGGGCGACGGCGACGTCGTCTTCGCCCTCGCGACCGGCGCGTCCGGGCAACCGGCGGCGACAACGCTCGTCGGCGCGCTCGCTGCCGACGCCCTCGCCGAAGCGGTGCTTCGCGCCGTACACGCCGCACGCGGCATCGCCGGTGCCGGCTTGCCCGACCTGCCGGCGAGCTCCGACCTGGCCGCCGCGCGTTGAAGCTCGGCCAGCTGCTCTTCACGCAGGGCTTCGGCACGCGACGGGAATGTGCCGGGCTGATTGCCCACGGATTCGTCGAAGTCGCCGGACCAGGGGACGCGGTGCAGGACTGGGTCGTCGCCGACGATCCCGCGCTCGAGATCGGCGATCCGGCGGGCGTGCAGTTCCGGGTCCGCGGCGAACGCTGGGCGTACCACGAGCGCGCGCTGATCGTGCTTCACAAGCCGGCGGGCTACGAGTGTTCGGCCAAGCCGCGCCACCACCCGAGCGTCCTGTCGCTGCTGCCCCTGCCGCTGCGCACGCGCGGCCTGCAGCCGATCGGCCGGCTCGACGAGGACACCACCGGCGTGCTCCTTTTCACCGACGATGGCGCGCTCGTCCACCGGCTCACCTCGCCAAAGCGTCACGTGGCCAAGGTGTACGAGGTGCAGTGCAAGCATCCTGTCGACGACGATCAGATCGCGCGCCTGCTCGCCGGGGTTCTCCTCCACGACGACAACGAGACGGTGCGCGCCGCCGCATGCGAATCGACCGGCGACTCCGCGCTGCGCCTGACGCTCACCGAAGGCAAATACCACCAGGTCAAGCGCATGGTGGCGGCCGTGGGCAACCGGGTCGAGGCACTGGAGCGCAGCGCGTTCGGCATCTTCCGCCTCGACGGCCTGGCCCGGGGCGCGTGGCGATGGGTCGACGCGGACGCCGTCGCGCGATGACTTCCTACACCCGCGTGCGCCCTGCGCCGGTCGCACCGCCGTCAACCGATGCCTACGCTCTCCTCATCGCAACCTCGTCTGGAGATCGACATGGGCAAGTACTTCCTCGGTTGGATCCTCGGCGTTCCTGTCGTCGTGCTGGCCGGCATCTACGTCGTCAGCCACCTGTTCTGAACGTCACGAGGGCGGCTGGCGGTCACCCGGCGCGGTCGGACGGAAGTCGCCGGGTATGCCGGGAAGTTCTTCAGTGGCCGACGGGGAGCCCGGTGGGCGTGTTGCCTTGGCCTGGAAGACGTAGAGCATTTCCGCTTCCCGACGACGCGCCTGCGCATCGCGCAGCGCAGCCCATCGGCTGTAGAGCCACCAGCCGCTGACCAGCATCAGCAACACGAAGAGCACGCCGAAACCCATCGTCGTCATCCGGGCATGAAGTCGAAGAATTCTCGCCAGGCACGCGATCCGGCCCATGCCGGTCGTCCCTCGAAACGAACCCTTCGTTCAAGCGCGCGCCTCATGTCGGGCATCGCCCTTCGAAGCATCATCCTCGTGCTTTGCGCCGGAACGCTATGGGGCGAGGCGATCGCTGCCGACGTCTATCGCTGGGTGGACGAGCGCGGCGTCACCAACATCTCGGACGTCGTCCCCGAGCAATACAGGAAGGTCGCGGAGAGGATCGACACCTCTTCCTCCGAGATCGACGAGCCGACCCGCCGCGCAGCGGCCGCACGCGTCGCGGCGACCGCCAGCGCAGCTGCCTCCGGCGCAAGACCGGTCGCGGCGGCCAATGCGCGGCAGGGCGGTTCGGTCGCGGCGCCGCTCTCGGCATCGCGCACCGGTTCCGCGTCGGCCGCCGGCGATGGCGACGACTGCGCCACGCTGCAGCGGCGGTACAAGGAAAGCCAGGACTGCTTCGGGCCACAGCCGCGCACGATCACGGGCGCGATCAACCGCGCGCGATCGCCGCAGTGCCCGGTCGTCGTCGACCCCTCACCCAGATGCGGGCTGCCGGACGTCGCCGAGTCGCCGCCGCCGGCAACCGCGCCCTGATCGACCGTCAAGCGGGCCCCGCGGTGCCGGACGCGCGCCGCGATAATCCGCGGCCATGCATGTCTTCCGCAGCCACCGGCACCGCGGCCTCGCCACACGCTGCGCGCTCACCATCGGCAACTTCGACGGCGTGCACCGCGGCCACCAGGCGATGCTCGCGCTGCTCGTGTCGGAAGCATCGCATCGCGGACTGCCGGCGACGGTCCTCACGTTCGAGCCCAACCCGCGCGACTATTTCGCCCGCCGCGCCGGCACGCCGGACGCCGCTCCCGCGCGCATCGCGACGCTGCGCGACAAGGTCGTCGAGCTCGGCCGCTGCGGCATCGAGCAGGTCGTCGTCGCCCGCTTCGACGCAGCGTTCGCGGCGCAGACGCCGGCCGCGTTCATCGACGACGTCCTCGTCGGCGGACTGAACGCGCGCTACGTCCTGGTCGGTGATGACTTCCGTTTCGGCGCGCGCCGCGCCGGCGACTACGCGATGCTCGACGCCGCCGGCCAGGCGCGCGGCTTCGACGTCGCGCGGATGATGAGCTACGAGGTCCACGGCCAGCGCGTGTCGAGCTCGGCCGTGCGTGCCGCGCTCGCCGAGGGCGACATGGATCGCGCCGCGGCGTTGCTGGGGCGACCGTACAGCATCAGCGGTCGCGTCATCCACGGCGCGCGCCTCGGCCGCGAGCTCGGCGCGAGCGCGCCCGGACGCGACGACGGCTTTCGCACCTTGAACCTGCGCTTCCCGCACGCCCGGCCGGCGGCGATGGGGATCTTCGTCGTGCGCGTGCACGGCCTCGGCCGCTCTTCAGATGACAAGCCGCTCGACGGCGTCGCCAGCCTCGGTCGACGTCCGACGGTCGAAGACAGCGGCCGCGTGCTGCTCGAAGTGCACTGCTTCGAGTGGCCCGCCGGGCTCGGCGCCGAGGGGGGCTACGGTAAACTCGTCGCCGTGGAACTCCTCAAGAAACTGCGCGACGAAGCGCGCTACGACTCGCTGGCCGAGCTCACCGACGCGATCCGCCGCGACACGGTCGATGCGCGCGCGCACCTCTCCGCCGAGATCGCCGAACACGCCGCGACCGGGCGGCAGACGACGCGCGACCGAATTTGATCCGCGCGAGCGTCGCGCCGCGACGCGACATCGCCGCGATCGATCGCCTCCGGATCGTCGCCCGCCACCTTGCCCTCGCCGGCCGACAGCACGTCGCGCCGGCGGCCACCCGAAAGATCCGCCGCCATGGCTGACGCGCCTTCCGCCTCGACCGCTTCCGCGAGTCCTGCCGCCGCGTCGATCGACTACCGATCGACCCTGAACCTCCCCGAGACGCCGTTCCCGATGCGCGGCGACCTGCCCAAGCGCGAACCGGGGTGGGTCAAGCGATGGAGCGACGAGGGCGTCTACCAGCGCCTGCGCGACGCGCGCCACGGCCGGCCGCGCTTCGTCCTGCACGACGGGCCGCCATACGCGAACGGCCAGCTGCACATCGGCCACGCCGCCAACAAGATCCTGAAGGACATGATCGTCAAGGCGCGCCAGCTCGCCGGCTTCGACGCGCGCTACACGCCGGGCTGGGACTGCCATGGCCTGCCGATCGAGAACGCGATCGAGAAAGCCTTCGGCCGCGGCCTGTCGCGCGCCGACGTGCAGGCCAGGAGCCGCGTCTACGCGACCGAGCAGATCGCGCAGCAGATGGCCGACTTCAAAAGAATCGGCGTGCTCGGCGACTGGGAGCATCCTTACCGGACCATGGACTTCGGCAACGAGGCCGGCGAGATCCGCGTGCTCAAGCGCGTGATCGAGCGCGGCTTCGTCTACCGCGGCCTGAAGCCGGTGTACTGGTGCTTCGACTGCGGCTCGTCGCTGGCCGAGTTCGAGATCGAGTACGCCGACCGCAAGTCGACGATGATCGACGTCGCCTTCCTCGCCGCCGACCGCGCCGCGCTCGCCGCCGCATTCGGTCTGCCGTCGATCGACAAGGACGCGTTCGCCGTCATCTGGACGACGACGCCGTGGACGATCCCCGCGAACCAGGCGCTCAACCTGAATCCGAAGCTCGAGTACGCGCTCGTCGACACCGAGCGCGGCCTGCTCCTGCTCGCGAGCGCGCTGGTCGAGAAGTGCCTCGCGCGCTACGGCCTCGAAGGCAAGGTCGTCGCGACGGCGCTCGGCGAGAAGCTCGACGGGCTGATGTTCCATCACCCGCTGGCTGCCGTCGACAAGGGCTACGACCGGCTCGCGCCGATCTACCTCGCCGACTACGCGACCGCCGAGGACGGCACCGGCCTCGTCCACTCCGCGCCCGCCTACGGCGTCGAGGACTTCAACTCCTGCCGCGCGCACGGACTGGCCGTCGACGACATCCTCAACCCGGTGCAAGGCAACGGCGTCTACGAGGAGGCGCTCCCGCTCTTCGGCGGCATGCACATCTGGAAGGCGACGCCGGCGATCGTCGATGCACTGCGCGACGCCGGCCGGCTGCTCGCGAGCGACACGCTGGTGCACAGCTACCCGCACTGCTGGCGCCACAAGACCGCGGTCGTCTACCGCGCGGCCGCGCAGTGGTTCGTGCGCATGGACGAGCCCGACGACTCGACGCGCGGCGTGTTCGCGACGCATCCCGCGCCGCAGACCCTGCGCGAGTGCGCGCTCGACGCGATCGACGCGACCGACTTCTTTCCCGAGAACGGCCGCGCCCGGCTGCACGACATGATCGCGCACCGGCCCGACTGGTGCATCAGCCGGCAGCGCAACTGGGGCGTGCCGCTGCCGTTCTTCCTGCACAAGGTGACGGGCGAGCTGCACCCCGACACGCTCGCGCTGATCGACCGCGCGGCGGCGATCGTCGAGGAGGGAGGCGTGGAGGCGTGGTCGCGGCTCATGGCCGAGGACGTGCTCGGTGCCGAGGGCGATCTCTCGGCGGCGCACTACGCCAAGAGCAACGACATCCTCGACGTCTGGTTCGACTCGGGCTCAACCTTCTTCCACGTCCTGCGCGGCAGCCATCCGGGCACGACGATCCCCGACGACGACGGCAAGAGTCCCGAGGCCGATCTCTACCTCGAAGGCCACGACCAGCATCGCGGCTGGTTCCACTCGTCGCTTCTCATCGCCTGCGCGATCGAGGGACACGCGCCGTATCGCGGCCTCCTCACGCACGGCTTCGCCGTCGACGGCTCGGGCCGCAAGATGAGCAAGAGCCTCGGCAACTTCGTCGCCCTCAACGAGGTCACGGCCAAGCTCGGCGCGGAAATCATCCGCCTCTGGTGCGCGTCGACCGACTACTCCGGCGACCTCGGCGTCGACGACAAGATCCTGGCGCGCGTCGTCGATGCCTATCGGCGCATCCGCAACACGCTGCGCTTCCTGTTCGCGAACACGAGCGACTTCGATCCGGCAGTCGACGCGGTCGTGATCGCCGACATGCTCGAGGTCGACCGCTGGGCGCTCGCGCGCACCGCCGAGCTGCAGGCCGAGATCGTCGGCACGCTCGACGCGGAGCGCGGCGTGTTCACCGGCGGGCACTTCGGCAAGTACGAGTTCCATCCGGTGGTTGCCAAGCTGCAGGTGTTCTGCTCGGAAGACCTCGGCGCGTTCTATCTCGACGTCCTGAAGGATCGGCTCTACACGACCGCACCCGGTTCGCACGCGCGCCGCTCGGCGCAGACCGCCCTCTTCCACATCGCCCACGCGATGCTGCGCTGGATGGCGCCGTTCCTCAGCTTCACGGCCGAGGAGGCGTGGAAGATTTTCGGCGCGAAGGGCTCGCCCTCGATCTTCGTCGAGACCTACAGCGATACGCGCAGCTGGGGCGACGCCGAGCTGCTCGCCAAGTGGTCGCGCGTCGCGGCCGTGCGCGCGGAGTCGAACCGGAAGATCGAGGCGCTGCGCGCCGAGGGACTGCTCGGCTCGTCGCTGCAGGCCGAGGTCACCGTGAAGGCGGGGCCGGCAACGGTCGACCTGCTCGGCTCGCTCGGCGACGACCTGCGCTTCGTCCTCATCTCCTCGGCGGCGCACGTGCTGCCGCTGGCCGCGGCAGCCGATGCGAACGAGTTCTTCGTCGAGGCCGGGCCGATCGCCCAGCCGAAGTGCGAGCGCTGCTGGCACTACCGCAGCGACGTCGGCCACGACCCTGCGCATCCGGGCCTATGCGGCCGCTGCACCGCCAACCTGTTCGGCGCCGGCGAGCCCCGGACGGTGGCCTGATGGCGACGCGACGCGGCGCGCTCGCGCCCTGGCTGGCCATCGCGGCGGCGATCGTCGTCCTCGACCAGATCACGAAGGCGATGATCCTGGCCGCGTTCCAGCTCGGCGATGCGCACCGGGTGACCGCCTTCTTCGACATCGTCCGCGCCCACAACCGCGGCGCCGCGTTCTCGTTCCTCAACGACGCGAGCGGCTGGCAGCGCTGGTTCTTCATCGTCCTCGGGATCGCCGCGGCCATCTTCATCGTCTGGCTGCTCGCTCGCCACGGCGGCCAGCGCCTGTTCGGCTGGGCGCTCGCGCTGATCCTCGGCGGCGCGGTGGGCAATGTCATCGACCGCGTGCTCCACGGCTACGTCGTCGACTTCCTCCAGGTGCACTGGGGCGGCGCGTACTTCCCGTCGTTCAACGTCGCCGACAGCGCGATCACCGTCGGCGCGGTGCTGCTCATCCTCGACGAGCTGCGCCGGGTGCGGCGCGCCGGCTGACGCGCTGCTGCGTCTTCGGGATCTGCACGATCGGATCGATGCGCCCGAGCTCGTCGAGCCTCGGCGACGGCTTCCTCGACGCCGCATCGACGGTGCGGTAGGCGACCCCGGCGATGTCGAGGCCAGCCTCGGCAGCGGCCGATCGCGAACCCTCGGTGCCGTAGAGGGTCAGCACGGGCGTGAGCGTCAGGGAGTGAGGACGCTCGACCCGATCGTCTTGCGCGCCTCGAGATCGCGGTGCGCCTGCACGGCATCGCCGAGCGCGTACCGCTGGCCGATGTGGATCTTCACCTGGCCGCTGGCGACGACCGCGAACAGCTCGGCGGCCATCGCCTGCATCGCCTCGAGCGTCGCGATGTGCGTGCCGAGCGTCTGCCGGGTCACGTAGAGCGAGCCCTTCGGCCCGAGCGAAACCGGCGCGAACGGCGGCACGACACCCGACGCGTTGCCGAAGCTCGCCATCAGGCCGAACGGGCGCAGGCAGTCGAGCGACTTGTCCCAGGTGTCCTTGCCGATCGAGTCGTAGACGATCTTGACGCCCTTGCCGCCGGTGATCTCCTTCACCTTGGCGGCGAAGTCCTCGGTTCGGTAGTTGATCGTGAAGGCGGCGCCGTTGTCGCGCGCGAGCGCGCATTTCTCGTCGCTCCCCGCCGTGCCGATCAGCTTCAGGCCGAGCGCCTTGGCCCACTGGCAGGCGATCAGGCCGACGCCGCCCGCGGCCGCATGCCAGAGGACGAAGTCGCCCGGCTCGAGCGCCTCCTGCGCGCGCACTCGCTTGAGCAGGTACTGCACCGTGAGGCCCTTGAGCATCATCGCGGCGCCGGTCTCGAACGAGATCGCGTCGGGCAGCTTGACGACCGTCTTCGCGGGCATGACGCGCGCGAGCGAATAGCTGCCCGGCGGCCCGCTGCAGTAGGCGGCCCGGTCGCCTTCCTTCAGGTGCGCGACGCCTGCGCCGATGGCCTCGATCACGCCGGCGCCCTCGTTGCCCATGCCGAGCGGCATCGGCATCGTGTAGACGCCCGAGCGCTGGTAGACGTCGATGTAGTTGAGGCCGCAGGCGTGGTGGCGGATGCGGACCTCGCCCGCCCCAGGCTCGCCGACCGGCAGGTCGACGAGCTTCATCTCCTCCGGGCCGCCGGGCTTGTCGATGCGGACGGTCGGGCTGGTGCTGGTGTGGGTCATGGCGGTTCTCGCGGGGTGCAGGAGTGCAGTGCGCTATCGTGCCAGAGCCGACGATGAAGCGCCTGACCCGAGCCCCCAACCTGGCCATCGCCACCCTGTGGGCCGACATGCT
>JBBRZP010000044.1:0-23683 GCA_038236565.1 Burkholderiales bacterium | reverse complement strand
GGCGAAGATGCCGTCGGTGAGCGCCTCGATGCGATGGAGCGGGAGAAAGCCCTCTTCGTGGGCGGCGGCCGACATGGCCGCGATGATGCCTCAGCCCTTGCGGTATTTGGCGTTCGCCCGCTTCGCGTAGTCGTTGGTCCAGACCGCCCCGAGGTCGATTTTCGCCTCGGCGATATCCTTGTCGATGCTCGCCAGTGCCCGGCGCGCGGTCTCGGCGCCGGCCTCCGGGATCATGCCGTCGGGCGAGAGCGCGCCCTTGGCGGCGAGGAAGGCGTCGACGTAGACGGCGCGATCGCCGAGCAGATAGTTCTCGGGCACGGCATTGATGATCTCGCGCGCGCCGGCGTTCTGGATCCAGCGGTCGGCGCGGACCATCGCGTTGGCGAGCGCCTGGGCCGTCGCCGGGTTCTTGTCGAGGAAGCTCTGCAGCGTGTAGAGGCAGCCGGCCGGCATCGGCCCGCCGAAGATGCGGTCGGCCTCGGCGACGACGCGCGTGTCGGTGATGATCTTCAGGTCACCCGAGCGCGAGAGCAGCGTGATCACCGGATCGAGGTTGGACATCGCGTCGATCTGGCCCGAGCGCATCGCCGCGACCGCGCCGCTGCCCGCGCCGACGCCGACGATCGACACGTCGCTCGGCTTCAGTCCGGCCTTGGCGAGGACGAAGTTGGCGAGCACGTTGGTCGACGAGCCGGGCGCGGTGACGCCGATCTTCTTGCCCTTCAGGTCGGCGACCGTCTTGTAGTTGGGCATCGTCTTCGGATTGACGCCGAGCACGATCTGCGGCGCGCGCCCTTGCAGCACGAAGGCGCGCAGGCGCTGGCCCTTCACCTGCATGTTGATCGTGTGCTCGAAGGCTCCCGAGGTGATGTCGGCGCTGCCGCCGATGAGCGCCTGGAGCGCTCGCGAGCCGCCGGCGAAGTCGGCGACGGTGACCTCGAGGCCCTCGGCCTTGAAGTATCCCTGCGTCTCGGCGATCGTCAGCGGCAGGTAATAGAGCAGGTTCTTGCCGCCGACGGCGATGGTGAGCTTGGACTTCTCGGGGGCCTGGCCGCGGGCGGCCAAAGGCAGGGCCAGTGCCGCGGCACTGGCGCTCAACAGGGTGCGGCGTCGCATCGCGCGTCTCCGTCGTGAACAGGGCGCGACTGTAGCGAATGGCCTCGCGGCCGCGCATCCCGATCAACCCCCCTCACGCCGCGAACTCGCTCGTCGCCACTGCTGTCACCGCGCCGCAAGGGTCATGCAACCCCCTCGTAGAATCCACGGCAATGCACTGCCGCCGGCCCCACGCCCTGCTGCTCTGGGCCTTTCTCGCGGCTGCCGTGTCGTCGATCGGCGCCGCGCCGCTGCCGGCCTCTCCCGCGCCGCCACAGGCCGAGCCGCCCGCGCTGGCCGCGTCGGCCGCGGCGCCGCCGGTGTCGCTCTCTGCGCGCAAGGTCTACGAGCAGGCACGCTCGCAGCTGGTCCAGATCCGCACCGTGCTGAAGGGCCGGGCCAGCCAGACCTCGGTCGGCTCGGGCTTCTTCGTGAGCAGCCAGGGCCACATCCTCACCAACTTCCACGTCGTCAGCGAAGCGGCGCTCAAGCCCGATCGGCACGACCTGGTCTACGTCACCGCCGACGGCCGAGAAGCGCCGGTGCAGATCCTGCAGCTCGACGTCCTCCACGACCTCGCCCTGCTGCGCGCCGGCGACGCGGCGGGCAAGACCTTCGACGCGCTGCCGTTCCGCCCGCTCGCGACGCCCCTCGCGCAGGGCGAGCGCATCTACTCGCTCGGCAATCCGCTCGACGTCGGCTTCACGATCACGCAGGGCACCTACAACGGCTTCGTCAAGCGCAGCTTCTATCCGCAGATCTTCTTCGGCGGCGCGCTCTCGGCGGGGATGAGCGGCGGGCCGGCGCTCGACGAGGAAGGTCACGTCGTCGGCGTCAACGTCGCGCGACGCGTCGATGGCGAGCAGGTGAGCTTCCTCGTTCCGGCGGAGTTCGCGATCGCGCTCCTCGCCCGCGGCAAGGACGCGGCGCCGCTCGTCGGGCCGGCCTACGCGATCGTCGACGAGCAGTTGCAGAAGCACCAGGCGGCGCTCACCGAGCGCTTCATCCAGCAGGGCTGGAAGGCGGACACGCACCCGCGCTATCACGTGCCGGTACCGCCCGACGTGTTCATGCGCTGCTGGGGCTCGAGCGAGGTCTCGCGCACCGGCGGGCTCGACTTCGAGCGCTCCGACTGCGTCATGGACACGCGCATCTTCGTCGGCGAATTCACCACCGGCACGATCTCGCTGCGCCACGAAAGCTACGACGGCTCCAAGCTCGGGCCGCTGCGCTTCGCGGCGCGCTATTCGCAGAGCTTTCGCAACGAGGCGTTCGTGCGCCTCGGCGCGCAGCACCAGACCAAGCCGCGCTGCAACGAGGACTTCATCGACCGCGACGGCCTGGCGCTGCGGGCCGTCGTCTGCATGCGCGCGTACAAGAAGCTGCCGCAGCTCTACGACGTCGCCGTGCTCGTCGCGACGCTCGACCAGAGCCAGGCCGGCGTGCAGGGCCGCTTCGACGCGCAGGGCGTGAGCTTCGCCAACGCGCAGCGCCTGGCACAACACTACCTCGACGCCTTCCGATGGATGCAGCCGAAGCAGGCGCTGGCGCACTGAGCCGGCCGCTGGCGCTGCTCGAAGCCGTCGACCGCGACGGCCTCGTGCGCCAGGCGTGGCCGATCGCGCACTGGCCGGTCACGATCGGGCGCGCGCTCGACAACACCGTCGTCCTCAGCGATCCGCACGTCGCCGCCCACCACGCGACAATCGACGTCGAGGTCGGCGCGCCGGCACCGGACGCCGCTGCCGGCGCCGACGCAGACACACCGGGCCCGACCCGGATCACCGTCGCCGCGGGCACGACGAAGAACGGCGTCGCGATCGGCCGCGACCGCCTGCGTGCCGGCGAGAGCCGCGTCGTCGTCGACACCGGCAGCGATCTCGAGCTCCACGTCGGCCGCACGCAGCTGCGCCTGCGCCTGTCCGGCCATGCGCTCGGCCCCGAGCTCGCCATGACGCCCGTCGTCACGAGCGACCGCCACTGGGCACCGACGCTCGGCCTCGCGCTCGTCGTGCTGCTCGTCGTCCTGGCCAACACCTGGGTCGACACCGACCCTGACAACCTCTCGCGAGCGGCCGGCACGATCGTCCTGACGACGATCGCCGGCGGCGCGATCTGGTGCGGCCTCTGGGCGCTGCTCTCGAAGACCTTCACGCGCCAGGGCCACTTCGGCTGGCACGTGCGCGTCTTCGTCATCGCCAGCCTGGCGACGCTCGTGCTCGCGGCGCTGCCGCCGCTGATCGCGTTCTCGTTCTCGTGGCCGTGGGTCACCGACTTCAGCTTCGTCGCCGTCTACGCGACTGTCGCCGCGGCCATCTACTTCCACCTGCTCGCGGTCGAGCCGCAGCGCGTGCGCCTGATGCGCGCGGTGGCGCTGACCGGCTTCGCCGTCGGCGTCGCGCTTTCGCTCTGGTTCAACGTGCAGCGCACCGGCCGGCCGGGCGAGGAGCTCTACATGAACCACCTGTTCCCGCCGCAGCTGCGCATTGCCAGGCCGGCGCCGGTCGATCGCTTCGTGCAGGGCCTCGGGCCGATGCAGGCGATCCTCGACCGCAAGGCGGTCAAGGAGCCGGGCAGCGCCGACAACGATGCACGCTCCGGAGGCGACGATGACGAATGAAGCGACCCCTCTCGGCCGCACCGTGCTCGTCACCGGCGGCAGCCGCGGCATCGGCGCCTCGGCGTGCCGGCTCGCGGCGGCGCAGGGCTGGGCCGTGGCGGTCAACTATGCGAAGGACAAGGCCGCCGCCGACGCCGTCGTCGCTGCGATCGTCGCGGCCGGCGGCGAGGCGCGCGCGTTCCAGGCCGACGTCGCCAGCGACGCCGAGGTGCGAACGATGTTCGCGGCGATCGACGCCGCGCTGCCGCCGCTCGGCGGCCTGGTCAACAACGCAGGCGTCGTCGACGTCGGCTCGCGCGTCGACGCCATGAGCGTCGAGCGGCTGCAGCGCATGTTCGCGATCAACGTCTTCGGCAGTTTCTACTGTGCACGCGAGGCGATCCTGCGCATGTCGACGACGCCGGGCGGCGCGACACCGGGCGCGCACACGGGTGGCGCGATCGTCAACGTCTCCTCGGCCGCGGCCAAGCTCGGCGGACCCGGCACGTACGTCGACTACGCCGCGGCGAAGGGCGGCATCGAGACCTTCACGATCGGACTGGCGAAGGAACTCGCGGCCGAAGGCATCCGCGTCAACGCGGTCCGCCCGGGCATCATCGACACCGACTTCCACGCCTCGGGCGGCACGCCCGACCGCGTGCGCCAGATCGCGCCGCAGCTGCCGATGCAGCGCGCCGGCACCGCCGACGAGGTCGGCGAGGCGATCGTCTGGCTGCTCTCGGACAAATCGAGCTACACGACCGGATCGGTCGTCGAGGTCACGGGCGGGCGCTGACCGGATCAGCAACGATCGAGTCGGTAGATGCGTGATTCGCCGTAGCTCTTCGCGAGCTCGAGCCGGCCCATGTATTCGAAGCTGTACTGATCCTGCCCCATGGCCGCCAGCGTCGCCACGAAGTTCTCGCTCGCGTAGATCGTCCCCGGCGGCGTGACCGGTTCCATGCGCGCGGTCTTGGTGACACTCGAGCCGAAGTAGTTGTCGCGACCCATGATGGGGTCGAAGCCGCAGAAGACCGGCCCGGCATGCAGGGCGATCCGGATCTGGCTCGTGTCGGCCAGGCCCTGCGCCGTCCAGTCGACCTCGTTCATGCGCTCGAGCAGGCCGAGCGCGAACTCGGCGCCTTGTTCGGCTTGCGCGAACACAACGTAGAGGGCGTCGCCCCAGGTGTTGGCCTCGAGCGGCTGAACGGCGCACGCCTTGATCTGCCTGGACACGACGCCGAGAAACCGGGAATGGAAGAGCGGCGCGTGGGCGTCGTGGAGCCGGCCGAAACCGGCGATGTCGGCGAAGAGGAGGATCTTGAGCGTGCGCTGCGGTCGGTCCACGACGAGCGTCACCTCGGACTCCGGCGGCGCGGGGTGCTCCGGCGTCGTCTGGCCGACATCGTTCTCGGCGCCGGACGCCTCGCGCCGCAGCTCGGACAAGTCGACGAACGTCGGCTCGCTGCGCAGATTGCGCCAACGGTCCCAGGCCGCGCTCATGCCCTCGACCTGCGAGGCGGAGCCCCTGTCCAGCACGCACAGCAGCGAAGGCGTCGTCTGGAGTTGCGAGGCTCGCAGCGCGCAGAGGCCCTCGATCAGCCACACGGCGTGCTCGAACAGCACATCGTCCCCAAGGTAGCTCTCGTCCGTCGCAAGGATGATGCGGTTGACGCGCGCCATCGCGTCGTCGAAGCGCTGAACCCAGGACTCGCCACCGACCGCCACCCGGGTCCGGACGAAGTCGGCTCGGTCGAAGGGAAGCACGACGTTGACCTCGGCGCCCACGTCGAGCGCGGCCTCGATGAACATCAGGTCGGCCCCGCAGGCCGCGGAGGTGTAGACGATCGGCAGGTGCAACGGCGCGAGGTAACGTCGGAGCACGCTGGCGACGGCGGGCTCGAGGTCGGAAGGGAAACGCGGCTTCCTCCCGTCGGGCGCGTCGATCAGATGACCGGTGAACGCCAGCACGGTCGCGGCGGGCAACTCGTCGAGCAATGCGCCGGCTTCGGGCAGCACGCGCTGAAGCAATCTGATCTGCCGCCGCATCGCGGCGACGCTGCCGGCATCGACGCGAGCCTGGGCGCACGCAACGGCATAGCTCTCGCGCGCCAGCGCGATCTCGCCGAGGAGAAGATGGGCCTCGCCCTGCGTGGCGTGGTCCCATGCGTCGAGCGATCCGCCCTTCGCGGCCAGGCGCTCGACGACAGCACGCGCGAGCGCCAGCGCCGCGGGACGATCGCCCATCAGCATCGACAGCGTCGCGGCGTTGATGCCGGGGAACGTGTCCCCTCGAAGCGCGTAGGCGGCGAGGTACTCGTCACGGGCGCGCTGTGCGTACTCCGCACGCGCCGACTCGTCGGACGCGCGCATCAGCCGGTCCTTCCAGAGCCGGCCCCGCAGGCTGAGGATTTCTCCCAGCAGGGGAGCGTCACGATGCGTCGCCTGCTGTGCGCGATCCAGGAGCGACGCCGCCTCATGGCTGGCGCCGGCTCGCGCATGGGTCAGCGCCCCCCAGTAGAGCAGGTCGGCGTTGTCGGGATGCTGCGCGAGTGCGGCGCGAAACACGTCGCCGGCGTCCCAAGGCGCGCCTTGATCGAGCAGGCGTCGAATGCGCTCGCAGGTGACGACGACGCCCGCGTCGGTCGTCACGAGCGTGTCCCGTTCGGCGAGTTGCCGGGCGGCGCTGCCCCGGTCAGAGCGAGCGCGTCGTCGCCCGGCGCCGGCGAGCCGCGAGCCCGAGAAGCCCCAGGCCGCCCAACATCAGCGTCACCGTCTCGGGCTCAGGAACAGCGGCGACGACGCCGCCGCAGACCGAGCCGACGCCGTCGCGAAAGCAGTAATCGGGACCGACACCGTTGAACGTGCTCTGGGCCAGCGCCAACTGGTTGCCGCCGAGCGCGAAGCCCATCTGGCCGACCGATGCTCCCGACCCGTAGTTGAAGTCGAGGTCGAAGTCGCCGTTCTTGCGGTCGATCAGGAGGACCTGGAAGCTCACCTTGTCCGAGCCGGTGCAGGTCTGGCAGACGCCGAACCATGTGAACCGGTAGGCGTCGAGCGCGTCGTTGATGTCGTACGTCGCCGGATTCGGAAGAGCGTCGAGCAGAGCGGGATCAACTTTGCCTGCGCCCCAGTGCATGAACGATCCGAACGGGTCGGAGGGGTCGGCCAGCTGGTAGGGCGCCGCTGCGAGAAGAGGGGCGATGAAGTAGCCGAGGCTGGATCCACCGGTTCCGTCGGTGATCGTCAGGCGACCCGCGGGATCAAAGGCGAAGTTGTGGCTGAGGCCGAGGCCATCGCCGAAGTTCAGCGCAATCGGGATGGTGCCGGTATTCGCGCCGGGGGCATAGCTGGCTTCGCCGGGTGGATTGGGCGTCCAAAGTTGACCGTCGAACTCGTACTGGTCGCCGACGTCGACCAGGATGACCCGACCGGCGAGCGCCGACGTGCTCAGTGCAGCAAACCCGCAGGCGGCCAAGGCGACGATCGATCGATGAAAAACCTTCAGCATTGCAGTCCTCCAAGAACGAGGGGAAGCATGCATGGCATCTTCCGTTCGCGAACCCCCTGATTCAGGGGATCGTCGCTAGTCAGCCTGCCAGCCTCTTCCTGTACCACTCGGACCTCTCTACCTGGCCAGTGGCGTCGTAAAGGATAACCAGTCGAGCCAGCGCCCGGTCGGTAAAGAGACCGCGCTTTCCGAACCGCGCCTCCAGCACGGGCAATGCGGCCAGGAGAAGCGGCTCCGCAGCTTTCGGGTTGTGTCGCTCGATCTCGTAGTAGGCCTCGGTGCTGTCCAGGACGGCCGATCGCCAGGCCTCGTTGCCTTTGAGTTTGTCGCCGTATTGCTTCCGCAAGGCATCGCGCGCCTGGTCCAGTGACGCTCGGGCCTCCGGCAAGCGCCGATTCATGAGGTCAAGTTCGGATTGCGTTCCCAGCACCTGGTTCAGCATCCAATGCCCACGAGAACGCGCAATCTCCAGAGCTTCCGTGAGCAAGGGTTCTGCAGTGCTCGGGTCACCCTGCGCCATGGCCGTCATGGCCAGGCTGTTGAGCAGCAAGATGAACTCGTCGTGGCCCGGGGAAAGGACTTTGCGATCAATTGCGAGTGCCTCGCCAAGGTGCCGGTTCGCCGCGACAAGTCGCCCTGTGATCAGCTCGACGCGTCCCACGTTGTTGAGCACGCTCGCGACGAAGCGGTGCTCCGGGCCGAAAACGGTCCGGTAGATCGGCAAGGCCTTCAGCCATGCATCGACGGACGCGTCATAGCGTCCCGTCTGGAAATACAAGGAGCCGAGATTGTTGAGATCAGCGGCAACGCTTGCACTCTGCTCTCCGAGCAAGAGTCTCTGCGTCGACAAGGCGCGCTCGAACAGGGCCTCGGCTTCGTCGTAGCGGCCTGTCGAATACATCAAGCGTCCGAGCGCTTCGAGTGTTCTCGCCGTATCGGCGTGGCGTTCACCATGAAGCTCGAGGTTCATCGCCAGCGCGCGTCGATCGAGTGCCTCGGCATCCACCGCAGCGTCCCGCTCCGCCATGCTCTCGCCCAGGCCCGTCAGTGCCTGCGCCAGCGTCGCGTGGCTTCGCCCGTAGAGCGCGGTCGCCGCGTCGAGCGCACTCTTGTACAGAGATTCGGCCGAAGGATAGTCACCATCCTGGTAGCGGTTTTCGGCCAACGCGAGACGTGCCTTGATGACGTCGGCCTGGACACCGCTTCGCTCGGCCTGCGTCACCGCGGCCGTCAGCACTTCGCGCGCCTTCGGATACAGGCCCAGCCCGTTGTATGCCTGGCCCATGGCCCGGAGCAGATTGCCGCGCACGCCCTCTTCGCCCTCGAGCTCGTTGCTGATCTGATTCACTCCCTTGTCGAGAATCTCGCGCACCGTGACTTTCTCGCCCTGGTTCTCCTCGGGGTTGGCGATCGAGAACAGCGACACCATGAAGTCGGTCGTCCGCTGGGCCGTCGTTGCCTGGATGCGAGCGCGACCCGACTCGACATTGGCCCGATACGCGGCAACTCCGGCAACGCCGGTCAGGACGACCAGCCCCGCGATCGCACCTCCGCGCAGGAGCCCAAATTGTCGGCCGCGGCGCTCGGACGCCGCCACGAGCGCCGTCTCGACGGACGACAGCCGCACTCCCGCGCCCACCAGGATCTTCGCTTCGCCGAGCGGCTTGCCGCGAGCGAGCAGGAAGTCGCCGCTGCGGCCCTCACGCTCCCAGGCGCGCGTCGCCGCCGACAGCCGCGCGTGCACGAGCAACAGCTCGCGATCCTGCTCGCGCCACTCGCGCAGCCGCGGCCAGAACTCCAGCAGTGCCTCGTGCGCGAGCGAGATTGCGGCGTGGCCCTGTTCGTCGAGCGCGGTCACCAGCAGGCGTGCAACGACCAGCGCGTCCACCAGCTCGGTCGCCTCGGCTGTGTCGAACGCCGTGCGCGGAGCGATGCGTCGCAGCGCCTTCGAGTCGTCGTCGTGCGCGAACGTGACCAGCTCGCGCAGCACCCCGGGCAACGCCAGTTGCGCGCCCGGACCGACGCTGTCCAGGACCGCCTCCGCGCGCTGCACCAGCGCCCCCTCCACGCCCCCCAGTTCCTCGTAGGCGCGAAACGTGAGGACGTCGTCGGACCGGCGGCGCTTGTAGAGCTCCTCGAGCAGGAACTGGAGAAGCGGCAAGGCCCCGGGGTTCTTCGCCGCCGCGTCCCGGATCGCGTCGTCGAGCCGCTCGGCCGTGCTGGTGCGCACCTCGAAGCGCAGGCCGGAAGCGGCAGCGGGCAGGCGGATGATCTGTCCGATCTCGCGAACGGTCGGCGGCAGCAGGTCGAACTGACCTTCGCCTTCCTTGAGCTCGATCAGACCGGGCAGCTCGGCCAGCCGGGGATACACATCGCTGCGCATGGTCGCGATGACCCAGACCCTGCCGCTGCGCGCGAGCGCACCGATCGCTGCGACGAACGCCTCGCGATCGCCGGCATCGATGCGGTCGTCGGAGAACATCTCCTCGAGCTGATCGACCACCAGTGCGAGATCGCACTCCGTCGCATCGCCCGGCCGTCCTTCGGCGTCGACCCGCCCTGCCTCGGCAAGACCTGCGCAGACACGCTCGGCAATCTGCCGGGCCGGCCGAGCGGAACCGCCGGCGGCAGGTTCCAGCCAGCGCGGATCCGACGTCTCGATCTCGGGCACGGCGCCGGGCTGGACCAGTGCCCGGTCGAGTGCGAGCAGCAGGTCGCCCTGGCCGTCGGACGGCCGCATGACCGCGTATCGCCAGCGCGTTGCCTTGCCGACGACGCCTGGCTGGGTGAGCAGCGGCAGGACGCCGGCGCGAACCAGCGACGACTTGCCGCCGCCGCTCATGCTGACCACAAGCACGAACGCCCGGCGCGACTCGGCCTGCAGGCGAAGCTTCATCAGAACGCTCGCCACTGCGGCCGTGCGACCGAAGAAGACGGGCGCGTGCTCGGGCTCGAACGTCGCTAGGCCGCGAAACGGCGAGCCCTCGCGCCAGGTCGGCGCCGACCCACGCACGTTCGCGCCGGCCGGCAGGTGCGCTTCGGCCAGTCCGGCGATGTGCGCTTCGACCAGATCCTCGAAGTCGGCGGGCGATGCGAAGTTGTGAAACGCGGCCTTGAAGGTCCCGTCGGCGTCGTTGCGGAACCACCTGGCGACGAACCGTTCCAGCCCCTGCTTCTGGCGCAGATGCTCTTCCAGCAAGCCGGTGTCGCCCGGCAGCGCCGCAAGCGCGGTCTTGCGATAGACCAGGATGCTCGGCCTGCCGTTGCCCCGGAAGCCCTCGACCGCGTCCTCGAACTCGAACTCGGTGCCGGACTCGTAGGCAGTGCCGTCGGCCCGACGGATGTGGGTCGGCAAGGCCGTCCCGAGGCGCGACCAGAGGATGACGACGACGATGTCGGTCTCGCTCGGCCTCAGCAGTTGCTCCTGGAACGACGCGGTCGCGACCAGCGGCTTGTGCTCCCAGAACACCGGCTCGAAGTGGACGGCATCACCGAACTGGGCACCGAGCCGGCCGATCACGCGACGCGCGATCAGCCTCTCTTCCGCCACGTCGCTCGGCGACGAGATGAAGATGCGAAGGTTGCTGAGGCCGGGCGCGGGACGCCTCACATTGGCAGTCGCCGTCTCGCCTTGCGTGTCGGACGGGAAACTCACCCTGTCGCCATCTCCGCCAGGCCCGAGAGCAGGACCTGCGCAGCGCGCTTCTCTGTGGCGTCGGCAATCGCCTCGTAGGGCTCGAGCGTGAACCTGGCCTCGCTGTTCACCGAGTCCCACATTGCGCGCGCCGGAACGCGTGCCTTCAGGTCGCGGAAGTCGGCGAGCAGCCCCTCTACTTCCGCGGCGAGTGCTTTCGACGCCACCGCGACGAGGACGCGCAACTCGATCTGCCCGACCACCGACCAGAAGTCGGGACGCTCCGACGCGGCACGGGCAAGCGACTCCTGGACCGTGCGCATGCGGTCGACGGCGAGCTCGGCCGGACGGCGCTCGAGAAACGCGAGGCGCAGCTCGGCGCTGATGCCGTTCTTGGCCGGATAGAAGAGGTTGTCGGCGTTCTCGGCGCGCGCCATGCGCTCGGCGTTGCCGTAGTGCAGCGCCATCGCGCGCAGCGCGATCAGGCGATCCTTGTCGAGCACGGCGAGCGCCTTTTTCGCACCCGCGCCGCGCTTGCGTCCCGATGTGGACGCCGCGGCCTTCGCCGAGGCGGCGTGGCCCTCGACCATCACCAGCCGCTTGTACGCCGAACCGAGCAGCGCCTCGCGCTCGACCGTCGGCCGGATCTCGACCAGCTGCTTCAGCCGTGCGATGGCCTCGTCGATGTCGCGGCGCGCGGCGCCGAGGTCGGTAAGCGATTCGCCGCGCCGCGCCAGCTGGTTGGCGAGCTCCTCGGCGGCCTTGAACGACGCGCTGCCGTCGTTGGCGTGGACGGCGATGCGGTACCAGTCGATCGCCTTGTCCAGGTCGCGCGCGTCAGCGAAGGCAAGGCCGAAGGCCTCGGCGACGGCGCCCATCTCGCCCCAGAGCGGCGCGAAGCGTTCCTCGAGGAAGCGGATCTTGTCGCGCTGAGCCTGCTCGACGTTGCCGCGCTTGGCCGCGCCATCGCCGCCGAAGCGCAGGCGGATCGAGATCGTCTCGAGCGCCAGCGCGAGCGCCGGCGGCGACGACACGCCGGCGAACTCGTCGGCCGGGAGCGTCGCGGCGCGCTGCGCGTCGCCGACGTCGCGGTGCCAGGTCCAGCCCGGATCGCCGTAGCACTGGTACGCCGACCAGGTGTTGCCGCCCTCGCCCGCGCGCCAGGCGGCGCTGCGCGCGGCGGCGACGGCGTCGATGAAGCGGCCGCCGCCGAGCAGCGTGTCGTAGAACGTCGTCGCGAAGATCTCGGCCGGCTTGTCTTCCACCGCCCAGCCGGCGGCGATCACGCAGCGCACGCCGATCTTGATCAGCGCCTCGGCGATGTTGGCGGCGAAGCCGGCGCGGTCGTAGAGCGTGAGCGCGGTCTGCGCGTCGCGTGCCGCGAGGTGGCAGCAGTTGAGGAAGACGAGCTCGGGCACGGTGCGCATCGCCTCGACCTCGCTCGGGCCGAGGAAGGTGCCGCCGGAGAGCACGACGCCGCCCTTGGGGCCGGGCGCCCCGTGGCCGGCGACGTGGACGACACGGTACGGCCGCTCGAAAAGCGCGTTGATGATGTCGCGCGCGTCGTCGTTGCCGCTCGTGAGCGCGCGCACGCGCGTCGCGCCGACGCCCGTCGGGCCGCCGGTGAGCCGGGCCGCGACGGCAACCGCCTCGGCGCGCGCTCCGGGCAGCGGCGGATACATCGTCTCGTCGACCATCGGCTCGCCGATGACCAGGATGCTGCCGTCGGCATCCGCGTCCGAGATCTGGTTGCGGAAGTCGGCGGTACGGAGCTTCCTCAGCAGCTTGCTGCGGATCGCCCATGGCCGCGGATCGCTGCCGGTGAGCTCCGACGACGCGGTGTCGAGCGTCTCCCATGGCAGCGCGGCGGTGCCGCTGTCGAGCTCGATCACCATGTCGCTGGTGCCGCCGAGGAAGGGCTCCATCTCGGCCGGCACGAGCAGGTCGAAGAGGGTGCGGCCGATCTGCGCATCGCGGTTGGCGTCGTTCGAGGCCTTGGCGACGAGCTCGCGCACGAGGCTGCCTTGCGTCTTCTGCGCGCGCACCTCGGTGCGGGCGCGCTTGGTGTCGAGCGTGTAGGTGATCGACGGCTCGCCGCTCGCCGTGCCGCTGGTGACGGCGCTGATGAAGTCATACGAGGCGCCGCGGTAGCTCGAGTCGAGCGAGCGGCGCAGCGCGCCGGCTCCGCACTCGACGTAGCCGACCACCCTGAGCTGGTTCGGCGCCGCCGTCGCCTGCACCTGCAACGCGCGCCACGCGTCGCTCGCGCGGTCGAGATAGAACTCGACCAGGATCAGGCGTCCGACCTGCGGCCAGCCGCCGTCGTGCAGCTTCTGGTTCGCCTCCCATGTGCCCTGCGCGACGAGCTGCGCCGCGGTGCCGGCGGACACGCCGGTGCCGCCGCTGCCCAGAAGCGTCGCCGCGAGCTCGAACTCGGCCGGCGCGCCGCCTTCCTTCTCGGCGAGGCGCTGGGCATAGGCGATCACCGCCTGGCGCACGGTGTAGACCAGGTCGACCGCGCGCAGCTTGCCCTCCTCGCCGAGCCCTGCGACGATGACCGCGAGCGGCCGCGCCATCGCCAGCACGTTGTCGGGATCCTTGCGGATGTTGCCGAAGATCTGGTGCATGCCGATGCCGTCGGGATACAGCCCCGCTGCGAGCGACCGGCTCATCGCCCGGGCCACGAGCTTGTCGACGACGGCCTCGGTGCCCGTGAGGGCGAGCGAGCGGTAATGGCCGACGACGAGCGGCTGGTGCACGAACTTGAGGTCGGCGTTGAGGACGGAGACGTGGAGCGCGCGCCCGGCGGTGGCGGCGCGGCCGCGGCCATCGGCCGAGCGCGTGCCGACGCCGAGCACGTCGGCTGGCGTCGAGGGCGGCGCCGACGGCTGCACGCCGCGCGACGGGCGGCTGCGCATCAAGCTGGAGGCCGGATCGGTCGCGTCGCGCGAAGCGCCGGGCACCGAACTCGCGCCGGCCGAGCGCGCCACGGCGCTGGCGGGATCGAAGGCGTCGAGTAGCGTCGTCGTGCCGTCGACGAGCAGTTCGAGAAACGCCGGGAACGCCTTGGCGACCGTCGGCAGGTCGCCGTGCGTCGCGTCGAGCTTCCACGTCTTGACGCCGGGCAGGAGCGCGCTGTGCAGCGGCACGCGGCCGTCGCCGCCGCCGACGGCGTCGGTGTACTCGAGGCCGTTGTCGTCGAAGACGATACCGCCCGGCGTGAACGGCGCGTGGCCGATGACGAGCAGCATCTTCTGCGCGTCGGGTCCGAGCGCCGCGGCCTGCGCGTCGAGGCGGCGCCAGAGCGCGGTCGCCTGGTCGAGCACGGCCTGCGGTGGCGCGCTCCACTGGTAGATCGCGCGCTGCACGCCTTCGAGGTGCCAGATGCTGCGGTCGGTGAGCCGGGCGAGATCGTCGGCGGCGAGCTTCTGCCAGCTCTCGGCGCGGTCGAGGCGCAGCGTCGGATCGAGCAGCGCCGCCTGCAGCTGCAGGAAGCCGGGCATGCCGGCCATGGTCGCGCGCGCGCCGCCGTTGTCGAAGAGCGAGCCGAAGGCAGCGAGCGCATTGCCAAAGGTGTCGTCGCCCGACATCGTCTGCATCGGCGACCACGAGCCGCCGTTCGGCGTGCCGAGCATCAGGAGGCGACCGCCTTCGCGCGCCAGCATCCGCTGCCAGGTCTCGGGCTTCTCGAGCGCCATCGTGCGCGCCACCAGGCCGCCCATCGAGTGGGCGACGATGCGCACCGGCTGCTGGCTGATCGCACGCGCCGCGAGCGCAGCGTCGACGGCGACACCGAGCCGGCGCGCCTCGTCCTCGATCGGCCGGCGCCAGTCGAAGGCGAAAGGGATCACCTCGTGGGTGTCGGCGAGGCGCTCGATGAGATCGCCATAGACCTTGCCGATCGGGCCGTCGGGCTCGACGCTCGCGGCCGTCGCAGGATCCCAGGCCAGATCCTTCAGGCTGTTGACGAAGCGAAAGCCCAGCCAGATGCGCTTGCCCGAGAGCTTCAGGTTCGAGCCGAGGATGCCCGGGATCACGAATACCGCCGGGCGGGCGGCCGCGCTCGTCGCGTCGCCGGACTCGGCGCCGCGCGAGCGCGCGACCGCGAGCGCGGCGCGCGTGCCGCTCGCGTCCTCGCCGGCCCACGAGAGCGGCCCGATGGCGGCGAAGTCGCCCGGCGCGTCCTCGAGCAGCGCGCTCGTGATCGCCTGCACCGTGCGGTCGTTGGTGAAGTAGTTGAAGTGCGAGACCTTGCCGCCCTTGTCGAGCAGGAAGCGCGCGCCGCTGCCGCTCGCCGTCTTGGCGCGGGGCGCGCCGCCGTACATCGAGCGCGTCTGCACGACGAGGTCGTTGTCGGTCCAGTAGAAGGCGTCGGAGAGCAGCGTCTTGACCCACGAGCCGATCGAGTCGCCTTCCATGTCGCCGGCGATCACGCGCAGGTCACCCGGAATCGTGTCGGCGCTGCCGTTGAGCCAGGCGACGACCGGGCTTTCCGGCGTCATCGACTCGAGGCCGGGCATCTCCGCCGGCTCGGCGCGGCGGCGCGCGACCTCGTGCAGGAAATCGACGACCTCGGGCACGACCGGGATGCTCGCGAGCTCGAGGCACCAGTTGAGGATCGAGAGATACGCGTCGAGCCGCTTCGACGCCAGCAGGGTGCCGCGTGCCGGACACGCCACCCGCACCATCCGCTCGATGCGGATGCCCTTGGCCTGCGCTTCGGCGACGAGCGAGCGCAGGTCGTTGCGATGCTGCGCGTAGGTGTCGCCGGCGAAGAGCGCGAGCACGTCGCGGGTCAGCGGCCCGCCGCTGCAGACGCGCGCCAGGACCTCGCCGACGAGGCCGCCGCGCGAGTGGGTGACGAGGTGCACGCGCGCGCCCGCCGGCAGCGCGCGCACGAGGGTCAGCGCGTTGGCGATCGGGCTCGCGCCGAGCGTCGGGTGGTCGAGGCCGTAGACGCGGTCGCCGTAGCGCGTGAAGAGCTGGCGCACGGTGTCGGCGTGCAGCGTCCAGAGCTTGGAGAAGGTTCCGACGGTGTCGGAAAAGGTCCCGTGGACGAAGACCAGCATCGGCCAGCCGTCGCTCGCCGCAGGCACGCTCGCGAGCAGCCGGCCGCTGTCCTTCAGCGGCTCGAGCGCGTCGGGCGACAGGCGATAGACGCCGGCCACGACCTTGCCGTCGACCTTCTTCGTCGCCGCCGCCGCGACGAGCTTGGCCGCCGGATCCTTGACCAGTCCGGTCAGCACCTTGAAGTTGCTGAGCAGCGCTTGGCCCATCCAGCCGCGGGTCGTGCCGCGCGTGGCCTGCGACTCGATGCCGGGCCAGCCGAGCTGTGCCGGCACGGAGACCTCGTCGACACCCGCCGCGCCGCGCGCGCTGCCCGGCGCGGCGCGCGCGGCGAGCGAGCTGCGCGTCGTCGCCGAGCTCTGCGCCAGCATCAGGTCGCGCGCGTCGGCAGGATGGAGCACCAGCGTCGGGCCGTTGGCGATCGTCAGCACGACGACGTCCTCGCCCGGCCGCGCCGTCACGCGCACCGGCTCGCCGCCGCCGCGCTGCGTGCCGACGCGCACCGACACCTTGGCGCTGCCGCGGGTCGTGCCGCGGGCGGCCGCGACTGGCTCGCTCTGCCCCGGAATGACGAAGGTGATGTCGTTGCTGGCGCTGGCCATGCCGTTCCCCGTGTGAATGGCGCGCACGGTGGCGCGCGACCGGATCAGATCCCGATCAGACCTTGAACGGCGACTCGGCCAGGAACTTGCCCGCGGTCCCGAGCGTGAACAGGTTCGGCGACTGGCTCGCCGGCATGCGCGCCTTGATGCGCGCGTGCAGGTTCGCGTAGTTGCCGGTGAACGCGCCCTGGTTCCAGACCTTCAGCATCTGCTCGGTGAAGGCGCCGTTGTGCTCGCCGTCCATCGAGGTCTGGTTGTCCTGGCAGCCCGAGATCAGGATCAGCGAGGCGTCGAAGTTCTTGGCGATGGCCGACAGCCGACCGCTCGCCGCCACCTGCGCCAGAGCGTTGTCGGGATCGACGACCGGCTTGCCGGCCGCCGCGGCGACGTCCCTCTGGACCTTGTCGTAGAACGCCTGATGCTCGCGGTAGGTGCGCATCGCGACCGCGTCGGGCATGTTCTTCGGGCGCTGCGTCGGCGTCGTCGTCGGCGGGAAGATCGCCTCGCGCGTCACCGTGCCGCTGTGGCAGCTGTCGGAGAGGACGAGGATGCGCACGCCGGTCTTGAACTTGCCGAGCTCGAAGTAGAGCTCGTCGTCGATCAGCTGGCCGTCGTAGAGGCACCAGGTCTCGTCCTTCTTGTCGTCCTCGTCGCCGTTGACGTCGGGCACCTGGCCGCCGTGGCCGGAGTAGGTGAGGAAGAAGAAGTCACCCGATGCCAGCGTCTTGGCCGCGCTGCGCATCGCCGCGAGCATCGCCGAGCGCGTCGCCTTCTTGGTGAGCAGCACGGTCGGCTTCATGCCCTGCTTGGTCGCGATCGCCGCCATGTCGTTGGCGTCGAACTCGCAGGCCGCGAGCGGACCGTCCCAGCCGCCGTAGGCCGCCCCGCTGACGCCGTTCAGGCCGATGTGGAGGGAAAGCGCCTTCGCCTTCGCGGCGGTCTTCGCCGATGTCGTCTTCGCCATGGTGATCTCCGATGTTCGTGGTGTACGGGGCCTGCGCGACCGAGCGGATCATCGGCGCGCGCGCCGGACGATGCAAGAGCCGTCGCCCCGGATTGCAGCACCGCGCGATCGCCTGCCACAACCCTCCGACGGTGGACGTCTGTGCTCGGCGTGCGCGCTCCTACGCGAGCTCGCGGGTGTCGATCCACTGCACGTCGCCGCCGACGGCACGGACGGCGTCGACGAGATGGCGGGTGCCGCCCGGTCCGTCGCCGCCACCGCCGTCCCACAGGCAGATGCAGCGCAGCTTCTCGGCGCCGAACGCGAGCGCGGTGTCGAGCAGCCAGGTGTTGCCGCGCACGAAGGCATCGTCGCCCTCGGCGAGCGCGCCGAGCACCTGCGGCGCTTCGCGCGGCGGCGCGTCGAGCTGCGCGACGACGGCGCGAAAGCGCGCGTGCCACGACGTGCCGTCCTGCGCCGGCAACAGCGACAGGTGGACGAACTCGGACTCGCGCAGCGGCAGCATCAGGCGCAGCGTGACCTCGCGCGCGAGGCAGGCTTCGGCGAACAGCAGATCGCCGCCGGCCGCGCCCTGGGTGATGGCGAGATCGCGAGGACCGGCATCGATGACGTCGAGTGCAGCAGCGATGCGACGTGCGGCCGCAGGCACCATCGCGGGCGGGAAGCGCGGCAAAGTTCGCTCCGGCGCGTCGACCATGTGGCCCGTGAAGAGGATGACCTGTCGCGGCTCCTTCATCCCGCTCGACACGGCGGCGTCGCTCATCGGCGCTCGAGGATCAGCGGCACGATGCCGAGCGCGCCGCGCACGCGCGTCGCCGCGCCTTCGGCCTCGTCGCGGCTCGGATAAGGCCCCGCCTGGACGCGGAACAGCGCGGCATCGGCGAAGGTCGAGAGCAAGGGCGCGAGCCAGCCGGCGTCGTTGTCGGCGCCGACGTGGCGCTGGAAGCTCTGCGCACCGTCGCGCTCGCGGAAGGCGCCGAGCTGGATCCAGAAGCCGCGGCCGGCCTCGCTCGACGGTCGCACCGGCGGCGCTGCATCCGCGACGACCTTCGCGGCGACGGATGATGGCGGCGCCATCACGACGTCGACAGGCGCCGGGTCCGGCACGGCCGCAACGACCAGCGCGACCGGCGCGACCGGCGCGGCCGGCGTGACGCTCGCGACCGGCGCCGTGCTCGCACGCGCGGCCGCCATCCGAGACGCGCCGTCGCCGTCCCGGCGCCACACGCCGGCACGGATCTCGTCGGAGGTGATGCGCTCGAGCTCGACCGGCGCGACGCCGCGCAGCAGGTCGAGCTTGAGCGCCGCGACATAGCTCAGGTCGACGATGCGGCCGGCGTGGAACGGCCCGCGATCGTTGATGCGCACGACGACGACGCGGCCGTTGGCCGGGTTCCTGATCCGCGCATAGCTCGGGATCGGCAACGTCGGATGCGCCGCCGTCATCGCGTACATGTCGTAGACCTCGCCGTTCGCCGTCCGCAGGCCGTGGAACTTGCGGCCGTACCACGACGCGAGCCCGCGCTCCACGAAGGGCGCGTCGGCGGTGCTCGGCACGTAGTCGCGGCCGAGCGCCTGGTAGGGCTTGTTCGGGCCGCTCGGCCGGATCGTCTCGAGGCGCGGCTCGGCATCGGCAACGCTCGCCAGGTCGGCCGGCGGATTCGCGCCGGGTCCGTCCGCGCCACGCGCCGTAGGACGCACCTCGCCGCTCGGCGGACGCACCGTCGACGTCGACCCGCCGCGCGGCGGCGACGACGCGCATCCTGCCACCAGCGCCAGGACGCCGATCGCGATGGCGAGGCGCTCTGCGCTCGATGCGGGGCGGGCCGTGCGCATGGGAGCGGGTTCGCTGCCAGCGCCGTCGCCGCGTCTCAGCGGCAGTCGACCGTTCGGAACTCGACCCGCCGGTCGAGCGCGTCGCGCTGGTCGTCGCTGCCGAGGCCGACAAGGATCTCGCGCGAGCCGACGCCGTCGGCGGTGACGCGCGACACGAGCTTCCTGTTCACGCGCTCGAGCCGCTGCTTGATCACGACCGCGCGCTTCTGCGAGAGCACGTCGTTGGCCGCGGCGTCGCCGGTGCGGCTGGTGTGGCCGACGACGCGCAGGCACCCGTCGCGCGCGCCGGCCTGGGTCGCGACCTCGTGCAGCCAGACCGCGTACTGCGCCTGCGCGTCGGCCGATTGCAGCAGCGTCGTCGTCCCGGGGTTGAAGAACATCTTGACGGGCAGCCGCTTCGCGTCGAGACCGACGCCGACGATCTTGGCGAAGGTCTCGGCCGCCTCCTTCTTGCGCCCGGTCTTCCAGCTCGTCGTGTAGAGGCCGTTGAGGACGCGCAGGTCGCCGGGCTCGGCGAGCGCACGCGCGTCGCGGTAGAGCTTGTACGCGTCGGCGGGCTTGTTGTCGGCGTAGGCGATCAGGGCCTCGTTGATCGCCGCCGCCGCCGGCAGGCGCTGAAGATAGGCGGGCGCAGCCGAATCACCCGCGGCGCTGCCCTGGCAGCTCTTGATGTAGGCGAGCGTCGTCGCGTCGAGCGTCCACGTCGGGCTGTCGCGGTAGAGCGGCACCGGCTCTGCGTCGACGGTGGCGACGAAGGCGAGGTCGACGCGCTTGGCGACGAGCTTGCCGGTCTTCAGGTCGATCAGCGCGAGGCAGATGCGGAACACGTCGGCGTTCTCGTCCTTGCCGGCGCGCGAGTTGTTCGGCGTGAGCGTGCCGATCAGGAGCAGCGGCCTGGTCGCGAGAGTCGCCCGGGTGAGCGGCTGCACGTCCCATGCCGGCAGGCGGCGCGTGATGAGGCCGGCGAGCTGGGCGGCCATCTGCACCGTGCCGATGGTCTGCTGGCCGGTGCCGGCATCGACGAGCGGATCGATCACCAGCTCGCGCTTGCCGGCGCCGAGCGAGGCCAGCGCGTCCTGCAGCAGGCGGTCGCCGGCACGCGCCGCGGCATCGGCGAACGGCGCTGCCGCGGGCGCCGCCGGTGGGGCGGGCGGCGCGACCGGCGCGGCGACAGGTGCAGGAGCCGGAGCGGGCGGCGCGACCGGCTCGACGGGCGCGGTGGCGCACGCCGCCACGAACAGGGCCACGGCCGCGATGCTGGAGGCGAGCAGGGACGGACGGGCGAGGCTCATGAAGGTCGCGCGCAGGCGCTGGTCTCAGGGGAGCCCACTTTAGCGCGGTGACGCGGATCCGCGCGTCGCGGCACGTCACCTGCCCTCGCCGCCGGATGAGCGATGCGATCGATCTCCTGCAATGGCCCGCGATGGTGGTCACGGTGATCGCCGCCTGGCTGGTCGCCTCGCCGAAGAAGGCGCGGCGCGAGATCGGCTTCTGGGTCTTCCTGGCCAGCAACGCGCTCTGGATCGCCTGGGGCTGGCACGCGTCGGCGTGGGCCCTGGTCGCGCTGCAGTTCTCGCTCGCGGCGATCAACATCCGCGGCGCGGTGAAGGCAGCGCCGGCAGCGTCGTCCTGACCGCGCAAGTCCAGTCGGCTCTCTCCTACGACGGCCGGCTGCAACCGCCGACACAGGGCCTCTCGCGGGGCTGCGAGGATGAGGCATCGAATGCAGCGCATCACCGTGATCGCGGATCGTTCGATGTCTAGCAACCGCTCGATCAAGAGGACATTGTCATGAACAAGGATCAGGTCAAGGGCCGCGTGGAAGAGGCCAAGGGCAGCGTCAAGGAAGCGACCGGCAAGGTCGTCGGCAATCCGAACCTGCAAGGCGAAGGCGCCGTCGAGAAGGCCAAGGGCAAGGCCCAGGCAACCTACGGCGACGCGAAGGAAAAGGTCAAGGGCGCCATCGACAAGCTCTGACGGCCCAACGGGTCGGGCCGACGCCGAAACGACGGCGGCCCGTCATCAGCGGCAGTGTCGGCACGCCCGGCACTGCCGCTTTTCATTGGGGGCCGGCCTTCAGCGCCAGAGCGAGCGCACGCGCGCGCCGACGTCGATGCCGGGCGGCACGACTCCGCCGGACTCGGCGATCGCTGCGGCCGGGGACGGCGTCACCTGATCGAACAGCTCGCGCACGTCGGTCGGCAGGAAGCGGCTGATCGCGCCGTAGACGTGACGGTCGCCATAGGCCGACTGCTGGGTCACGTAGAAGCGTTGCGGCACGAGCAGATGCAGATGGTGGCGCGCCCGCGTCATTGCGACGTAGAGCAGGCGCCGCTCCTCCTCGATCTCGACGCTGCTGCCGGTCGCCATGTCCGACGGCATGCAGCCGTCGACGACGCGCAGCACCGACACCGCACTCCACTCCTGGCCCTTGGCGGAGTGGATCGTCGACAGGATCAGGTAGTCCTCGTCGCGGCTCGGCGGACCGGAATCGTCGCTCGTCGCCGCTGGCGGATCGAGCGCGAGCTCGGTCAGGAAGCGCTCGCGCGACGGATAGCCTCCGGCGAGGCGCACGAGATGGGCGATGTCGGCCGCGCGCGGCGCGGCGTCGTCGTGACGGCGCTCGAGCAGAGGCCGGTACCAGCGCTCGACGGCATCGAGCTCCTGCGGCCAGCGTGATCCGGCGTCGCGCAGGCCGACGAGAAGCGCGACGAACTCCCGCCAGGCCGGCGCCGCCGCCGGCGGCGGCTCGAACGCGGCGAGTGCCTGCGATGGATCACCGCCGTCCGCGAGCGCGGTGAGCAGGCGGCCCGCGCTCGCGGCGCCGATGCCGGACACCAGCTGCAACGAGCGCAGCGCCGCGCGCTGTCCGTGCGGATTGGCGGCGAAGCGCAGGACGGCGAGCACGTCCTTGACATGTGCCGCGTCGAGGAACTTGAGGCCGCCGTACTTGACGAACGGAATGTTGCGCCGCGCCAGCTCGAGCTCGAGCGCGGTGCTGTGCTGGGCGCTGCGAAAGAGCACCGCCTGGCTCTTCAGCGCCAGCCCCGACTCGCGCAGCGCCAGCACACGTCCGGCCACCCACGAGGCTTCCGCGGCTTCGTCCTCGACCCAGACCAGCGACGGCCGCTCGCCCGCGTGGCGATCGCTCCAGAGCGCCTTGGCGTGGCGCTCCGCGGCCAGCGCGATGACCGCGTTCGACGCGGCCAGCAGCGGCGACGTCGAGCGGTAGTTCTGCTCGAGCGCGACGACCGTCGCCGCGGGCGCGAAGCGATCGGCGAAGTCGAGGATGTTGCGGACCTCGGCGGCGCGAAACGAGTAGATCGACTGGGCGTCATCGCCGACGACGGTGAGATGCGTGCCGTCGGGCCGGAGCGCGAACACGATCTCGGCCTGCAGCCGGTTGGTGTCCTGGTACTCGTCGACAAGGACGTGATCGAAGCGCGCCGCGATCGCCGGGCCAACCGCCGGATCGGCCATCGCCTCCGCCCACCAGACGAGCAGGTCGTCGAAGTCGAGGACTTGCTGCGATTGCTTCTCGGCGACGTACGCGGCGAAGAGGCGCTTCAGCTCGACCTCGCTGTCGGCGCACCACGGATAGCTCCCGGCGAGCACGTCGGCGAGCGTCTTCCTCGCGTTGACGACGCGCGAGTAGATCGCCAGGCAGGTCGCCTTCTGCGCAAACCGCTTCGCGCCCCTGGCCAGGTCGAGGCGCTGGCGCAGCAGGTGGAGCAGGTCTTCCGAATCGGCGCGGTCGTCGACCGTGAACTGCGGATCGAGCCCCAGCTGTGCGGCGTGCAGGCGCAGCAGGCGCGCGCCGACCGCATGGAAGGTGCCGCACCACGGCAGCCGCGGCGCCTGCTGCATCGGCGCCAGGCCGAAGGCTTCGTGCAGGACGCGACCGACGCGCCGCTCCATCTCGGCGGCGGCGCGGCGCGAGAAGGTGAGCAGGAGCACGCGCGACGGATCGGCGCCGGCGAGCACCAGCCGGCCCGCGCGCGCGGCCAGAGTCAGCGTCTTGCCCGAGCCGGCGCCCGCGATGATCAGCAACGGCCCGGCCGCCGCGCCCGGCGTCGCGTCGTCGAGCCCGAACCCGGCGGCACGCCGCTGCGCGTCGTTGAGGCTGTCGAAGACCGACTCCGCGCGCGGTGGCTTCGAGGTCGGCGAGAGGGCGGTCATGGGGAGCGGTGCGAGGCTCGGAGCACGGGGGCGAGGCGACGACTGTAAATCCATCCAGCGGTCCGCCCGTCGATTCGTGCACGCCGCCGGCGCCGGCGCCGCTTCACTTGCCCCGCCGCATGCCGATGTCACCGCATGAGTCGGGTTTGGACACCGGTGCCGCCGGATCGGGACGGCGTTCGCGACGCTCGGCCGT
>JBBRZP010000043.1:0-23823 GCA_038236565.1 Burkholderiales bacterium | reverse complement strand
TTGCGCACGGTGATGCAGACCGTGCCCCTGGTCGGCAGGCGCGAGCCGGCGCCGAGCTGGCTTTTGAGCATCGCCTCGCCGAAGGTCCGGCCGACGCCCCTGACCTCGCCCGTCGAGCGCATCTCCGGCCCGAGAACGGGGTCGACGCCCGGGAACTTGTTGAACGGGAAGACCGCTTCCTTGACCGAGAAGTACGGCGGCACGACCTCGCCGCGCACGTTCTTCTGATCGGCGAGCTTCTGCCCGACCATGCAGCGTGCCGCGATCTTGGCGAGCGGCTCGCCAGTCGCCTTCGACACGAAGGGCACCGTGCGCGACGCGCGCGGGTTCACCTCGAGGACGTAGATCATGGCGGCATCGCCGTCGCCGGACACGTCGCCCTGGATCGCGAACTGCACGTTCATCAGGCCGACGACCTTGAGCGCCCTGGCCATCAGCGTCGTCTGCCGGCGCATTTCGTCCTGCAGCGTTTTCGGCAGCGAATACGGTGGCAGCGAGCAGGCCGAATCGCCCGAGTGGATGCCCGCCTGCTCGACGTGCTCCATGATCCCGCCGATCATCACCTCGACGCCGTCGCTGATGCAGTCGACGTCGACCTCGATTGCGTCGTCGAGGAAGCGGTCGAGCAGCACGGGCGACTTCTCGCTCACCTTGACGGCTTCGCGCATGTAACGCTCGAGGTCCTTGTCGCCGTGGACGATCTCCATCGCCCGGCCGCCCAGCACGTAGCTCGGCCGGACGACGAGCGGATAGCCGATCTCCTGCGCCAGCGCCAACGCCTGCTCCTCGGTGCGCGCGGTGCGGTTCGGCGGCTGGCGCAGGCCGAGCTCGACGAGCAGCTTCTGGAAGCGCTCGCGGTCCTCGGCGATGTCGATCGAATCGGGCGTCGTGCCGACGATCGGCACGCCCGCACGCTCGAGCTCGAGGGCGAGCTTCAGCGGCGTCTGGCCGCCGTACTGGACGATCACGCCGTGGGGCTTTTCCTTGGCGACGATCTCTAGCACGTCCTCGAGAGTCACGGGTTCGAAGTAGAGGCGATCGGAAGTGTCGTAGTCGGTCGAGACGGTCTCGGGATTGCAGTTGACCATGATCGTCTCGTAGCCGTCCTCGCGCATTGCGAGGGCGGCGTGGACGCAGCAGTAGTCGAACTCGATCCCCTGGCCGATGCGGTTCGGGCCGCCACCGAGGACCATGATCTTCTTGCGATTCGTCGGCTCGGCCTCGCACTCCTCGTCGTAGGTCGAGTACATGTACGCCGTCTGCGTCGAGAACTCGGCGGCGCAGGTGTCGACGCGCTTGTACACCGGCCGCACGTCCTGCGCGTGGCGCTGCGCGCGCAAGGTCGACTCGCTCACCTTCAGGAGGCCGGCAAGGCGGCGATCCGAAAAGCCCTTCGCCTTCAGGAAGCGCATCTCGACGGCCGAGAGGCTCTCCAGCGCGCGACCGGCGAGCTTCTTCTCGGTCGCGATGATCTCCTCGATCTGGGCCAGGAACCACGGGTCGATCGCGGTCTCGTCGAAGATCTCGTCGAGGCTCATGCCGATGCGAAACGCGTCGGCGACGAAGAGGATGCGCTCCGGACCGGCCTCGCCGATCTCCTGGACGATCTCCTCGCGGTCGCTCGAGCGCGTGGAGAACCCGTCGATGCCGGTCTCGAGCCCGCGCAGCGCCTTCTGCAGGCTCTCCTGGAAGGTGCGGCCGATCGCCATCACCTCGCCGACCGACTTCATCTGCGTCGTCAGGCGTGAATCCGCGGCCGGGAACTTCTCGAACGCGAAGCGCGGGATCTTGGTGACGACGTAGTCGATCGACGGCTCGAAGCTCGCCGGCGTCGCGCCGCCGGTGATGTCGTTCCTGAGTTCGTCGAGCGTGTAGCCGACCGCCAGCTTGGCCGCGACCTTGGCGATCGGAAAGCCGGTCGCCTTGGACGCCAGCGCCGACGAGCGCGAGACGCGCGGATTCATCTCGATGACGACCATCCGGCCATCCTTCGGATCGACCGCGAACTGGACGTTCGAGCCGCCGGTCTCGACGCCGATCTCGCGCAGGATCGCGATCGACGCATTCCTCATCAGCTGGTATTCCTTGTCCGACAACGTCTGCGCCGGCGCGACGGTGATCGAGTCGCCGGTGTGGATGCCCATCGGATCGAGGTTCTCGATCGAGCAGACGATGATGCAGTTGTCCGCCTTGTCGCGGACGACCTCCATCTCGAACTCCTTCCAGCCGATCAGGCTCTCCTCGATGAGGAGCTCCTTGGTCGGCGAGAGGTCGAGGCCGCGCTTGCAGATCTCCTCGAACTCGTCGGGGTTGTAGGCGATGCCGCCGCCGGTGCCGCCGAGCGTGAAGCTCGGCCGGATGACGATCGGGAAGCCCGCCGAGCCGGTGTCGTCGGCGCCGACGCTGCCCTGCGCGATCCGGCGCTGGACGGCGAGCGCCTCTTCGAACGTGTGAGCGATCCCCGACTTGGCCGAGTGCAGGCCGATGCCGGTCATCGCGTCCTTGAACTTGAGCCGGTCCTCCGCCTTCTCGATCGCGGTCTCGTTGGCGCCGATCATCTCGACGCCGTACTTCTGCAGCACGCCGTGCTTGTGCAGGTCGAGCGCGCAGTTCAGCGCGGTCTGGCCGCCCATCGTCGGCAGCACCGCGTCGGGCCGCTCCTTGGCGATGATCTTCTCGACCACCTGCCACGTGATCGGCTCGATGTACGTGACATCGGCCATCTCCGGGTCGGTCATGATCGTCGCCGGATTGCTGTTGACGAGAACGACGCGGAAGCCCTCCTCGCGCAGCGCCTTGCAGGCCTGGGCGCCGGAGTAGTCGAACTCGCAGGCCTGGCCGATGACGATCGGACCGGCGCCGATGATCAGGATCGTCTTCAGATCGGTGCGCTTAGGCATGCGCGCTCCCGACTTTGGCCTTGTCCCTGTCCATCAGCGCGACGAAGCGGTCGAACAGATGGCCGATGTCGTGCGGCCCGGGCGACGCCTCCGGATGGCCCTGGAAGCAGAACGCGGGCTTGTCGACGTGCGCAAGGCCCTGCAGCGTGCCGTCGAACAGCGAAACATGCGTCGGGCGCATGGTCGCCGGCAGCGACTCCGGATCGACCGCGAAGCCGTGGTTCTGGCTCGTGATGCTCACCCGGCCGGTGTCGAGATCCTTCACCGGGTGGTTGGCGCCGTGGTGGCCGAATTTCATCTTGTAGGTCTTCGCGCCGGCGGCGAGCGCCATGATCTGGTGGCCGAGGCAGATGCCGAAGATCGGCACGCCGCGCTCGATGAACTCGCGCGTCGCGGCGATCGCGTAGCCGCACGGCTCGGGATCGCCGGGGCCGTTGGCGAGGAAGACGCCGTCGGGCCGGCGCGCCAGCACGTCGGCGGCCGAGGTCTGCGCCGGCACCACCGTGACGCGGCAGCCACGAGCCGTGAGCATGCGCAGGATGTTGAACTTGACGCCGAAGTCGTAGGCGACGACGTTCAGGCGCTGCTCGCGTGGCGCGCCGTAGCCGCGGCCGAGCTCCCAGGCCGCGTCCTTCCATTCGTACGGCTGCTCGACGCTCACCACCTTGGCGAGGTCGAGCCCCGACATGCTCGGTGCCGAACGCGCCCGGGAGATCGCGGCGTCGACGATCGCCGGCGTGACCGCCTGCCCTGCGGACAGGGCGACGATGCACCCGTTCTGCGCCCCGCCCTGGCGCAGATGGCGCGTCAGGCGCCGGGTGTCGATGCCCGCGATGCCGACCGTGCTCTCGGCGCGCAGGTAGTCACCGAGCGAGGCGCTGGAGCGGAAGTTCGAGGCCCGGGCGGGCACGTCCTTGACGACCAGGCCGGCCGCGAACACCCGGCGCGACTCGATGTCCTCGCCGCTCGTGCCATAGCTGCCGATGTGCGGATACGTCAGGGTGACGATCTGCCGGCAGTAGCTCGGGTCGGTGAGGATTTCCTGGTAGCCGGTGAGCGCGGTGTTGAACACCACCTCGCCCGTCGTCTCGCCGGTGGCGCCGATCGAGACGCCCGTGAACACCATGCCGTCGGCGAGGGCCAGCAGGGCCTGGGCGTGGTCAGGCAGCAATTGCGGGAACAAGGAGTCAGCTCCGTGGCGAGGCGCGAGGGTGGGCGCGGCGGCTGCCGGCCGGGACGCCGGACGGAGCGAGGAGCGCCGGGCCGGCGCGACAACCGCCTCGTTGAGGCTGGCTGAAGCCGATCGATTGTAGCGGAGGCACCACCGCCGATCGGCTCGCGGAGCGAGGCGCCGCGCTATTGAAACGGCACTGGCTGCACCCATGTCATTGCCAACGGGAACTAGAATCCCCGCTGACACTCTCAATCGTTGCCACTCATCGTCGTTCCTTTCGGAGGATCCATGGACGAAAGCCTGCGGACAGTCAATCTCGGTTATGCCGTCGCCAGCGAGGAGCAGCGCAACCGGGTCCTGCGCAACACCTACTGGTTGCTCGCGCTCTCGATGGTGCCGACCGTGCTCGGCGCATGGATCGGCGTCTCCACCGGCATCGTGGCGACGATGGGCGTCGGCATGAGCTTCATCGTCTTCATGGCCGGCGCGTTCGGCTTCATGTTCGCGATCGAGAAGACCAAGAACTCGTCGGCCGGCGTGCCGGTGCTGCTCGCCTTCACGTTCTTCATGGGCCTGATGCTGTCGCGGCTGCTCGCCGTCGTGCTCGGTCAGAACGGCGGCGCCGGCCTGGTCATGATCGCGTTCACGGGCACAGGCCTCACTTTCCTCGGCATGGCGGCGCTCTCGACCGTCATCAAGCGCGACCTGTCGGCGATGGGCAAGTTCCTGTATGTCGGCGCGGTCATGCTGCTGGTGGCGATCGTCGCCAACATCTTCCTGCAGTCGAGCGCACTCTTCATCACGATCGCGGTCGTGATGGTCGGCATCTTCTCCGCGTTCATGTTGTACGACCTGAAGGCCGTGCGCGACGGGCAGGAAACCAACTACATCAGCGCCACGCTGCGCATCTACCTGGACCTGTTCAACGTCTTCCAGGCGCTGCTCTCGCTCCTCGGCTTCGCCGGCGGCAGCCGCGATTGACCGGACGCTTCGCTGAGTTCTAAACGGGGCCTTCGGGCCCCGTTTCGTTTTGTCTGTCGAAGACCGCGATGCTTTCGACGTGCGCCGTGTGCGGGAACATGTTCACCGCGCCAGCGGCAGTGCACGCGTAGCCCGCGCGATGAACGAGCAGTCCGGCGTCTCGCGCCAGCGTCGCCGGGTTGCAGCTGACGTAGACGATGCGCTTCGGTGCGCGCCAGTGTGAAGGCGCGCCATTCGCTTGCCGTTCGACCGCCTCCACCAGCGCCTTGACGATCGCGAACGCGCCTTCCCGCGGCGGATCGACGAGCCAGCGGTCGACCGTGCCGAAAGCCTCCAGCTCGTCGGCCGTCATCTCGAAGAGGTTGCGTTCCGAAAAGCTCGCGACCGCCGCGAGCCCGTTCAGCGCCGCGGCCTCGCTCGCCCGCTCGACCAGCGTCTTGCTGCCTTCGATGCCGAGCACTCGCCCGGCCCGGGTCGCCAGCGGCAGCGTGAAGTTGCCGAGGCCGCAGAACCAGTCGATCACCGCATCGCCGGGCTGCACGTCGAGCAGCCGCAGCGCGCGCGACACGAGCGCCTCGTTGATCGACTGGTTGACCTGCGTGAAGTCGGTCGGCCTGAACGGCATGCGGATGCCGAACTCGGGCAGGCCGTAGGCGAGCGTCGACGCCACGCCGTCGAGCGGACGCGCCGTGTCGGGCCCCTTCGGCTGCAGCCACCATTCGACGTCGTGCCGTTGCGCGAACGTGCGTAGAAGCTCGAGATCCTCCGGCGGCAGCGGCTCCAGATGACGCAGCACGAGCGCCGTGCAGGCTTCGCTCGCCGCGAGCTCGATCTGCGGCAGGCGGTCGCGCGTCGTCATCGCTCCGATCAGCGCGCGCAGCGGCAGCAGCATCTCGCTCACCTTCCTGGGCAGCACATCGCAACTCGCGATGTCGGCAACGAAGCTCGACTTGCGCTCGTGGAAGCCCACCAGCACCGTGCCCTTCTTGATGACGTGGCGCACCGACAGCCGCGCCCGCTGGCGGTAGTTCCACGCCGGCCCCTCGATCGGGCGCAGCACCCGCTCGGCCTTCACCTTGCCGAGGTGCCATAGCGCATCCTCGAGCGCGCGCTGCTTGGTCGCGACCTGGGCGCCGACGTGCAGGTGCTGCATCTTGCAGCCGCCGCAGACGCCGAAGTGCGGACAGCGCGGCACGACGCGTTGCGCGCTCTCGCTGCGCAGCTCGAGAAGCGACGCCTGTTCCCACTGCTTCTTGCCGCGCCGCACCGAAACCCGCACTTCCTCGCCGGGCAGCGCGTCCTCGACGAAAACGACCTTGCCCTCGGCGTTGTGGGCGATGCCCTGAGCCTCGAGGTCGAGCGACTCGATCCGCAACCATTCTTCGACACTCGTCATGCGACCGATTATCGTGACGCCCGGATGCGCTGATAGACTCCACGTCGCCAGGAGAGAGCTTCGCTCGCGCGAAGCCGCCGAAGGCGCAGACCGGGGCCAGGCACGGTCGAACGCTCAGGCACCGAGGACTGGCAAACGCTTGCTCGCAAGCGTCCTCGCTGGAGAGAGGCCCGCCGTCGAGCGGGTCCACCGAAGGGGCAAGCAACGCCGCTCGCGGCGCTGCCAATCTCTCAGGTAAAGCGGACAGCCGGGGCAGTTTTCCCGCAGGAGCTTTCGGGCACCGGCGGGTGCGAAACGTGCTCCGGAGCGATCGATGTCCGAACCTTCCCCGTCCACGGCGCTGTCGAAGACGCCGCTGCATGCCCTGCACGTCTCGCTCGGCGCGAAGATGGTTCCGTTCGCCGGCTACGACATGCCGGTCTCGTATCCGAGCGGCATCCTCGCCGAGCACCGGCAGTGCCGCGAGTCGGCGGTGCTGTTCGACGTCTCGCACATGGGCCAGCTGCGCCTCGTCGGTGCCGATGCCGCCACCGCGCTCGAGACCCTCGTGCCGGTCGACATCGTCGGCCTCGCCGAAGGCAAGCAGCGCTACGCCCTCTTCACCGACGCCGACGGCGGCATCCTCGACGACCTGATGGTCACGCGCCGCGCCGACCACCTCTTCCTCGTCGTCAACGCCTCGTGCAAGGATGCCGACACCGCGCACCTGCGCGCACGCATCGGCAGCCGGTGCACGATCGAGCCGATGCCCGATCGCGCCCTGCTTGCGCTGCAAGGCCCGAAGGCCGCCGTGGTGATGGCGCGGCTCGCTCCGAATCTGGCGCAGCTCACCTTCATGAGCGGCGCCGAAGCGCGCATCGCCGGCATCGCCGTCTTCGCGACGCGCTCCGGCTACACGGGAGAGGACGGCTTCGAGATCTCGGTCGCCGACGTCGACGCCGAAGCGCTTGCCCGCGCCCTCCTCGCCCAGCCCGAGGTCCTTCCCGCCGGCCTCGGCGCGCGCGACACCTTGCGGCTCGAAGCGGGCCTGTGCCTCTACGGCCACGACATCGACACGACGACGACGCCGATCGAGGCCGGCCTCACCTGGGCGATCCAGAAAGTGCGTCGTCCGGGCGGCGATCGTGCCGGCGGCTATCCCGGCGCGGCGACGATCGGACGCCAGATCACCGACGGCGTCGCCCGCAAGCGCGTCGGCCTCGTCGGCCTCGATCGCGCGCCGGTGCGCGAGGGCGCGGCGATCGTCGATGCCGGCGGCGCGGGCGTCGGCCGCGTCACGAGCGGCACGATCGGGCCGACGGTCGGCAAGCCGATCGCGTTGGCCTACGTCGCGACCGCTCTCGCCGCGGTCGGCACCCCGGTGTCGGCCGACGTGCGCGGCAAGCTGCTGGCGATGCAGGTCGCGCCGATGCCCTTCGCCCCGCACCGCTATTTCCGCGGCTGAAGCATCCGCTTCGCATTCATTCCACAGGAGCCACGACATGCCCGTTCTCTACACGCCCGAACACGAATGGATCGACACCGGCGACGCCGCCGCAGCGACCGTGGGCATCACCGTCCATGCCCAGGACGCGCTCGGCGACGTCGTCTTCGTCGACCTGCCGGCCGTCGGCGCCTCGTTCAAGAAGGGCGAAGTCGCCGGCGTCGTCGAGTCGGTGAAGGCCGCCGCCGATCTCTACATGCCGGTCGACGGCGAGGTCGTCGAGGTCAACGAGGCGCTGCGCGCCGACCCGTCGCTCGCCAACACCGACCCGCTCGCCTCGGGCTGGTTCTTCAAGATCAAGCTGGCCGACGCGGCCGCGACGGCGTCGCTGATGGACCAGGCCGCTTACGACGCGCTTGTCAAGGCCGCCTGACGTCCCGAGCCGCCGAACCCCCGAATCTTCTTCGCGAGTCCACGATGCTGATGTCCGCCCTGAAACCGCTCGCCGAGCTCGAAACCGCCGGCGAGTTCGCCGCCCGCCACATCGGCATCGACCCGGGCGCGGAAGCCCACATGCTGTCGGTGATCGGCGCGGCATCGCGGCGCGCGCTGATCGAGCAGATCGTGCCGGCGTCGATCGCGCGCCCGGCGCCGATGCGGCTGCCGGCGCCGCTCGGCGAAGCCGCAGCGCTCGCCGAGCTGAAAGGCATCGCCGACAGGAACCGGGTGCTGAAAAGCTTCATCGGCCAGGGCTACCACGCGACGCACACGCCCGGCGTCATCCTGCGCAACGTCCTCGAGAACCCGGCCTGGTACACGGCGTACACGCCGTACCAGGCGGAGATCTCGCAGGGCCGGCTCGAGGCGCTCGTCAACTTCCAGACGATGGTCTGCGATCTCACGGGAATGGCGATCGCCAACGCGTCGATGCTCGACGAGGCGACCGCCGCCGCCGAGGCGATGACTCTCGCGCGGCGCAGCGTCAAGGCCAAGAGCGACACCATCATCGTCGCCGGCGACGCCCATCCGCAGACGATCGAAGTGCTGCGCACGCGCGCCGAGCCGCTCGGGCTCGCGATCGTCCTCGCCAACTCGGCCGAGGAATGGGACACGCTGATCGCCGGCGGCGACTACTTCGCCGTGCTGGCGCAGTGGCCGGCGACGAGCGGCCAGCTGCACGACATGCGAGCCGACGCGCCGAAGATCCACGCCCACGGCGCCGCCTTCATCGTCGCCGCCGATCTGCTCGCGCTGACGCTCATCACGCCGCCGGGCGAGCTCGGCGCCGACATCGCCTGCGGCACGACCCAGCGCTTCGGCATGCCGATGGGCTGCGGCGGCCCGCACGCCGCCTACCTCGCGTGCCGCGACGAATACAAGCGCGCCCTGCCGGGACGGCTGGTCGGCGTCAGCATCGACGCCCACGGCGACACGGCCTACCGGCTCGCGCTGCAGACGCGCGAGCAGCACATCCGGCGCGAGCGCGCGACATCGAACATCTGCACGGCGCAGGTGCTGCCTGCCGTCGTCGCAAGCATGTACGCGGTCTACCACGGCCCGGCCGGGCTGAAGCGCATCGCCGAGCGCGTCGCCGCCTACACCGCGGTGCTCGCCGAAGGCCTGCGCGAGCTCGGCTGGACCGTGCGCGGCGAGTCGGCCTTCGACACGATCACGATCGACGTCGGCGCCGCCACCGCCGATCTCTCGCGTCGCGCGGTGGACGCCGGCATGAACCTGCGCCGCTATCCCGAGTGGGGCGACACGATGCTCGGCATCGCCCTCGACGAGACGACGACACGCGACGACATCGTCGCGCTATGGCGCGTGTTCGCCAGGGACGGGCAGGCGCTGCCCGACGTCGCCGCGTTCGAGCGCGGCATCGCGCCGATGATTCCCGACGATCTGCGCCGCACGTCGCCCTTCCTGACGCATCCGGTCTTCCATCGCCACCACAGCGAGACCGGCATGCTGCGCTACCTGCGCGGCCTCGCCGACAAGGATCTCGCGCTCGACCGCTCGATGATCCCGCTCGGCTCGTGCACGATGAAGCTGAATGCGACGAGCGAGATGATCCCGATCACCTGGCCCGGCTTCGCGGAGATCCACCCGTTCGCGCCGGCCGACCAGCGCCAGGGCTACGACGAGCTGCGTCGCCAGCTCGAGGCCTGGCTGTGCGAGGCCACCGGCTATGCCGGCGTCAGCCTGCAGCCCAACGCCGGCTCGCAGGGCGAATACGCGGGCCTGCTCGCGATCCGCGCCTGGCACGCCTCGCGCGGCGACGCCGCGCGCACGATCTGCCTGATCCCGGAATCGGCGCACGGCACCAATCCGGCGAGCGCGCAGATGGCGGGGCTGCAGGTCGTGGTCACCCGGTGCGACGCCGAAGGAAACGTCGACCTCGCCGATCTCGAGGCCAAATGCCAGCAGCACCAGGCCAGGCTCGCCTGCGTGATGATCACCTACCCGTCGACCTACGGCGTCTTCGACCGCCGCGTGCGCGAGCTGTGCAGCGTCGTCCACACCTACGGCGGCCGGGTCTACGTCGACGGCGCGAACATGAACGCGCTGGTCGGCGTCGCGGCGCCGGGCGAGTTCGGCGGCGACGTCAGCCACCTCAACCTGCACAAGACCTTCTGCATCCCGCACGGCGGCGGCGGGCCGGGCGTCGGCCCGGTGTGCGTCGTCGAGGACCTGGTGCCCTTCCTGCCCGGCCATGCGAGCGGCGGCGTCGCTGGAGGCGTTGGCGCCGTCTCGGCGGCGCCGCTCGGCAACGCCGCGGTCCTGCCGATCAGCTGGATGTACGTGCGCATGATGGGCGAGGCCGGCCTGCGCTCGGCGACCGAGACCGCCATCCTCGGCGCCAACTACATCGCCGCGCGTCTGGCCGATCACTACGAGCTGCACTACAGCGGCAACGTCGCCGGCATCAAGGGCGGCGGCGTCGCCCACGAGTGCATCCTCGATCTGCGGCCGCTGAAGGACGCCACCGGCGGCGCCGACGGCATCAGCGCCGAGGACGTCGCCAAGCGCCTGATCGACTACGGCTTCCACGCGCCGACGCTCAGCTTCCCGGTGCCCGGAACGCTGATGGTCGAACCGACGGAGAGCGAGTCGCTGGTCGAGCTCGACCGGTTCTGCGACGCGATGATCGCCATCCGCGCCGAGATCGCGAAGGTCGAGAGCGGCGCTTGGCCGCGCGACGACAACCCGTTGAAGGGGGCGCCGCACACCGCGGCGACCTTGCTCGTCGACGACTGGGCGCACGCCTACTCGCGCACCGAGGCGGCCTATCCCACGCCGGCCCTGCGCGGCAGCAAGTACTGGTCGCCCGTCGGCCGGGTCGACAACGTCTGGGGCGACCGCAACCTCTCGTGCTCCTGCCCGCCGATGGCGAGCTACGAGGACTGACCCGGAAGAGAACCCGCTGCCGCACCGTGTCGTCGGCCTGTCCCCGAGGCCGAGTCGAGACCGTATGCTTGTCTTCAAGGAGTAACCTGCCGTTCGGCAAGCTCACGCTGCGCGGCCGCAGGATCGACCCGCTCGCGATCCGGCGCACGGCGCTCCTGACCGTCGAAGGCGAGCGCGACGACATCTGCGCGATCGGCCAGACGCTGGCGGCACAGGACCTGACGCACATCCGCTCGTCCATCGCGCACGCACCAAGTGCAGCCCAACGTCGGCCACTACGGCGTCTTCAGCAGCCCGCGCTGGCAGCAGCACATCTATCCGGTCGTGCGCAACGTCATTCACGTCTCGCAGTAGCGAGCCGAGCGGCGCGCGACCGTCGCGATCAGTCCTTCGATGCCAGCATGTGCGCCGCAATGGCGCCACCGGCGATCCCGCGGCTGTCCTGGCCCGCGGGCTGCGGCTTCGGCTTCTTCTCCCGCACCAGGTAGCTGTAGAGCACCGGCACGACGACGAGCGTGAGCAGCGTCGACGTGATCACGCCGCCGATGATCGCGCGGCCCATCGGCGCCTGGATCTCGCCGCCCTCGTCGAGCGCGAGAGCGAGGGGCAGCATGCCGAAGATCATCGCCGCCGTCGTCATGATGATCGGCCGCATCCGCACCAGGCCGGCCTGGAGCAGCGCCTCGGGCACGGTGAGGCCGTTGCGCCGGCCGTGGTTGGCGAAGTCGACGAGCAGGATCGCGTTCTTCGTCACCAGGCCCATCAGCATCACCAGGCCGATCATCGAGAACAGGTTGAGCGTCGAGCGCGTGACGAGCAGCGCCAGCATCACGCCGATCAGCGCCAGCGGCAGCGACGTCATGATCGCGAGCGGCTGCAGGAAGCTCGAGAACTGCGACGCGAGCACGATGTAGATGAAGATCACCGCTGCGCCGAGCGCGAACAGGACGCCGACGAAGGCCTCCTGCTGGTCGCGCGTCTGGCCGCCCAGGTCGAAGCGGTAGCCGGGCGGCAGCTGCGTCTCCTTGACGATCTTCTGCACGTCGGCGCCGACGTCGCCGCTCGGCCGCCCTTCGGTTCCGGCGTAGATCGCCTGTCGGCGCTGCAGGTCCTGGCGCTTGATCACGACCGGGTTCACGACCGGCACCACGTCGGCCACGCGCGCGAGCGCGATCGGCGTGCCGTCCTTCGCGTAGGCGACGGGCAGGTCGTCGAGCTGCGAGACGTTCTCGCGCGAGGTCTGCGGCAGGCGGACCTCGACATCGACCTGCTCGCCGTCGGGCGAGGTCCAGTAGGTCGCGACGTCGCCGTTGACGTAGGCGCGCAGGCTGGTCGCGAGCTGCATCGTCGTCAGGCCGAGTTCGCGCACGGCGTCGGGCTTCAGCCGCACCGCATAGGCGGGGATGCCGGGCTTCACGGACGTCGTCAGGTCGGCGATGCCCTTGATGTGAGAGACCTTTTCGGCGAACTTCAGCGTCTCGGCCTCGATCACCGCCGGATCGGGCCCCAGCAGCGACACGAAGATCGGCTGGTTGCCGAGCGTCGCCTCGATGCCGGGAATCGGCTTGAGCGCCTGGCGGATCGCCTTCTCGACGTCGCGCTGGCTGCGCTTTCGCTCGTGCGGCTTGGTGAGCTGGATCGACAGGCTCGCCGAGTTGCGGCTGCCATTGCCGGTGTCGCCGATCGTCGTCGAGATCATCCGGATCTCCGGCATCGTCTTGATCGCGTCCTCGACCTGCACCAGCTTGTCGCTGCCGCGCTGCAGGCTCGTGCCGACCGGCAGCAGCACGTTGAGCTGGATGTAGCTGTTGTCGCTGTCGGGAATGAACTCGCTGCCGACGAGCGGCGCGATCGCGATCGCGAGGACGAAGCTGCCGACGCCGGCGAGCAGGACGATCGCACGCGGCGTGACGGTCGCGAAGCGCCATCGCCGCGGCGACCCCGCGTCGCGCTTGCCTTCCGCATCGAAGTCATGGCCGTACGCCGGCAGCGGCGGCACGAAGAGCCGGTAGCGCCGGGCCGAGAAGATCCAGTGGATCAGCCGCTCGTAGATGCCGTGCAGGACGTCGAGCAGACGATCGGTGCCGCGCATGAGCGAGCCGAGCACCGGCACGCGCAGCAGACGGTTGCTCGGCGGATCGCGCCAGATGCTCGACAGCATCGGGTCGAGCGTGAAGCTGACGAAGAGCGAGACCAGCACGGCGACCGCCACCGTCACGCCGAACGGGAAGAAGAACTTGCCGATGATCCCCTTCATGAAGGCCACCGGCACGAACACGGCGCAGATGGCGAAGGTCGTCGCCATCACCGCCAGGCCGATCTCGTTGGTGCCGACGCTCGCCGCCTCGCGATGGCCGAGGCCGAGATGGACGTGTCGCACGATGTTCTCGCGCACGACGATCGCGTCGTCGATCAGCAGGCCGATGCACAGCGACAGCGCCATCATCGTCATGAAGTTGAGCGTGAAGCCGAACAGGTAGACGGCGATGAATGCCGAGATCACCGCGATCGGCAGCGTCAGGCCGGTGATGATCGTGCTGCGCCAGCTGTGCAGGAACAGGAACACGATCGCGATGGTGAGGAGCGCGCCCTCGATCAGCGTCGTCTTCACGCCCGCGAGCGAGCGCGCGACCCAGTCGCTGTCGGCGTAGACCAGGCGCAGCTCGACGCCCGGCGGCAGGGTCTTGCGCAGCTCCTCGGCCGCGGCCTTGATCGCCTCTCCGGTCTCGACGATGTTCGCGTCCTGCTGCTTGAAGACCTGGAACGAGATCGCCGGGATGCCGTCGACCCGCGAGATCGAGGCAGGCTCGCGCTCGCGCTCGACCAGCGTGCCGAGGTCGGCGAGCCGGATCACGACGCCGTTGCGGCTGGCGACGACGACGTCGGCGAAGGCCTTCGGGTCCTTCACCTTGCCTTCGACGCGCACGATCGCGTCTTCCTTGCGCCCGCTCAGCAGGCCGACGGGCATGTCGGCGTTGGCGCGCTGCAGCGCCGTCGAGACGTCGGCCGGCGTGATCTGGAGCGCGCGCAGACGCTGCGGGTCGAGGTCGATGCGCACCTGGCGCACGGTGAGCCCGCCGACGTCGACGCGGGCGACGCCGGTCGCGCGCTCGAGGCGCTTTCTCACCACCTGATCGGCGAGCAGCGACAGCTCGCGCGAGCTGCGCTCGGTGCCGAGAAGCGAGAGATAGACCGTCGGCTGGGCGTTGTCGCCGTCGAAGCGCGAGATGTACGGCTGCTTGGCGTCGCGCGGGAAGCCCGGCTGGACGGCGGCGACCTTGTCGCGTACGTCCTGCACGGCGCGGTTCATGTCGGCCGAGACCTGGAACTCGACGACCGTCTCGCTCCGGCCCTCGAGGCTGTTGGAACGGATCATCTTGACACCGGCGATGCCGTTGAGCGAGAGCTCGATCGGCCGCGTCAGCTCGGTCTCGGTCGCCTCCGGTGACGCGCCCGGATAGGCGACGCTCACGAACACGATCGGCGGCGTGATGTCGGGCAGCCGCTCGACGCGCAGCTGGCTGTACGAGAACAGGCCGAGCACGCAGAGCGCGGCCATCACCATCGTCGCGAAGACGGGGTTGTTGATCGAGACGCGGGTGAACCACATGGCCGGTCGTCGCTGCCGCGGGTCAGGAGCGCGGCACCGACGGCGCCGAGGCCGAGGCCGCCGAGGGCGCCGCCGACGCGCCGCTGCGCTGGGCGACGACGAGCGCGGGCGCGCCTTCCTTCAGGTTGTCGAAGCGCACCGCGAGGAGCACGGCGTCGGGCACCAGCCCCTGGATCACTTCCGCCAGGCCGGATGCGGGATCGCGCCGGCCCGTGACGACGATGCGCCGCACCAGCGCTCCGCGCTCGATCGTCCACACGTAGTCCTGCCCCGAGGCTTGCCCGAGCGCGCCGGCAGGCACGGTCAGCCGCTCGCTCGTGTCGGCGAGCTGGACCCGCGCCTGCGCGTACTGGCCGGCACGGAAGCGCTCGCCCTTGTTGTCGAGGACGACGACGACGCCGATCGCGCGCGTGCCGGCTTCCGCCGCGGGCGAGATGCGGTCGATCCTGCCCGGCACCGCTGTCGCCTGGCCTTCGATCAGCACCTGGACCGGCTGCCCCTGCTCGAGCAGGGACACCTCCTGCGTGCCGACCGAGCCCATCAGCTCGAGCGTCCTGAGGTCGACGACGGTGACGATCTGCTGCTCCGAGCTCACCTTCTCGCCCGGAACGACATGGCGCTTGCCGACGATCCCCGAGATCGGCACGGAGAGCGTCGCCTCGCGGATGCCGACGCGCGACGAGGCGAGCTGCGCCTCGGCCGACCTGAGCGCGGCACGCGCCGCGTCGAGCCTGGCCTGCGAGGTCTGGAGAGCCGTCGCGGAGATGAAGTTCTGCGCCGCCAGGCCGACGTTGGCGGTGTTCTGGCGCTCGGCCTCGCTGAGGTTGGCCTGGGCCGACTCGACGAGCGCGACGCGGTCGGCGGCCCGGCTCTGCAGCTCGGCGAGGTCGATCGCGCCGATCACCTGGCCGGCCTTGACGCGGCTGCCCTCGACCACGTTGAGCGACAGCAGCGTCCCGGTGGCCTTGGCGCGGACGACCGCCGTCTGCGGTGCGACCAGCGGGCCGGAGAACTCGATCGTGAGCGGCATGCGCGCCATCTGCGGCCGGGTCACCTCGGCGGCGACGAACTGGAGCGGAACGACTTCCTTGTCCTTGTTCTTGTCGCCGAAGCCGGCCTTGGAGACGACGACGCCGGCGAGCCCGGCGACGACCAGCGCCACGAGCACCCCGCCCACCCAGATCCGGCGCGTCGCCTTGTGGGCGTCGGCCGGACGATCGGTCGAATTTTTCATGGCCGCGAGTGTAGGACCCGACCTGTGACGGCGGCGCCCGGTCTGCGACAGTCTGCTGATCGGCGCGTCCGAATTGCACGGGCCGGTGATGGGCGTCGGTTCGCGCAACGCGGGCGGGCCGCGGCCCGGGCGTTACGCTTCAAGAGCGGCGTCGGCGCCGCGCAGGGCGAGCCCGGACGAGTCGAGGATCACTCGGGTCGCGATGCCGGCGAGGAAGGCGCGATAGCGTCCCTTCGCCTCGAAGCGCTCGCGAAACCGGGAGCGGTCGATCGCCGTGCCCAGCCGGGCGACGACACCGCCGCCGATGTAGACGCCACCGCGCGCGCCGAGCGTGAGCGCGACGTCGCCGGCAACGGTGCCGAGGAAGGCGAAGAACAGGTCGACCGCTTCGCGGCAGCAGTCGTCGCTTTCGTCGAGCGCACGCTGCGTGATCTGCGCCGGCTCCAGTTGCTCGCCGGCGGCGCCGGAAAGCTGGCGCAGGGCGGCATGCAGGTTGGCGATGCCGGGGCCCGACAGGACGCGCTCGGCCGACACCCGCCCGAAGCGATTGCGCAGGACAGCGAGCACTTCGTCCTCGCGCTCGTCCGACCCGGCGAGCGTCGCGTGACCGCCCTCGCCGACCACCGGCACGTGACCGCCCGGCACGGCGAGCAGCCCGGACACGCCCAGGCCGGTGCCCGGGCCGATGAGTGCCATGACGCCGCCGGCGGCTGTGCCGCCAGCGCCGACCGATCTGGTCTCGCCGGCGCGCAGCGAAGGCAGCGCGTGAGCGAGCGCCGCGAAGTCGTTGATGACGAGCAGTGTCTCGACCTCCACCTCGCGCTTGAGCTCGCCGATCGAGAAGCGCGCCTCACCGTTGGTCATCGTCACGACGTCGCCGAACACCGGGGCGGCAATGCCGATCGACACGCTGGCCGGCCGGGGCAGCCGCTGAGCCGAGAGATAGCGCCGTATCTCCCCCGCGAGCTCGCCGACGCCCGGGGACGACACGACGCGCGAAATGGGCTCCCCGGACGAGTCGATCCAGCCGAACCGATGATTGGATCCGCCGACGTCGCCGAGGAGACGCGGATAGGGAGCGCCGGTTCGTCCTGGCGGCGTATTCGTGAGCACTCCTGCAATGTTGCCACGCCGCTGCCGCCGGCGTAGGACATCGCCGCGCATCGGTCAGGGTTGTTGTTTCGTGCCATCCGACTGTGCTACGGTCAAACGCGCATGCCGAGTGAACAAGCGATCTATCTCTTTCGCGAGGGAACCAACGCGCGGGCCTACGAGGATCTGGGGTGCCATCTCACGGACGGGACGGCTCGATTCGCCGTGTGGGCACCCAATGCGAGCGCCGTCTCCGTCATCGGCGGGTGGAACTCCTGGAATGCCGGAGCCCACCAGCTGGCGCGCCGCGGCGACGGATCCGGCATCTGGGAAGGCGAGGTCGCGGGCTTAGAGCGCGGCGACCTCTACAAGTTCCGCATCGTCGCGGCCGATGGCCGCGTGCTGGAAAAGGCCGATCCGTTCGCCTTGTGCGCCGAGCAGGCGCCGGCTACTGCATCGCGAGCGTGGACGCTGGACTACGACTGGGGCGACGGCGAATGGATGGCCGGGCGCGCACGTCACAACGCGCTCGGCGCACCGCTCTCGATCTACGAGGTCCATCTCGGCTCCTGGCGACGCGACGACGGCCGCATGCTCGGCTATCGCGAGCTCGCGCCGCTGCTGGCGGAATACGCGATCGAGATGGGCTTCACGCACGTCGAGCTGATGCCGATCACCGAGCATCCGTTCTACGGCTCGTGGGGCTATCAGACGACCGGCTATTTCGCTCCCACTTCGCGCTACGGCACGCCGCAGGATTTCATGGCCTTCGTCGATCACCTGCACCAGCGCGGCCTCGGTGTCCTGCTCGACTGGGTGCCGTCGCACTTTCCGACCGATGCGCACGGGCTGGCCGAGTTCGACGGCACCCACCTGTTCGAGCATGCCGACCCGCGCCAGGGCTTTCATCCCGAGTGGAGCTCGGCGATCTTCAACTACGGCCGCGACGAGGTGCGCAGCTTCCTGATGTCGTCGGGCTGCTTCTGGCTCGACAAGTACCACCTCGACGGCCTGCGCGTCGACGCGGTCGCCTCGATGCTCTATCTCGACTACGCCCGAAAGAGCGGTGAGTGGGTGCCGAACCTGCAAGGCGGCAAGGAGAACCTCGACGCGGTCGAGTTCCTGCGCCGTTTCAACGAGGCGGTCTACCGCGACCACCCCGACACGATGACGATCGCCGAGGAGTCGACCGCCTGGCCGATGGTGTCGCGGCCGACGTCGATGGGCGGCCTCGGCTTCGGCATGAAATGGAACATGGGCTGGATGCACGACACGCTGGCCTACCTGAGCCTGGACCCGATCCATCGCCGCCACCACCACGGCGGCCTGACGTTCTCGATCGACTACGCCTTCAACGAGAATTTCGTCCTGCCGCTGTCGCACGACGAGGTGGTGCACGGCAAGGGATCGCTGCTCGGCAAGATGCCGGGCGACGAATGGCGCAGGTTCGCCAACCTGCGCGCCCTGTTCGGGGTGCTGTGGACCCATCCGGGCAAGAAGCTGCTCTTCATGGGCGGAGAGATCGCCCAGCGCCGTGAATGGACGCACGAGGGCGAGCTCGAGTGGGGACTGCTCGAGTCGCCGAGCCACGCCGGCGTGCAGCGGCTGGTTGCCGACCTCAACCGCCTCTACCGGGCCGAGGCCGCCTTGCACGAGCTCGACTTCTCCCCCGACGGCTTCGAATGGATCGACAGCCACGATGCAGCGAACAGCGTCATCGCGTTCCTCAGGAAGCCCGCCGGAGCAGGCACGGCGCTCCTGGTCGTCGCCAACCTGACGCCCGTCCAGCGCGAAGGCCACCGGATCGGCGTGCCGCGCGCCGGTTTCTGGCGCGAGATGCTCAACAGCGACGCCGACTGCTACGGCGGCAGCGGCGCGGGCAACCTCGGAGGCGTCGCCTCGGCGCCGGTCATCGCGCAGGGCTGCCCGGACTCGCTCGCGTTGACGCTACCCGCCTTGTCCGTCCTGGTGCTCCGGCACGACTCGCCATGACGCGCAGCGAGCGCTCCGCCGGGCGCGTGCGCGCCGTTGTCGATGCGATCCGGCCCTCGATCGATGGCGGCCGGTTCGCGGCCAAACGCGTCGTCGGCGACGAGATGGTCGTCGAGGCCGACTGCTTCACCGACGGCCACGACGTGCCGCGCGTCATGCTGCGCTGGCGCGCCGACGGCGATGAGCGCTTCACCGAGACCGAGATGACGCCGCTCGGCAACGACGTCTGGCGCGGCGCCTTCCCGCTGCGATCGCTCGGCCGCTACACGTACACGGTCGCGGCCTGGGTCGATCACTTCGAGTCGTGGCGACACGAGCTCGAGCGGCGCGTCGACGCCGACGACATCCGGATCGCGGCCCGCGTCGGCGCCGGCCTGATCGAGGAAGCGGCGGCACGCGCCCACGGCGGCGACCGCAAGGCGCTGACGACGTGGGCGACACGCCTGGTTGCCGCCGCCGCCGATGCGGCGAGCGACGTCGCGCTGCTCAAGGCCGACGCACTGGACCAGGACGCCGCGCGCATCGCTGCCGGCCATCCCGACCGCCGCCTGCAGACGATGTTCGGCGCCGAGCTGCCGATCATCGTGGATCGCGAGCGCGCCCGTTTCAGCGCCTGGTACGAGCTGTTCCCGCGCTCGACCTCGTCGACGGCCGGCGTGCACGGCACCTTCCGCGACGTCGAGGCGCGCCTGCCCTACGTGGCCGGGCTCGGCTTCGACGTGCTCTACTTTCCGCCGATCCATCCGATCGGCCGCGTCAAGCGCAAGGGCCGCAACAACGCTCTCGTCGCCGAGGCCGGCGACGTCGGCAGCCCGTGGGCGATCGGCGCCGACGAAGGCGGCCACACCGCGATTCTCTCGGCCCTCGGCACGGCCGAGGACTTTCGCCGGCTGGTCGGCAAGGCCCGCGAGCACGGCCTCGACATCGCGCTCGACATCGCCTTCCAGTGCGCGCCCGACCACCCGTGGGTCAAGCAGCATCCCGACTGGTTCAGGAAGCGCCCCGACGGCAGCGTGCAGTACGCCGAGAACCCTCCGAAGAAGTACCAGGACATCTATCCGTTCAACTTCGAGACCGAGGACTGCCGCGCCCTGTGGGACGCGCTGAAGGGCGTCTTCGACCACTGGATCGGCGAGGGCGTGACGATCTTTCGCGTCGACAACCCGCACACCAAGTCGTTCGCGTTCTGGGAATGGGTCATCGGTGCGCTCAAGCGCGAACATCCGGAGCTGATCTTCCTGGCCGAGGCGTTCACCCGACCGAAGGTGATGCACCGGCTCGCCAAGCTCGGCTACAGCCAGTCGTACACCTACTTCACCTGGCGCAATACGAAGCAGGAGCTGGTCGAGTACTTCACCGAGCTGAGCCAGGACCCGAGCTGCGAGTACTTCCGACCGAACGCCTGGCCGAACACGCCCGACATCCTGCACGAGCAGCTGCACGGCGGTCGCCGTCCGGTGTTCATGACGCGCCTCGTCCTGGCGGCGACGCTGGCCGCCAACTACGGCATCTACGGGCCGTCCTACGAGCTGCTGGAAGGCACGCCGCGCGAGCCGCGCAGCGAGGAGTACCGCGACTCCGAGAAGTACCAGTTGCGCCACTGGAACCTCGCCGCCGAAGGCAACCTCGGCGCCTTCGTCACGACCCTCAACCGCATCCGGCGCGACAACCCCGCCCTGCACGACGACTGGAGCCTCCGGTTCTGCCCGATCGACAACGGCCAGCTCGTCGCATACGTGAAGACGAGCGGCGACAACGTGATCGTCTGCGTCGTCAACCTCGACCCCGATCACGCCCAGTCGGGCTGGGTCGAGCTCGACCTGGCGGCGCTCGGCCTCGTCGAAGGCGACGCCTACGAGATGCACGACCTGCTCAGCGACCAGCGCTTCTTCTGGCAGGGCGCGCGCAACTTCGTGCGCCTCGACCCGAACAAGCTGCCGGCCCACGTCATGCGGCTGGTGCCGCGCGCCCGCAGCGAGCAGGATTTCGGCTGAGCCGCGGATGACCAAGCCCCTCCTCGAGTCCGAACTCGCTGCCGCCCAGCAGGTGGTCACCACGCCGCCGGACGATCCGCTCTGGTACCGCGACGCCGTCATCTACCAGCTCAACGTCAAGGCCTTCCTCGACTCCGACGGCGACGGCTACGGCGACTTCAAGGGCGTGACGAGCAAGCTCGACTACGTCAAGGACCTCGGCGTCAACACCATCTGGTTCATGCCGTTCTACCCGTCGCCCCTGAAGGACGACGGCTACGACATCGCCGGCTACGACGACGTGCACCCGCAGTACGGCACCCTCGACGACTTCCGAGAGATGCTGGGCGAGGCGCACAAGCGCGGCCTCAAGGTGATCACCGAGCTGGTCATCAACCACACCTCCGACCAGCACCCCTGGTTCCAGGCGGCCAGGAAGGCGCCGCCCGGCTCGCCCGAGCGCGACTTCTACGTCTGGAGCGACACCGACCAGCTCTACCAGGGCACGCGGATCATCTTCACCGACACCGAGACCTCAAACTGGAGCTGGGACCCGGTCGCCAAGCAGTTCTTCTGGCACCGCTTCTTCAGCCACCAGCCCGACCTCAACTTCGACAACCCCAAGGTCATGGCGGCGGTGCTCGACACCATGCGCTTCTGGCTCGACATGGGCGTCGACGGCTTCCGGCTCGACGCCATCCCCTACCTGGTCGAGCGCGACGGCACCAGCAACGAGAACCTGCCCGAGACCCACGCCGTCATCAAGCAGCTGCGCGCCGCGATCGACGCCGAATACAAGAACCGCTTCCTGCTCGCCGAGGCCAATATGTGGCCGGAGGACGTGCGCGAATACTTCGGCGACGGCGACGAATGCCACATGGCGTACCACTTCCCGCTGATGCCGCGCATGTACATGGCGATCGCCCAGGAGGACCGCTACCCGATCGTCGAGATCATGCAGCAGACTCCGGAGATCCCCGAGGGCTGCCAGTGGGCGATCTTCCTGCGCAACCACGACGAGCTGACGCTCGAAATGGTGACGAGCAAGGAGCGCGACTACATGTACAACATGTACGCCGCCGACAAGCGCGCCCGCATCAACCTCGGCATCCGCCGCCGCCTCGCGCCGCTGATGGAAAACGACCTCGACCGCGTCAAGCTCATGAACGGCATGCTGCTGTCGATGCCGGGCTCGCCGATCATCTACTACGGCGACGAGATCGGCATGGGCGACAACGTCTTCGTCGGCGACCGCAACGGCGTGCGCACGCCGATGCAGTGGAGCCCCGACCGCAACGCCGGCTTCTCGCGCGCCGACCCGCAGAGCCTGTACCTGCAGCCGATCATGGACGCGATGTACGGCTTCGAGGCGCTCAACGTTGAGACCCAGTCGCGCGACGCGAGCTCGCTGCTCAACTGGACCAAGCGCATGCTGGCCGTGAGGAAGACGAGCCACGCCTTCGGGCGCGGCCGCCGCACCTTCATCAAGCCCGGCAACCGGAAGATCCTCGCCTACCTGAGCGAGCACGAGGACGACGTTATCCTCTGCGTCTTCAACCTGTCGCGCGCGGCTCAGCCGGTGGAGCTGAACCTCGCCGACTACAAGGGCCGCGTGCCGGTCGAGATGCTGGGCCGCACCTCGTTCCCGCCGATCGGCGAGCTGCCCTACCTCCTGACGCTGCCGTCGTACGGCTTCTACTGGTTCAGGTTGTCGACCGATGCCGCCGTGCCCAGCTGGCACCAGGAGGGCGTGGCGTTGCAGGAGCGGCCGACGCTGGTGCTGTTCGACGGCTGGACCAGCTTCTTCCGCGACCGCGTCATGCCGTGGCGGATGGGCATGGCCGAGCGCATGCGCCTCCAGTTCGAAACCGACACGCTGCCGCACTTCGTCGAGATCCAGCGCTGGTACGGCGCCAAGGGGACGGCGGTGACGCGCGCCCGCGTCGTCGATCACGCCGTCTGGGGCACGAACGGTTCGAGCTGGATGCTGCCGCTGCTCGAGCTCGACGGCCCGGCCGAGCCGTCGACTTACTTCGTGCCGCTCGCCCTGGCCTGGGAAGAGCCCGACGAGGAACGCATGAACGCGCTGCTGCCCGCCGCGCTCGCGCGCGTGCGCCAGCAGGCCAATGTCGGCGTCATGGGCGACGCCTTCTACGACGAGGTCTTCTGCCGCGCGCTGGTCGAGGCCATCGCGGAAGGACGCGAGGAGGCGACCGGCGCCGGCAAGCTGCACTTCCGCCCGACTGACGCCTTCCGCGCCCTCGACCTCGACGTCGCCGCGTTGCCGGTGTCGCGGCCGGGCACCGCCAGCAGCAACACCATCGTCACCTTCGACGAGACGCTCTTCCTGAAGGGCTATCGCCGCCTGCGCGCGGGCATGAACCCCGAGCTCGAGATGGGCCGCTTCCTCACCGACGTGGCGCACTTCCCTAACTGCGTGCCGGTGCTCGGCGCGCTCGAGTACGTGGGCAACGACGGCCGCCTGATGACGCTCGCGCTGGTGCAGCGCTTCGTTGCCAACCAGGGCGACGGCTGGGACTACACGCTCGGCTACCTCGAGCGCTTCGCCGAGACGCTGCGCACCTCCACCGAGCCGGCGGGGCCGACCGGCGACGTCCACGGCGGCTTCCTGGCGCTGAT
>JBBRZP010000042.1:0-24310 GCA_038236565.1 Burkholderiales bacterium | reverse complement strand
CGTACCTGAAGGACGTGCTCGAGCGGCTGCCATCGCAGCCGGCCAGTCGCATCGGCGAGTTGCTACCTCACCGCTGGCAGATCACCGCCACCGCAAGCTGACCAGCGTCCGTCGTCAAGACGGGTTGGCCGGACGCTTACGAGGCGGCGCAGAAGCCCGCGCTCGCAACCTCGCTCGGGCCGGCCAAGGTCGTCGCCGCTGCACCCGCGCAAGCCAGGAAGGCGGGCCGGAAGAAGCACAAGTCGGTTGTCGGGCCCGACGATGGCCGCGACTTCATCGCCGCCGTTCCGAAAGCGAAAAAGGCGCCGAACTAGCCGCCCGGCATTGCCTCAGGCCTTGACGGCGGCCTCGGCCTGCAGCCGCCGGTACTTCCCCCAGAGCGTCTCGTTCGACTCGACGTTGTCCGGATCGAGCGGAATGCACGCCACCGGGCACACCTGCACGCACTGCGGCTCGTCGAAGTGGCCGACGCACTCTGTGCACTTCCTCGGGTCGATGACGTAGATCGTCTCGCCCATCGAGATCGCCGAGTTCGGGCACTCGGGCTCGCAGACATCGCAGTTGATGCATTCGTCGGTGATGACGAGGGACATGGATTGGGCGGACGCTAGGGCTCGGAACGCTTGACCCGCAGGTGCAGCCGGTCGAGCACCAAGGGTGACACGAACTTGGAGACATCACCGTTGAGATTGGCAATCTCGCGCACGAAGGTGCCCGAGACGAACTGGTACTGGTCGCTCGGCGTCAGGAAGACGGTCTCGACGTCGGGCATGAGCTGGCGGTTCATGCCCGCCATCTGGAACTCGTACTCGAAGTCGCTCACCGCGCGCAGGCCGCGCACGACGACCTTGCCGCCCTGCTCGACGACGAAATCGCGCAGCAGGCCGCGAAACGCCATCACCTCGACGTTCGGATACTTCGCCGCCAGCTCGCTCGCGATCTCGAGCCGCTCGGCGATCGAGAACATCGTCCGCTTGTGATGGCCGGCCGCGACGGCGACGAGCAGCCGCTCGAACAGCCGGCTCGCGCGCCGCATCAGGTCTTCGTGGCCGAGCGTCATCGGGTCGAAGGTGCCCGGATACACGGCGGTCAGTCGGGTCACGGACGTCATGTCGCTCTCCACGCGTGCGAGGTCGCGCGCAGTGTAGCCGCGGGCTGCCGCCCGCCCCGGCGGCGTCAGACTGGCGCCTGTGCGAGCGGAGTCGGACCGGCCGCCGGATCCGGCACTTCCCTGCGGCGCAGCAGATGGAAGTGGACCGAGCCGGCCCGGGCCGAGCGCCACGGCTCGAGCGCTTCGGCGCCGGCGACCGGCTCGAGCGGCGCCACCGCCTCGGCGTAGACGAAGCCGCCGACGCGCACGACGCGCGCGGCGGCGACGATCGACAACCGGAGCGAGCGCGTGTCGTCGAAGGGCGGATCGAGAAAGACAAGGTCGAACGACTCGGGCCCGCAACGGGCCAGCCAGGCGAGCGCATCGACACGCTCGACCGTCACCGTCGTGGCGACGAGGCGTTGCTGCATCGCGCGCAGCTGCGCCGCCAGCGCCGGATCGCGCTCGAGCAGCACGACGTCGGCCGCCCCGCGCGACGCCGCCTCGAAGCCGAGCGCGCCCGTGCCGGCGAAGGCGTCGACGCAGCGCCAGCCGGAGAGGTCCTGGCCGAGCCAGTTGAAGATCGTCTCGCGGACGCGGTCTGGTGTCGGCCTGAGGCCGGGACGATCGGCGACCGGCAGCTTGGTCCGCTTCCACTGGCCGCCGATGATCCGCACCTCTCGCGGCAGCTCGCGAGACACCTTGCCCGGCACGCGGCCGGTCTTCGGCTTCACAGGCGCACCGGGATGCCGTCGCGGGCGAGCATCGCCTTCGCGTCGCGCACCGAGAACTCGCCGTAATGGAAGATGCTCGCGGCGAGCACCGCGTCGGCGCCGCCGATGCGGATGCCTTCCGACAGGTGCTCGAGCGCGCCGACGCCGCCGGAGGCGATCACCGGGATGTCGACGGCATCGGCGACGGCCCGCGTCAGCGCGAGGTCGAAGCCGACGCGCGTGCCGTCGCGGTCCATGCTGGTGAGCAGGAGCTCGCCCGCACCGAGCTCGGCCATGCGCCTGGCCCAGGTGACGACGTCGAGGCCGGTGTTGCGGCGGCCGCCGTGGGTGTAGACATCCCAGCCGGGCGTCTGTCCGTCCCGCTTCTTGGCGTCGATCGCGACGACGATGCACTGCGCACCGTACTTGTCGGACGCGGCCCGGATGACCTCGGGCGTTGCGATGGCGGCCGAGTTGAAGCTGACCTTGTCGGCGCCTGCATTGAGGAGGCGTCGCACGTCGGCCACCGTGCGCACGCCGCCGCCGACCGTGAGCGGGATGAAGACCTGCGACGCGACCGCCTCGATGATCGGCAGGATCAGGTCGCGCGCGTCGCTGGTCGCCGTGATGTCGAGGAAGGTGAGCTCGTCGGCGCCCTGCTCGTTGTAGCGCGCCGCGATCTCGACTGGATCGCCGGCGTCGCGCAGCTCGACGAAGTTGACGCCCTTGACGACGCGGCCCGCGGTCACGTCGAGGCAGGGAATGATGCGTTTGGCGAGCATGGCGAGAGCTTCGGCGCGGCGCGGCGCGCCGCAGGGGCCCGAGTATCAGGCGTTCGCGAGGCTGTCGGCGAGCGCCTGCGCGGCGGCGAAGTCGATCTCGCCGCTGTAGATGGCTCGCCCGCAGATCACGCCTTCGATGCCCACGTCCTCGACGGCGCAGAGCCGCTCGATGTCGACGAGCGTCGACAGGCCGCCCGAGGCGAAGACCGGGATCGTCAGCACCTGCGCGAGCTTCACGGTCGCCTCGATGTTGACGCCGGAGAGCATGCCGTCGCGGCCGATGTCGGTGTAGATGATGCCCTCGACTCCGTAGTCCTCGAACTTCTTCGCCAGGTCGACGACCTCGTGGCCGGTGAGCTTGCTCCAGCCGTCGGTCGCGACCTTGCCTTCCTTGGCGTCGAGGCCGACGATGATGTGGCCACCGAACGCGCTGCAGGCATCGCGCATGAAGCCGGGGTTCTTGACCGCGGCCGTGCCGATGATGATGTAGCTGAGACCGTCGTCGAGATAGCGCTCGATCGTGTCGAGGTCGCGGATGCCGCCGCCGAGCTGCACCGGGATCTCGTCGCCGACCTCGGCCAGGATGGCCTTCACGGCCGCCTCGTTGACGGGCTTGCCGGCGAACGCGCCGTTCAGGTCGACGAGATGCAGCCGCCGCGCTCCGGCGTCGACCCAGCGCCGCGCCATGGCCGCCGGGTTGTCGCTGAAGATCGTCGACTCGTTCATGTCGCCCTGCTTCAAGCGGACGCAATGACCGTCTTTCAGGTCGATTGCAGGGATCAGCAGCATGGCCGCATCGAACGTGGGTGAACGAGACAGGTGACGATCGTCGCCGCGGCGTCGCGGCATCCGGTGTTCAGCGTCAGGGAGTCCAGTCGAGGAAGTTGCGGTAGAGCGCCAGGCCGTGGTCGGCGCTCTTTTCGGGATGGAACTGCGTCGCGAAAATGTTACCTGCCGCCAGCGCGCAGGTAAAGCGGCCGCCGTAGTCGGTCAGGCCTGCACTGTGGCGCTCATCCGACGGCCGGGCGTAATAGCTGTGCACGAAGTAGAAGTGGCTGCCGTCGGGCACGCCCGCCCACATCGGGTGCGGCCGGGCCTGCCAGACCTCGTTCCAGCCCATCTGCGGCACCTTGAAGCGGCTGCCGTCGGGCTGCAGACGCCCCTCGAGCCGAAAACGAACCACTTCGCCGCCGATCAGGCCCAGACCAGGCGTCGCCGCTCCGCCGGGACCTTCCTCGCTGCGGTCGAGCAGCATCTGCATGCCGATGCACACGCCGAGCAGCGGCTTGGTCGCGGCGGCTTCGCGCACCGCCGCCTCGAGGCCCGACTCGCGCAACTCGCGCATGCAGTCGAAGATCGCGCCCTGCCCGGGCAGCACGACGCGCTCGGCGCCGGCGACGACGTCCGGATCGGCGGTGACGACGACCTCCACCCCGATTCCGGACTTGGTCGCTTCGCGCGCGACATGCATCACCGCCTGCGCCACCGAGCGCAGGTTGCCCATGCCGTAGTCGACGACGGCGACCGTTCGCTTGCTCACGGAATGTCGCCGGCTCGGGACTAGAGCGTGCCCTTGGTCGACGGCACCGCATTGCCCAGGCGCGGATCGACGCTCACGGCCGTGCGCAGCGCCCGCGCGAAGGCCTTGAACACCGTCTCGCACTGGTGGTGCGCGTTCTCGCCGCGCAGGTTGTCGATGTGCAGCGTGACGAGCGCGTGATTGGCGAAGCCCTGGAAGAACTCGTGCGCGAGCTGGGCGTCGAAGCCGCCGATCATCCCGGACTTGAACGGCACGTTCATGGTCAGGCTCGGCCGGCCGGAGAAGTCGATGACGACGCGCGAGAGCGCTTCGTCGAGCGGCACGTAGGCGTGGCCGTAGCGCGTCAGGCCGCGCTTGTCGCCGACCGCCTGCGCGACCGCCATGCCGAGGGCGATGCCGACGTCCTCGACGGTGTGGTGGCCGTCGATGTGCAGGTCGCCATGGGCGTCGATCTCGAGGTCGATCGTGCCGTGGCGCGCGATCTGGTCGAGCATGTGGTCGAAGAAGCCGATCCCGGTGGAGATCTTCGACGTTCCGGTGCCGTCGAGATCGACGCTGACGCCGATCTTCGTTTCCTTGGTGTCGCGCCGGATGCTGGCACGACGTGGCGCGGTGGGGGATGCAGTCACGGTCGAAGGAAGAGGAGCGTTCATGCGAGGCTCGCGCGCAGGGCTTGGATCATGAGGGTATTTTCCTCCGGCGTGCCGACCGTCAGGCGCAGGCATCCGGCGAGGAGCGGATGCATCGCCTCGACGTTCTTGACGAGGACACCACGCTCCTTCATCCCGGCGAACACCCGCGCCGCGCCCTCGACGCGCGCCAGGATCATGTTGGCCTCGCTCGGAAACGCCGTGACGCCCGACATCGCCGCGAGCTCGCGCTGCAGTCGCCCGCGCTCGTCGCGCAGCACCGCCGCCTGGCGCGCGAACTCGTCGGCGTGGTCGAGGGCGAAGAGCGTCGCCTCGGCGTTGAGGGCCCCGATGTTGTACGGAGGCCGCACCTTGTCGACCTCGTCGATCAGCGCCGCCGGCCCCGCGAGGTAGCCGAGGCGCACGCCGGCGAGGCCGAACTTGCTGAGCGTGCGCAGCACGAGCACGTGGGAGAGCGAGCCCACGCGCGTCATCCAGGTGCGCGAGGAGAACGGCTGGTAGGCCTCGTCGAAGACGACGAGCCCGTCCTGCGCGCCGACGGCAGCGACGATGTTCGCGACCGCCTTCTCGTCGAACAGATTCGCTGTCGGGTTGTTGGGATAGGCGATGTAGGTGATCGCCGGCCGCTGCGTCTCGATCGCCGCCAGCATGGCCGCCTCGTCGAGGTCGAAGCTCGCCGTCAGCGGGACGCCGACGAAGCCCAGTCCCTGCAGCCTTGCCGACATCGCGTACATCACGAAGCCGGGCACGGGCGCGAGGATCGTCGCGCCGGGCACGTCGCAGGCCATCGCGAGCAGCGAGATCAGCTCGTCCGAGCCGTTGCCGAGCATCAGCTTGCAGCCGGCGGGCAGATGCACGTGCGCCGAGAGCGCGGCGATGACGTCGCCGACGCAGTCGACGGGATAGCGGTTGATCGCGACACGGCCGAGGCGCCGTCCGAGCTCGTCCTGGAGCGCCTCGGCCAGGCGGAACGGATTCTCCATCGCGTCGAGCTTGACCAGGCCGCGGCTCGGCTGGATCGCGTAGGCGTGCATCGACTGCACGTCCTGGCGGAGGACGCGGGCGTAGCGGATGTCGGGCGCGGTCGCCATCAGCCTGCCTTCGGTGCCAGCCGCATCTCAGCCGCGCGCGCATGTGCGTCGAGCCCTTCGCCGCGCGCCAGCTCGGCGGCGATCGGGCCGAGCACGGCCGAGCCGCGCTCGCTCACCTCGATCAGGCTGGTGCGCTTCTGGAAGTCGTAGACGCCGAGCGGCGACGAGAAGCGCGCCGTGCCCGCGGTCGGCAGGACGTGGTTCGGGCCGGCGCAGTAGTCGCCGAGGCTCTCGCTCGTCCACGCGCCGAGGAAGATCGCGCCGGCGTGCTTCAGGAGCAGCTCCCAGCGCGACGGCTCGCGCGCGCTCACCTCGAGGTGCTCGGGCGCGATCCGGTTGCTGATCTCGCACGCTTCCTCCATCGAGCCCGTGAGGACGAGCGCGCCACGGCCTTCGAGCGAGGCGGTGATGATCTCGCGCCGCGCCATCCGCGGCAGCAGCCGCTCGATCGCCTCGCGCACCTGCTCGAGGTAGCCGGCGTCGGGCGTCAGCAGAATGCTCTGCGCCAGCGGATCGTGCTCGGCCTGGCTGAAGAGGTCCATCGCCACCCAGTCGGGCGGCGTCGTGCCGTCGGCGAGCACGAGGATCTCGCTCGGCCCCGCGATCATGTCGATGCCGACGGTGCCGAAGACGCGGCGCTTCGCGCTCGCGACGTAGGCATTGCCAGGCCCTGTGATCTTGTGGACGGCGGGGATCGTCTCGGTGCCGTAGGCGAGTGCGCCGACGGCCTGCGCACCTCCGATCGTGAACAGCCGGTCGACGCCGGCGACAGCGGCCGCGGCAAGCACGAGCGCGTTGCGCTCGCCTCCGGGCATCGGCGCGACCATGACGATCTCGCCGACGCCGGCGACCTTCGCCGGGATGGCGTTCATCAGCACGCTCGACGGGTAAGCGGCCTTGCCGCCCGGCACATAGACACCGACGCGGTCGAGCGGCGTCACCTTCTGACCCAGCAGGGTGCCGTCGGCGTCGCGGTAGCTCCACGACTTCCCGGTCGCCTCGAGCTGGCGCTGGTGGAAGTCGCGCACGCGGGCGCTCGCGCTTTCGAGGGCGAGCCTCTGCGCGTCAGGCAGGCCGACGAGCGCAGCGCGCATGTCGCTCGCGCGCACCTCGAGCGCCGCGAGCGACGTCGCATCGATGCCGTCGAAGCGACGCGTGCAGTCGAGCACGGCCGCGTCGCCACGTGCGCGCACGTCGGCGAGGATCGCCGCGACGCTGGTTTCGATCGCCTCGTCGGTCTCGGCCGAGTAGGCGAGCAGCGAGGTCAGCGCGGCGGCGAAGCCGGCATCGCTGCTCTTCAGCGTGCGCAGTTGCAGGCTCATGCCGGCGCGCCTGTCGCCACTGCGGCGGCCAGCGCATCGATGAGCGCGCGGATCGGCTCGCGCTCGAGCTTGAGCGCGGCCTTGTTGACGATCAGGCGCGCCGAGATCGGCATGATCTCCTCGACCTCGACGAGCGCGTTGGCCTTCAGCGTACTCCCCGAGGCGACGAGGTCGACGATCGCGTCGGCCAGGCCGGTGAGCGGCGCGAGCTCCATCGAGCCGTAGAGCTTGATGATGTCGACGTGCACGCCCTTGTCGGCGAAGTGGTCACTGGCGATGCGCGTGAACTTGGTGGCGACGCGGATGCGCGAGCCCTGGCGCGCGGCGCGCGCATAGTCGAAGGCGGGTGGCGCGGCGACGCTCATCCGGCAGCGCGCGATGCCGAGATCGAGCGGCCGGTAGAGCCCGTCGCCGCCGTGCTCGATCAGCGTGTCGAGGCCGACCACGCCGAGGTCGGCGCCGCCGTACTGCACGTAGGTCGGGACATCGCTGGCGCGGACGAGGACGATGCGCAGCTCCGGCCGCGAGGTGCCGATGATCAGCTTGCGACTCGTCTCCGGGCTCTCGGCGAGCGCGATGCCGACGGTCGCGAGCAGCGGCAGCGTCTCGTCGAGGATCCGGCCCTTGGACAGCGCCAGCGTGATCACGACCGCGGCACCTGCATCGGCGATTCGCTCACGTCGGCACCCGCTCGATCGCCGCACCGAGGGCGCGCAGCTTGGCCTCCATCCGGTCGTAGCCGCGATCGAGGTGGTAGATGCGGTCGATCGTCGTCTCGCCGTCGGCGACGAGGGCCGCGATCACGAGGCCGGCGGAGGCACGCAGGTCGGTGGCCATCACGGTCGCGCCCGAGAGCTTCTCGACGCCCTGGACGACGGCGACGCGGCCGTCGACCTCGATCTTCGCGCCGAGCCGCACCAGCTCGTTGACGTGCATGAAGCGGTTCTCGAAGATCGTCTCGGTGATCGTCGCCGTGCCGTCGGCGATGCAGTCGAGCGCCATCAGCTGCGCCTGCATGTCGGTCGGGAACGCCGGGTACTCGCTCGTGCGCACGCTCGCGGCGCGGAGCCGGCCGCTGGCGCGGATGCGCACCCAGCCCTCGCCGGCGTCGACCGTCGCGCCAGCCTCGCGCAGCTTGTCGACGACGGCTTCGAGGTGGTCGGCCCGCGCGCCGCGCAGCACGACGTCGCCGCCCGCGGCCGCGACGGCGCAGAGGAACGTGCCGGCCTCGATCCGGTCGGCGACGATGCTGTGCGACACGCCCTGCAGCCGCTCGACGCCTTCGATGCGGATGCGGCTCGTGCCGTGGCCCTCGATGCGCGCGCCCATCGCGATCAGCATCTCGGCGAGATCGCCGATCTCGGGCTCCTGCGCCGCGTTCTCGAGGATCGTCTCGCCTTCGGCGAGCGTCGCCGCCATGAGCAGGTTCTCGGTGCCGGTGACGGTGACCATGTCCGTCGTGATCCGCGTGCCCTTCAGGCGCGCGGCGCGGGCGACGATGTAGCCGTGCTCGACCACGATCTCCGCGCCCATCGCCTGCAGGCCCTTGATGTGCTGGTCGACCGGCCGCGTGCCGATGGCGCAGCCGCCCGGCAGCGACACGCGCGCCTCGCCGAAGCGCGCGAGCAGCGGCCCGAGGACGAGGATCGACGCGCGCATCGTCTTGACGAGCTCGTACGGCGCCTCGCGCGAGCTCACGTCGGCGGCGACGAGCGAGATCGTCGCCTCGCCGCTCTCGCCCTCGGTCGCGACGACGCCCATCGTGCGCAGGAGCTTGAGCATCGTCGCGACGTCGCGCAGGCGCGGCACGTTGCGCAGCTCGACGCGGCCCGATGTGAGCAGCGCGGCGCAGAGCTCGGGCAGGGCGGCGTTCTTGGCGCCCGAAATGGCGACTTCGCCTGCGAGCCGGCGGCCGCCGCGGATGCGGAGTGTGTCCATGGATCTTGTGGCGACCGGAGTCGCGTCAGGCCGGGGGGTTCTGGTACTCGGCGGGCGTGAGCGTCTTCATCGAGAGCGCGTGGATCTGCTCGCGCATGCGGTCGCCGAGGGCGCGGTAGACGCGCTGGTGTCGGGCGATCCGGGTCGTGCCCTCGAACTCGGCCGAGACGATGGTCGCGAAGAAATGCCGGCCGTCGCCCTCGACCTCGACGTGCTCGCAGGCGAGGTTGTCGGCGATGAAGCGCTGGATGTCCTGGGGCGTGGGCTCGGCCATGGACCGATTATCGGGCAGGCGTCAGAGCGATGCCTGCGTCGCCTTCAAGGCGCTGCCGCGCGCGCCGCGAGCGCGGTGTCGAGCCGCGCCCGGGCGTCGGCCGCCAGCGGCACGAGCGGCAGGGCGACGCGGGCCCAGGTCTCGTCGTCGTAGCGCTGCGCGAGCGCGGCCTTCACCGCGGCGATGAGCGGGTGACCGGCGACGATCGCGCGCAGCTCGCCGGCCTTCTTCACCGCGGCCCGCCCAGCGTCGCTCCCCTGCTTCGCCCACGCCGCCTGGGCATGGCGGGCGGTGAGGTTCGTCGTCGCCGAGATGCATCCGGCGAAGCCGTCGGCCGTCGCGTTGCCGAGCGCGGCCTCCGAGCTTGGAAAGACGTCGAAATCGGCGACGGCGCGGGCGACCGCGCGCGAGTAGGCGAGGTCGCCGGCGCTGTCCTTCAGGCCGACGAGCTCGCGCGGGTGCCTGGCCTTCAGCTCGGCGACGACCTCGACCGGCCACGGCACGCCCGTGTTCTGGGGGATGTGATAGAGGTAGAGCGCGAGGCGCTCGTCGGCTGCGCGGGCGACGAGCTCGTCGACATAGGCGACCAGGCCGGCCGGCGCGATGTCGGGGTAGTAGAACGGCGGCAGCACCAGCGCGCCGGCGAAGCCGAGCCCGCAGGCGGCGCGCGTGAGCCTCACCGTGTCGTCCAGCGCGCAAACTCCGGTGCCGACCATGAAGCGCGCCATCGGCAGGCCGGCGTCGACGATCCCCTTCATCACCGCCAGCCGCTGCTCCACGCTGAAGGCGGTCGCCTCGCCGGTCGTGCCGAGCAGGTTGATGCCGTCGCAGCCTTCGTCGAGGAGCGTGCGGCAGTGCATCGCCAGCTTGTCGAGATCGGGCGTGAAGTCGGGCCGCAGCGGCGTGGCGACGGCGGCCATGACGCCGCGAAGACGAGGGACCTGATTCATGCGGGCTCCGTTGATTCTTGGAAGGCTGTCACCGCTCGACTGTTCGCGGAAGCCTATGCGGCTTCCTCGCCTGCAGCGATCTCGGGCGATCGGAGCTGAACGCGGTTGGCGAGCTCGGCACCCGCGTAGAAGCGCTGGACGTTGGCGAACAGCGCCCGCATCTTGGTCACCAGGGCGTCGCGCGTGCCGGCAGAGATGTGCGGCGTCGCGACGACGTTGCGCAACGACAGCAGCGGGTCCGAGGCCGCGGGCGGCTCGGTCGCGAACACATCGAGCCCGGCGCCGCCGAGCCGCCCGGCGACGAGCGCCGCGTGCAGCGCCGCCTCGTCGACGAGACCGCCGCGCGCGGTGTTGACGAGGATCGCGCCGGCCTTCATGCGACCGATCGCGGCGGCGTCGATGATGTTGCGGGTCGCCGGCGTCAGCGGCAGGTGCAGCGTCAGCAGATCGGAGCGGGCCAGCAGCGCATCGAAGGCGACGCGTTCCAGGCCGAGCTCGCGCTCTCGCGCCGGAAGAAGCGGCATCGCGTCGTCGCAGTAGATCCCCGACGTGCCGAAGGACGCCAGGCGCCGCGCCACCTCCTGTCCGATCCGCCCCATGCCGAGGTAGCCGACCGTCATGCCCGACAGCTCGCGCGACTCCGGCCGCAAGGCGTTGATGTGCCACCGGCCCTGGTGCAGTTCGGCATCGGCATAGGGAAGGCGCTTGCACACCGCCAGCGCGAGCAGCACCGTGTGCTCGGCGACGCCGACCGCCGTGCCTTCGGGCGTCAGCGCGAGCGGAATTCCGCGTGCCGCCAGCGCGGCGCCATCGACGGTGTCATGGTGGCCGACACCCTGGTGATGGACCAGGCGCAGGACCCGGGCCGCATCGATCACGTCGCGCCGGAGCGGCGTTGCGGCGACGATGATCACTTCGCAGTCGGCGACCCTGGCGCGGCGCTCGGCGTCGTCGTCGGCGGCGAGGGTGACGAGCTCGAAGCCCGTCGGCATTTCGCCGCGGATGATGTCGTACACAGGCGGCGGCGCATGCGACAGGTACAGGACGCGGGGCATGAGCGATCAGTCGACGAAGCGGACGCCCTTGGCGGCGATCGTCGCCTGCACCCAGGCCGCCTCCGTCGCGCCGGCACGCACGGCCTCGTCCATCTGGGCTTCCTTGCGGGCGACACCGGCGAGCGCCGCGACGACCTCGGCGACGCGCGCGCGCGGCACCACCGCGACGCCGTTCTTGTCGCCGACGAGAACGTCGCCCGACTCGATCGCGACCCTGCCCACGACCACCGAGAGGCCGATCTCGCCGGGGCCGTCCTTGTACGGCGAGTTCGGTGACAGGCCACGCGCGAAGACCGGCATGCCGACCTCGTTGAGGCCGTCGAGGTCGCGCACCATGCCGTCGGTGACGCAGGCGACGATGCCCTTGTTGCGGGCGATGCCGAGCAGGATGTCGCCGACGACCGAGGCCTGCTCGTAGTCGCCCGTCTCGATGACCATCGCGTCGCCCGGCTCGGCATAGCCGATCGCCGCGTACGGCGCCAGGTTGTCGCGCGCCCGGCTGCGCACGGTGAGCGCGACGCCGGTGAAGGCGGTGGCTGTCGTGAGTGGGCGGATGCGGTGGTCGATGGCGCCCTGGCGTCCCATCGCATCGACGACCCAGCCGACCGGCACGCCGGTCAGCGCCTTGACGTGGGCCGGGTCGGGCCGGGGAAAGTGGCGTCGCACGGTCAGTGCGGGTTCGGTTGCTGCCATGCAGGCTCCTTGAAGTGATCGGCCCGTCGCCTCAGCGCTCGTCGAGCGCGAGGCCCGACGCCGCGTCGAACAGGCGCGCGCGGCTCAGGTCGGGGCGAAGGTGGATGCGCTCGGCGACGCGCACGACGGCGTCGCGGCCGAGCCGTGCGTTGAGCTCGCTGTCGCTGCCGTCGAGGCGCAGGGTGGCGATGGTCTCCGCGCCGAGCGGCTCGACGGCAGTGACTTCCGCCGCGAACGTGTCGGCGCCCGGCTCGGCCTGGGCGAGATCCTCCGGCCGGATGCCGAAGACGATGCTCGGCGCGGCCCGGGCGGCCGCCAACAGCGGGGCGGGCAGCGCCAGCCGGGCAGCCCCGAGCACGAGGCGATCGCCTTCGAGCGCCGCCGCGAGCCGGTTCATCGGCGGGTTGCCGAGGAAGCCGGCCACGAACACGTTGGCCGGGCGGCGATAGACCTCGAGCGGGGCGCCGATCTGCACCACCTTGCCGCGATCCATGATGCAGATCCGGCTGCCCATCGTCATCGCCTCGACCTGGTCGTGCGTCACGTAGATCATCGTCGCGCCGAGGCGGCGGTGCAGCTTGATGAGCTCGCCGCGGGTCGAGACGCGCAGCGAAGCGTCGAGGTTGGACAAGGGCTCGTCGAAGAGGAAGACCTTGGGGTCGCGGACGATCGCGCGGCCGAGCGCGACGCGCTGGCGCTGGCCGCCCGAGAGCGCGTAGGGCTTGCGCTCGAGCAGGGGTTGCAGCCCGAGCATGGCGCCCACGTCGGCGACGCGGCGCGCGATCTCGGTGCCGTCGATGCCGCGCCGGCGCAGGCCGAAGGCGAGGTTGTCGCGCACCGTCATGTGCGGATAGAGCGCGTACGACTGGAACACCATGGCGATGTCGCGATCCTTGGCCGGCACCTCGTTGACGACCTTGCCGTCGATCGCGAGCTCGCCCGACGAGATCGCCTCGAGGCCGGCGATCATGCGCAGCGTCGTCGACTTGCCGCAACCCGACGGACCGAGCAGCACCATGAACTCGCCGTGCGCGACGTCGAGGCTGACGCGGTCGACGGCGAGATCGTGCGAGCGCTCGTAGCGCTTGCAGAGCTGGTCGAGCACGACGGTGGCCATGGGGGTCCGGTTCAGTGCGCGCTCGAGAGGGCGGCGGCACGCGTCACTTGACGGCCCCGGCGGTCATGCCCTGGATGAGCTTTTCGGAGAAGAAGGCGTAGATCAGCACGACCGGGATGATGGCGATCATGAGACCGGTCGAGATCATGCCGATGTCTTCCATCTGGTCGCCCATGAAGCGCTGGATGCCGAGCGGCAGCGTGCGCTTGTCCTCGTCGGTGATCAGCACGACGGCGTAGAGGAATTCGTTCCACAGCAGGATGGTGTTGAGGATGATCGTCGTCGACAGCGCCGGCAGCGCGATCGGCAGCGAGATGCGCCAGAAGATCGCCCACTCCGAGTAGCCGTCGATCCGGGCCGCCTCGAACAGGTCGCCGGGAATGCGCGAGAAGAAGCTCTCGAGAATGTAGATCGTGATCGGCAGCTGGAACGCCACGTACACCAGGGTCAGCCCGACGAGGCTGTTGAAGAGGCCGTACTGCACCAGGATCTGGAACAGGGCGATGATCGTGATCTGCGGCGGAAAGATGATCGTGCTGAAGATGATGAAGTAGAACACCCGGTTCAGCCGGAACCGGTAGCGGGCGAAACAATGCGCCGCCATGGCGCCCACCAGCGTCAGCACCGTCACCGCCGACAGCACGACGATCAGGCTGTTCGTGAAGTAGACGCCGTAGTTCGAGTTGAACCAGGCATCTGGGAATTTCTCCCAGTGCAGCGTCTCCGGAAAGCGGAAGTGATCGCGCGAGATCTCGGTCGTCGTCCGCAGCGACATCGTCGCGACCCAGAGGAATGGGCCGGCCGCGAACGCCGTGTAGATCGACAGCACGAAGACGACGAGTGCCTGCTTCCACTTCTGCACTCAGTACTCCAGCTTCTCGCGCTGGCGAAAGAGGAAAGTCAGGGTGAGCACCGAGCCGAGGACGATGACGAACCAGACCGACGCCACGGCCGAGGGGTAGCCGAGGTCGAAGGTGTTCCATTCGAAGGCGCGCTTGTAGACATAGATCGACACCGTCTCGGTCGCCCAGAGCGGCCCGCCCTTGGTCGTGATCCACACCAGGTCGAAGATCTTCATCTTGCCGACGAACGACAGCACGATCAGGTTCAGCACCGTCGCGCGCACCATCGGCACGATGACGAAGACGAGCTTGCTCCACCAGCCGCAGTTGTCGAGCTCGGCGGCCTCGATCACCTCGGACGGAAGCGAGTGCAGCGCGGCCAGCAGCACGACCATGTTGAAGCCGGTCCACATCCAGGTGGTGATGAAGATCAGCGCCGGCAGCGCCGTCTCGGGCTTGCCGAGCCAGGCCCGCGTCCACGAGCCGAGTCCGAGGGCGCGCAGGGCGTAGTTCACCGCGCCCCAGTCGTAGTTGTAGATCCAGGCCCAGATGATCCCGACGACGACGTACGACATCAGCACCGGCGTGAACCAGGCGATTCGAAAGAGGCGCGCTCCCGGCACTTTCGCGTACAGGGCGAGCGCGAGCAGGAGCGCGATCGAGACCTCGAACAGCGGCGACGTGCAGGCCCAGATCAGCGTGTTCCTGACGGCGCGCCAGAAGATCTCGTCCTTGGCCAGCTCGGCGAAGTTCGCCAGGCCGACGTAGCTTTCCTTCCTGGGCAGGACGCTGTGAAAGCTGTTCCACAGCGTCCTCACCACCGGGTAGGCGGTGAACGCGACGTAGAGCGTGAACGCCGGCAGCAGGAACACCGTGACGGCTCGCCACGGCGTTCGCAGGGCTCGCGACTGCGTCACGGGCGTCGGGTCGCTACTTCGCCGCGTTCATCTGCCGGACGACGTCTTCGACGCTGATCGATCCGGCCGGCAACGCGTTGTTGATCACCTGGGTGAAGACTTCCTTGGGCTTGCCCTGCATCACCTGCACCGGCGTGCCGAAGTACCAGACATTGCCTTCGTCGGCCTTGGCCAGCTGCTTGAAGTAGCCGGCGTTCGGGCCGCTGATCTTCGACGGGTCGGTCTTGATGCCGGTCTGCACCAGCACGTTCTCGAGCCAGCGGTTGCCCACCTCGGGCGTGGCGAACGAGTTGAGGAAGGCGATGCCCAGTTCCTTGCGCGGCGAAGCGGCATTGACGACGTAGCTGCCGCCGACCGCCAGCGACTTGCACTGGTTGCAGGCGCCGTTGTTCATCGCCGGCGACTGCATGATGCCGAGCGGGAAGTTGACCGGCTGGCCGCCCTTGTCGGGCGGATTGAACGCGCGCGACGTGTACCAGCTCGCGACCTGGAACATCAGCGCCCCGGGGTTGGTGTGGAAGTAGATGTGCGACTCGCCGAGCTTCAGGCTGGTGAAGCTCGCCGGGAACGCGCCGGCGTCGACCAGTTGCTTGATGAAGGTCAGCGTCTCGACGACGCGCGGGTCGCTCCAGGAGAGGGTTCCCTTCAGCAGCGCGTCGTAGTCCTTCACGCCGAGCTTCTTGAGCAGGGCTTCGTGGGTGATGTAGCTGCCCGGGTAGGGACGGTCCCCGACGCCTTGGGCCATCGGCGTGATGCCTTTCGCCCTCGCCTTCTTGACGAGGTCGAGGAACCCGGCCTGGTCGAACTGGCCGTTGGCCGGCACGGTGACGCCGAGGTCGGCCATCAGCTTGGTGTTGTAGTAGACCTCGACCGTCGACGCTTCGAGCGGAAAGCCGTAGGTGCCCTTGCCGAAGGTCCACACCGTCTTCGCCCAGGGCTCGACGTTGGCCCAGTTGATTCCCGACGACAGGTCGGCAAGCAGGTTGTTGTCGATGTAGTCGGTCTGATCGGGCTCGGCGTAGAACACGTCCGGCGCCTGGCCGGCGCGCAGCGCGGTCTTCAGCGACGCGTACAACGCCGACTTCTCGTACCAGGTGATCTTCACCTTGACGCCGGGCCGGCTCGCCTCGAACCGCTTCGCCACGTCTTCGACGAAGGCGCGCTTGGACACCTCGGCCGCCCAGTGGCTCCACATCGTGAGCTCCTGGGCCGAGACGGCGACCGGCGTCGCGAACAGCGCGACGGCGAGCGCGGCGGCGAAGCCGCGCCATTTCAGTGTGAACCCGACCATGGATGTCTCCTTTGAATGGTGTGCTGCGGCGTCATTTCACGGCATGACGCTTCCGCCGTTGACTTCGAGGATCTGCCCCGTGATGTAGCTCGAAAGCGTTTCGCTGGCGAGGAACAGGAACGCGCCTGAGCATTCGTCGACCCGACCGAGGCGCCGCATCGGTATCGCCGCGCGCAGTTCCTCCAGCAGTGCCGGGGTGGTGTGGGCCGAATGGATGGGCGTGTCGATGACGCCCGGCGAGACGGCGTTGACGCGGATGCCGTCGCCGACCAGCTCCTTGGCGAGCGCACGGGTGTAGGTCGAGACGAAGGCCTTGGTCGCGGCATAGAGACCGGCGCCGGGGCTTGCTCCCGTGCGCGCGGCCTGCGAAGTGACGTTGATGATGCAGCCGCCGCCCTGCGCCCGCATGAACGGAATGACGCTTCGGGCGAGCGCCATCATCGAACGGGCGTTCTGGTGGAACACCGCGTCGATGATCGCGTCGTCGGCTTCGGCCAGCGCGACGCGGCGCACGAAGCCGCCGGCGTTGTTGACCAGCACGTCGATGCGCCCGAAGCGTTCGCGCGCGCCCGCCGCCAGGCGATCGAGGCTGGCCGTGTCGGCGGCCTCGGCGGTGAAGGCCGCGGCGTCGCCGCCGGCGGCCAGGATCCGTTCGACCACGTCTTCGGCCCGGGCCCTCCCCGTTCGATACTGGAGCGCCACGGCGGCGCCGCAGCCGGCGAAGGCGAGCGCTGCTTCTGCGCCGATGCCCGAGCTCGCACCGGTGACGAGAACGACCTTGCCGCGCAGATCGGCAAGCGAGTACGAAGGCAAGGCAGGCGTTTGCAAGGCGACCCCCGCGGCTGTGACCGACCGTCAGTGCGAATGAGGGCGGAGCAGCGCGCACTCGGGATTCAGGCGCACGCCGAAGCCGGGCACGTCGAGCGCGCTCGTCTTCAGGCGCCCGCCGACCGGGACCGGCTCGTCGAGCAGCAGGGGCGTGAACATCGGGACCACCCGATCGGCTTGAGGAGACATCATCAGGAACTCGGCGAACGGACTGTTGTGGCGGGTGGCGACGAAGTGATAGCTGTAGACCGACGATCCATGGGGAATGACGAGCACACCCTGGGCATCCGCCAACGCAGAGATCCTGATCAGCTCGGATAGGCCGCCGCACCATCCGACGTCGGGCTGCAGGATGTCGGCGCAGCCCATCTCGAGCAACATCCGAAAACCCCAGCGCGTCGCCTCGTGCTCGCCGGTCGTGAGCATCATGCCGGCGGGCATCTGCCGGCGCAATTGCGAGTAGCCCCAATAGTCGTCGGGCGGCAGGCACTCCTCGAGCCATCTGAGGCCAAAGGGCTGGGCTGCGGCTGCCAGGCGCGTCGCGTAGTCGAGGTCGAGGCTCATCCAGCAATCAAACATCAGCCAGAAGTCGGCGCCGACCTTGTCGCGCATCTGCGCGAGCTGATCGATGTTCGCGAGCAGCCCCTCCTCGCCTTCGGCCGGGCCGTGGACGAGCGGCATCTTGCCGCCGATGAAGCCCATCTCCTTGGCGAGGTCGGGCCGCACGCCGGTCGCGTAGAACACCAGCTCGTCGCGAACCGGCCCGCCGAGGAGCTGGTGAACGGGCTCGCCTCGAACCTTGCCGAGCAGGTCCCACAACGCGAGGTCGACACCCGAGATCGCGTTCAGGACGATGCCCTTGCGGCCGTAGAAGACGGTCGCGCCGTACATCTGGTCCCACATGAGCTCGATCTCGGTGACCGGCTTGCCCTCGATGAATCGCGCCAGGTGCCTTTCGACGATGAAGGCGCCGATCTCGCCGCCGGTCGTCACCGCGAAGCCGACGCTGCCGTCGCTGGCCTCGACTTCGACGACCAGCGAGCCGAGCACGTCGATCCCGAACGACTTGCGCGTCTGCCGGTACTCGGGGTACTTGGACATCGGCGTCGCGATCTGGCCGTCGATCCAGTGGCCGTCGGCCTGATCGTGATAGTCGCCGCCGCCGCCACGAACCGTGAACGCGCGCACCCGGCGGATCGTCGGCATGCCCATGTCAATGGCGAATCTTGTAGCCGATCCGCAGCAGGTGAATGCAGAGCGCGCAGACGACGACCAGACTGAGGCCGACGACGATCAGGCTGGTCCACGGCGAGACGTCGCTGGTGCCGAAGAAGCCGTGGCGAAAGCCGTCGATCATGTAGAAGAACGGGTTCAGGTGGCTGACCTCGCGCCAGACTGGCGGCAGCGACTGGACCGAATAGAAGACACCCGAGAGGAACGTCATCGGCATGATGATGAAGTTCTGGAACGCGGCGATCTGGTCGAACTTCTCCGCCCAGAGGCCCGCGATCAGGCCGAGCGCGCCCATCAACGCGGCGCCCGCGACTGTGAAGAAGAGGATCCAGAGCGGGTTGGCGACGTGCAGCGGCGCGAACCAGATCGTCACCAGCAACACGCCGGCGCCGACCGCGACCCCGCGCACGACCGAAGCGCCGACGTAGGCCAGGAACCATGCCCAGTGCGAGAGCGGCGAGACGAGCAGGAAGACGAGATTGCCGGTGATCTTGCTCTGGATCAGCGACGAGCTCGAGTTGGCGAACGCGTTCTGCAGCACGCTCATCATCACCAGGCCGGGGATCAGGAAGCTGGTGTAGCCGACCGAGCCGAAGACCGTCACGCGCCCTTCGAGCACGTGGCCGAAGATCAGCAGGTAGAGCACGGCCGTGAGCACCGGCGCGGCGACCGTCTGGAAGCTCACCTTCCAGAAACGCAGCACCTCCTTGTAGAGCAGCGTGCGCGTGCCGGCGAGGATGCCGGTCTCGACGCGGGCGCGCACCGCCGGGACGACGACGGCCGTCATGCCGCCACCCGCGGCGCCGTCTCGCCGCGCATGATCTCGATGAACACGTCCTCGAGGTCGGCGCGGCCGATCTCGAGGTCTTCCGGATCGCAGCCGGCGGCGTGCAGCACGGCGAGGATCGACTCGACCTCACGCGCGTCGTGCGCCGTGATCTGGACGATGCGGCCGGTGACGCGCGCGTTCTTCTGCAGCGCCGGAGGCAGCGGCTTGTCGAGCTTGAAGCGCAGCATCGTGCTCGCCGTGCCGGCAAGGAGCGCGGACGTGCGGTCGAGGGCGACGACGCGGCCCTGCTTCAGCATCGCGATCCGGCCGCACAGGGCCTCGGCCTCCTCGAGATAGTGCGTCGTCAACAGCACCGTGTGGCCTTCCTTGTTGAGGCGCGCGACGAATTGCCAGAGCGTCTGGCGCAGCTCGACGTCGACGCCGGCGGTCGGCTCGTCGAGCACGATCACCGGCGGTCGGTGCACGAGCGCCTGGGCGACGAGGACGCGCCGCTTCATGCCGCCCGAGAGCTGGCGCATGTTGCTGTCGTCCTTGTCGGCGAGGCCGAGGTTGGCGAGCAGCTCGTCGATCCACGCGTCGTTGTGGTGGACGCCGAAGTAGCCACCCTGGATGCGCAGCGCCTCGCGCACGGTGAAGAACGGATCGAAGACCAGCTCCTGCGGCACGACGCCGATCAGGCGCCGGGCGGCGGCATAGTCGGCGGCAACGTCGTGGCCGAGCACCGCGACGCTGCCGGTACTTGCCCGCGCCAGCCCGGCCAGGATGCTGATCAGCGTCGTCTTTCCGGCGCCGTTGGGTCCGAGCAGGCCGAAGAACTCGCCCTCCTCGATGTCGAAGCTCACGTCGTCTAGGGCGCGGACGTCGCCGCGCGGCGAGGCGTACGTCTTGGCGACGTTGACGAACGAGATGGCCGGCATGGAGGGCGCGATTGTAGGGAGCCAACCGATGGAAGCCGCTCCATGCCGGTGCTAGATTGGCCCGCAGCAGATTCCGACATGGCCACCCAGATCAAGAGGCCGCGCCGCACGGCCGAGCGCATCCTCGACACGTCGCTCGCGCTCTTCAACCGCTTCGGCGAGCCGAACGTGTCGACCACGCTGATCTCGGCCGAGCTCGGCATCAGTCCCGGCAACCTGTACTACCACTACCCGGCCAAGGAAGAGCTGATCACGAGGCTCTACGACCGCTACGACGCCGCCCTCACCGAATTGCTCCAGGCGGCCGACGACGTCGGCGACGTCGAGGACGCCTGGTTCTTCTTCCATACCCTGTTCGAGCTGATCTGGGACTACCGCTTCCTCTACCGCGATCTCAACGACCTGCTCTCGAACAACAGGAAGCTCGAGCTGCACTTCAAGTTCGTGCTCGAGCGCAAGGCCAAGGCCGTGCAGGCGGTGCTCGACGGCATCGCGGCGGGCAGCGGCCTCGTGATCGACGCGCGTGATGCAGGGCCGGTGGCGACGGCGATGGTCGTCGTCGCCACCTACTGGCTGAGCTTCGAGTACGTGCGCGACCCGCGCCACGCGCTCGAGCCCGAGAGCGCCGGCCCGTCACTGCTGCGCGGGGCCTATCACGTGCTCTGCCTGCTCCTGCCCTATCTCGACGCGCCGCAGCGGGAGCACCTGCACTCGCTCGCCACTCCTTACCAACGAACCGCCACGGGAGAATGATCTTGGCCAAATGGACTGCCTTTCCCCACGATGCCGACGCCTATCGCCTCGACTCCGCGACGCTCAAGAAGAGGTGGGCGCGGCTGCACACCGGCGATGCCGAGCCGCTGCCCAAGGACGACAAGGTGCTCGCCGCCTGGCAGCTCTTTCACGCCGGCGACTTCCAGAAGGCGACCGAGGCGGGGCTGAAGGCGCACGCCGCAGGCGCGAGCGGCGCGATGACCGTCGCCAACAAGTCGCAGTCGATCTACGCGACCTATCTAGAGGCAAGCGAGAAGTCCAAGCTCACACTCCTGTTCGAAGTCGCAGAGCGCGCCGAGAAGCAAGCGCAGAAGGATCCGAACGACGCCAACGCCTGGTACTGCCTGGCCTACGCGCTCGGCCGCTACAGCCAGGGCATCAGCATCACCAAGGCGCTAGCGCAAGGGCTTGGATCGAAGGTGAAGAACGCGCTCGAGACGACGATCAAGCTCTCGCCCAAGCACGCCGACGCGCACATCGCGCTCGGCGCGTTCCACGCGGAGGTGATCGACAAGGTCGGCTCGCTCCTCGGCCGCACGCAAGGCGCGAGCAAGGACGCCGGCCTGGCGCACTACAAGGCCGCGCTGAAGCTGAGCCCGGCGTCGGCGATCGCGATGATCGAATACGCCAACGGCCTGGTCATGCTCGAAGGCGACAAGCGAATGGCCGAGGCGACAAAGCTTTACGAGAGCGCCGCCGCGTGCGAGCCGATGGATGCGACCGAGCGGCTCGACGTCGAGTGTGCGAAGTCAGAGCTCGAAGATTGAAGAGGTCGCAGTCATCGCATCGGCCGTGCATCGTATGAAGCCTCGCGGCATGCGACGACGCGTCCTTGGCACAGAGATGCTGGCGCTGGCTGGCGCCCTGGCGTTGGCCGGCTGCGTGCAAGGCGGCGTTGCGCAAGGCCCCGACTTCGTCGATCTCATCCGGCGTGCGTCGCCGGCCGTGGTGGGCGTCGGCGACCAGCGCGGCGTCGTCGGCACGGGATTTCGGCTCATCGACACGCGCTTCGTCGTCACCGCCGCCCACTTGCTTCGTCCGGCACCGGCGAGCCCGGACGTGTTCTGGGAAGACAGGCGCTGGCCTGCCCGCGTGGTGCGCGTCGACACGGACAGCGATCTCGCCATCCTGGAGTTGTCATCCGATGCGCCGATGCCGGGTCTGCGCCTCGTCTCTCCTGCGTCGGCGCCGGCCACGGGCACGTGGATCGTCGTGCTCGGCCGACCGTTCGGAACGTTGACCACGGCCACCGTGGGCATCGTCAGCGCGACCCCCGGCACCATCGTTGCCGCACCTCGACTGATGGAACGCATCCAGATCAATGCGGCAGTCAACCCGGGCAACTCCGGCGGACCCGTCGTCAATCTTCAGGGAGAGGTCGTCGGGGTGGCCAGCGCCCTGTTGCCCGCAGGCCAAGGCCTGGCGTTCGCGACCTCCGCCGCGGCCGTCAAGGAGTTGCTTGCGCCCACTGCAGGGAAATGACGATCCCCGAGGCTGTCGGCCCAGGGAATCCGCGCGACTTCAAGGCACGAAGTTGAAGATGCCTTGTGCCCAGACTCCCGTATCGAGGTTGTGATACAGCACGATGACCGGTGACGGGAAGCGAGTGTCGTTCACGTCCGGGAAGCCGACGTCGTATTCGAGCTGGGAGCAACTCGGGTTGTCGCCGAAGTCGAGGAGGCAGCCGCCGGTGTTGACCTGGGATGGCAGCTTGTGCGCGTTGTCGTAGGCCTCGCCGGCGCTTTGAAGCGCGCTCACGATGCCGTCGAAGAACTTGTACAGGTCCTTGATGCTCTTGATGCCGCGCGGGTCGAACGAGCCCAACACCCCCTGCACGGCGGAGACCGCCTGCGGGCCGACGAAGTACACGTCGTTGCGCTTGGGTTCGACGTTTTGCCCTGTGCCTTCGATGACGCTGCCGGGCAGGTTCGGGGCGTGGAAAGACAGCGAGGCGCCGCTGATGATGCCCTCCATGGAGGCCCCGTTCGTATAGGGCTGCAACAGGCTGTTGACCGCGAGCAGGACCATCATGCGCGTCACTTCCTGCATGATCTTGCCGTAGACCTGATTCACCAGGTTCATTTGCAGGCTCGACCCGGCCAACAGGCCGATCAGGCCGAAGAACGCAGGTTGAGGCCGGCCATAAAGCGCATCCGGATTCAGCGCGCCCAGATCCCGTCCCTCGCTCGCAAGCCCTGCGTAGAACTCGGTCGGTGTCGTCTGCACGCTGGCCAGCTGGTTGGCCACCAGAACGGTATTGATGCGTGAGCTCACCGCCTGCAGGTGTCCAGGAAGCGTCAGCGCCAGCAGGACGTTCAACCGCGGCGCGTTGTTCACCACGCCATGGGGCGTCACGTTGACCGTCAGCAGCTGTGCCAACAGGCCGTTGAGGTCGGCGTTCAGCTGGTTCAGCGTTGCGTCGTCGTTCGTCCCCGAGGCCGGATTCAAGGTGGCGTAGAAGGCCGTGATCTGCTTGACCTTCGCGTCGATCTGATTGATCAGGTTGCCGAAGGAGATGTCGCCCGCCGTCTGCGGAAAGCCATGACTGGTCAGGAACGCGGTGGTGGGCAGAAAGCCCTCGTCGGGCGCCACGGGCGTCGTCCGCTCCATCCCGTTGCGGCCCGTCACCGGCACACCGGCGGCCGCCGCCTGCAGCGCGGCGTTGAGCGCCGGAATCAGCGAAGGCTGGTTGCCGCTGAACGCGGCGGAGATCGCGGACAGCTTGTTGGCGACGCTGGTTTCGGCCGTACCGAAAGCGACCAGACGCTCGCCGTTGCTCAAGGTGCTGCCCGCCGGCGGCGTCGCCTCGATCACGGCAAAGTTGACGCTGGCGGTGATCGCCGTCGTGTCGACGGTCACGCGCAGCTGGTAGGCGCCGCGCGTGTCCGCGCTGGCGAGCAGGCTGAGCACGCCCACCGGGCTGCCGGTCGTCGGGACGGCGCCTGCGTTGCCCGCCTGAGTGACGATGGAATAGGTGACCGCTGGCGTCGGGACGATGGGCTGATTGCTGGCATCCAGGACCACCGTGGTGATCGGCGTCGACCCGCCTGCGGCGACGACGAGCGTGTCGACCCGCATCTGCACGGACGCCGGCACCGGACCACCAGACGCCGGTCCGACCGAGACCGTCAGGCTCACGGCGCTGCCGGGTGCGACACTGGCGCCTGCGGCCGGGTTCTGGCTGATCACGCTGCCGGCAGGGACGGTGGGGCTGTTGGTGAGAGTGATTCCGCCGACCGTCAGACCCACACCGGTGATCGCCGTCGTCGCCGCCGCCTGCGTCAGGTTGACGACATTGGGCACGGTGACCGTCGCCGGCCCCGTCGAGACGACGAGGTTCACTGCCGAGCCCAGCACGACGCTCGTGCCCGCGATCGGGTTCTGGCTGATGACGCTGCCTGCCGGCACTGTGGCGCTGCTGGCCTGCGTGACGGTGCCGACGGCGAGACCGTCACCGGTGCTCGCCGTCGTCGCCTCCACCTGCGTCAGGTTGACTACGTTGG